>PKVB01000017.1:0-71987 GCA_003131365.1 Gemmatimonadota bacterium | reverse complement strand
TCGACGGCAAAACGACGGAATAAAGGGTCGACTGGGCGCCGGGCTGATCTCCGCAGGAGCGGCCAGATTGGAGTTCCTTCTACCCGAGCAGAAATGACTGAAGCGGGGTTCCGGGCGCCGCACGCGGCCTCACCGCGCAACGACCACCGGCAGCTCCACGTAGCTCGTCTGCCCCGGCGCGTGATAGATCCGCTGCACCGCCTTCCGATAGTCTGCGGGCTTCGCCCAGAAGATGTTTGGCACGAACGACTGCGGATTTCGGTCGTAGAGCGGGAACCACGACGATTGCACCTGGACCATGATGCGGTGACCCGGTAGGAACACGTGGTTCGCCGTCGGCAGCGCGAACCGATACGGCAGCGCTTTGTTCGCCTCGATCGGCTTCGGCGTCTCAAAGCTCTCGCGATAGCGGCCGCGGAAGATGTCGGCGGCAACCATGAGCTGATAGCCGCCCATCGCGGGCTGCGCGGCGACCTCGTCGGGGTAAACGTCGATCAGCTTCACGACCCAGTCGGCGTCGGTGCCGTCGGTCGACGCAACGAGGTTGGCGATGGCCTGGCCGCTGATCTTGACCGGCTCGGCGAGCGCATCCGATGTGAAGGCGAGGACGTCGGGGCGTCCCGACGCTTCGCGCTGGTCGTCGACGAGCCACTCGGGCCACGTCAGGCCGTTGTCGTAGCCGACGGGGCGCGTGGGGCGCGCGCGGAACGGTACGGGCTTCGCCGGATCGGAGACGTACTCGTCGTACGCGGGACCGCCAGCGTCAGGCGCAGCGAAGGCCAGCCCGAGGCGCGGCTGCAGATAAAGCGGTGTTGCGCGCACGGTGCACCCGCTTGCGCACCCGGCTGGCCACGCCGTCAGCCGGCGCCACGTGTTGGTCCCGGTCTCGAAAGCAGTCACGGGCGCGACGTCGGCCTTCGGCGCGTCGTCTTTCAGGTAGTGATCGAGGAACGGGCGCAGCACCTCGCGCTGGAAGGTGAGCGACGTGTTGCTCTCGAACCTGAGCGCGCCTAACGATGAGCCGTCCTCGATCTCCTGGCCGTGATGCCACGGGCCGAGGACGAGGAAGACCTTGTCGTTGTTCGTATCCTTCGGCTCGAGCGCCTTGTAGACGGCGATGTCGCCGTAGATGTCCTCCTGGTCCCAGAGGCTGTGGACGAGCATCAATGGCACCTTGAGTGGCTGCGCCGCGAGCACCTTGTCCATCGCCTGGTCCTGCCAGAATGCGTCGTATGCGGGGTGCGCGAGCACTTTGCGCCAGAAGCCGACCTGCTCGAGCCCGCGCCGCCGCCCAAGCTCGCCTGCCGAGCCCGCCTGCAGAAACATGTCGTAGTCGTCGTAGTGCGTGCTCCACCACTTTGCCGAATTGTCACGCGTCCCGTCTTGCTCGTAGATGTACGGCATGTTCTGCTGGCGGAAGGCGCCGTTGTGGAACCAGTCGTCACCCATCCAGCCGTCGACCATCGGGTTCATCGGCACCGCGACCTTGAGCGCGGGATGCGGGTTCACCAGGGCCATCAACGGCAGAAAACCGTCGTAGGAGATGCCGAGAATACCGACCTTGCCGTTGGTCTCGGGGATGTTCTTCACCAACCAGTCGATCGTGTCATAGGTATCGGTGGCATGATCGACCATCGTGGGGTTCTGCGGCCCGTGCAACGGTCGGTTCATGATGTAATCACCTTCGGAGCCGTACTTGCCTCGCACGTCCTGCACCACACGGATGTAGCCACCTTCCACGATGACATCGGTGGCGTTGTCGTATCCGGTGAGAATCGGCCCCAGGTGCGAACTCTGCGCGCGTGTCGTCAGGTCGGAGGCATTGTACGGCGTGCGCGTGAGCAGGATGGGCGCTCGGCTCGCGCCCTTCGGCACGAGGATGACGGTGTGGAGCTTCACGCCGTCGCGCATGGGGATCATGACGTCGCGCCGCGTGTGGTCGAAGCCATCGTTCGTCGGCACGAGCTTCGCCGGCGTCTCGCTCGGCAGCGTCGTCACCTGCGCGGGCAAAGCGACTGGTGCCGCGGCGACCAGTAGGCCGATGGCGAGCGCGCGAAAACGATTTGCGGCGAATGTGGGCACGGGCGGCTCCAAGACAAGGTGGAAGGGGCGCGAACGTGCGTTAGTTGTGACGCGCACGGCACGGATCGATTCGCGAAATTGCGGCGCTGTGGCGCGTTCCGCCAGACACGTCGGGTAGCATGTGGCCGCTTATCGATTTGTCGCCGTGTCGCCTTATGAGGCGCTACACTAGTCACGAGCGACAGATTCACATTACTTGCTAGGGATGCCATCGAACACGCGCTTCTGGGTCGTCACGGCGGCCGCCGTCGTCCTGATCGCGATCGCGTTGGCGGCCTTCGCCGTCGCCCGGCATTGGCAACAGGCAACCCAGGCCGCTGAAGCGCCGCGCGCCGAGTTCGTCGGCGCCAAGGCGTGCGCCTCGTGCCACGCCGCCGAGGACGCGTCCTGGAAATCGTCGCAGCACGCCGCCGCCATGCAGGAGGCCAAGCTTGGCACGGTGCTCGGCCGGTTCGACGCCACGCGCTTCACGAGCGGCGCCGTCACGTCGACGTTCTTCCGCCGCGGCGATCGCTACTACGTGAACACCGACGGCGAAGACGGCGCGCTGCACGATTACGAGATCCGCTGGACGTTCGGTGTCTATCCGCTCCAGCAGTATCTCGTGGAGCTCACCGGTGGCCGTGTGCAGGCGCTCACCGTCGCTTGGGACGCCCGCCCCGCAGTCCAGGGCGGGCAACGCTGGTTCTCGCTCACGCCTGGCCACGACGCCGGACCACAGGGCGAGCTCCACTGGACGGGGAGTCAGTACAACTGGAATTCCAATTGCGGCGACTGTCATTCGACGGCCTTCCGAAAGGGCTACGACGAGCGCACCAATGAGTTCCGCACGTTGTTCACCGAAATCAACGTGGCGTGCGAAGCGTGTCATGGCCCTGGCTCGCGGCACGCACGGTGGGGGCGCTATCCCGCCTGGTTACGACACCTCTTCTGGCACGACGATGGACTCGAAGCGCGGCTCACCGAGCGTCGTGCCGTGCATTGGACCACCGATTCGACGTCGGGAATTCCCTATCGCAGCGCGCCGCGCCGCACCGATCACGAGATCGAGACGTGTGCCCAGTGCCACGCCCGCCGCGTGCACATCGCCGATGGCTACACGGCAGGCGCGCACTTGTTCGACTACTACATCCCGCTCATCATCTCCGACCTGTACCATCCGGACGGTCAGCAGAAGAACGAGGTCTACAACTACGGCTCGTTTCTGCAGAGCAAGATGTACGCGTTCGGAGTGACCTGCTCCGATTGTCACGATCCGCACTCGGCAAAATTGCGCCTCCCCGGCAATCGGGTCTGCACACAGTGCCACCTCGCGGCGAAGTATGACACGACCGCGCACCATCATCACCTCGCCGCCGGTCCCGGCGCGACGTGCGCATCCTGCCACATGCCGGCGACCACGTACATGCAGGTCGACCCGCGTCAGGATCACAGCATGCGCATCCCGCGGCCGGATCTCACAGCGGTCATCGGTGTCCCGAACGCCTGCAACGCGTGCCACACGAATCGCGACGCACGCTGGGCCGCTGCGCAGATCCGTGCCTGGTATTCCAGTCCGGCGCCGGGATTTCAGCGCTTCGCCGGCGCGTTCGCGGCCGACGACCGGCACGACCCCAGCGCGAACGACTCACTCGTCCGTGTGGCCAATGACTCCACCGAGCCATGGTTCGTGCGCGCTTCCGCACTCGGCCGACTCGCCGAACACCCGGGCTCGATCACGCTGCAGGCGGCACGCTCGTGGTCACACGATAGCCGGCCACTCGTTCGCCTCGCGGCGCTGCAGATCGCGGAGAGCTTCGGCGTCTCGCAGCGGCTGGCACTCGGCGTGCTGATGCTCGCCGATAGCACCCGCGCCGTGCGCCAGGGCGCGGCCTGGCTGCTGGCGCCGATTGCCGATTCACTGAAGAGCGCCGATCAGCGGCGCGCGTTCGATGCCGCGGCCGCAGAGTTCGTTTCGAGCCAGCGCTACAACGCCGAGCGGCCGGGCAATCACCTCGTGCTCGGCGTGTTCTTCGCGCAGCGGCGCCAGCTCGATTTGGCGGAAGCGGAGTTCCGTGCGGCGCTGCGGCTGGATCCACGAATGGCCGAGGCGGAGGGCGCGCTTGCGGCAATCCAGAGGGCCCGGGGCGGCCCGCCCTCGCCGCAGCGAAATCCGCACTGAGAAACTCGGCATTCCCTGGTCAAACGCGGCGGCTGACCGGTGCGGGGTTAACCAAGAGGTCCGCGCGGGAGCCACACGGCGCTAGTACCGAACTGTGATGTGTTGTGCCGAAACCGAGCAACCGCGTGTGGCGATACCGTGTGCCGAATTTTGTGCCAACCGCGCCAGAACACAGTCAATCACATCTGCACCGTAAGGGACTCGACCGCACAAAGGCCTTGAGAGAACCGATCTTATTTGACCTCATTCGCACTGGGCTAATGAGTTGGCTATGACTTTTAATCCGTAGGTCGTGGGTTCGAAACCCACCCGGGTCACTTACCGTTGCAGGCCTAGCGTTTTTTGCTGGCAATCCGGCGTGCCGCGCAGTACGTTGAACGCAGTACTTCTCCTGCTTCCCAAGAGGCTGGAATGCGTCAGCTGGGATTGATCGCGTTCGCCGGCACAGTTGGTCTCGTGTCCCTCTCTGGCTGCACCCCACCACCGCCTCCGTCTGACGTCGCCAGCAACCGCGTCGATGTCATCAGCGCGGAAGAGATCTCCCGCTCCCCGTCCACCAACGCCTGGGATTTGCTCCGCAGGCGCGCGCGACAATACGAATTCTCCGAGGACCAGTTCGGCCGTCCGAAAGAGGTCCGGACCCGCCGCGGACGAAGCACGATTGCAATCGCGGGTGCGGACACGCCTCTCATTCTCGTTGACGGCGCGAGAATCATCGATTTCGCAGTTCTGCGTGATCTCTCCACCGGCTCCATCCAGAGTGTCGAATTGCTGGGTGGCATCCGCGGCACGGTGTCTCAGGGAACGAATGCCGGGGCCGGCGTCATCTACATTCACACCTGGGAAGCCTCGGGGATAAACTGATCGAGACCGGACAAAAAAACTCCGCTGCGAGGATTCTCTCTCGCAGCGGAGTTTTGCTTTTGCCCGCCGTTCAGGCTCTAGGGTTCGTCCTGTTTGCACGACCCGGCAACGTACTGTGGATTGTTCTGTTCCTGTTGCGGGACCGGCGAATTCACATCCGTACCGTAGTTTCCGCCCTTGTAGTAGGCACCGATCGGGAATACGGAGTTAGCTGTACGCCCGTACTGCCAGATGAGACGACGCAGATCCCCAAGCCGGTGCGACGTCAGGAAGAGCCAGTAAGCTCTTTCCTTGAAGAGTTGATCGACTTGCGCGGTGGTTCCCACCTGCAGCGTGAGGGGCGGCAGCGAGCCCGCCGGATAGCCACGCAACGCGAGCACAGCGGCATCGCTCCGCAGCGCATTCAGAGCGGTCAGTGCGCCTGCCGGGTCTCCGGCCTTGAGAGTTGCTTCCGCCTCGATCAGTCGGGCTTCGATGCCGTCGGCGATCGTCGCTGGCGACCCACGGTCAGGATACTTCATTTGCACAAATTGGTCGGTCGCTCCGTCGAAACCCTTGGTCGGGTTGGTGGTGCCAGGACGATTTGCAAGAGTATCGGCGACTCGCGGGTCAGCGGCACCGTCGGACTGGAAGGGAAGCCCAGTTCCACCCTCACGGTCCGCCACCCCGAAGCGGCCTACGCTGACAGTGAGACCCCAGTCGCCATTGTTCTGACGGCTTGTACTCGCGGAGTGCTGATAGTTGTATTGGAACGTCGTCGGCACTCCGGCGACGGCCGCAGCCGCGTTGGGGTAGTCACCTTTGTCCAGCAGCGCACGACCCTTGGTTACCTGCGCGAGGAATTTGAACTCATCCGTCAAGGACGAGCTCGTTATCCCAAGTGCCTTGTTGGTCTTGTTGAGTGCGCTGTCGAGGAGCGTGGCCCTAGTCTCGGCGGCGCCGAAAGTGAAGGAACCGTCGGCGTTCTGCGTGCTCACCGGCACCGCCCCACAATAGTTTTCGGCGAACAGCACATAGGCGAGCGCGTTGAGCGAAAGCATCTCGGGATACCCAGTGCTGTCGTCGGCGGTCTTGGCAAGCGCCTCGAAGTTCCTGATCGCGAACTCTGATGAGGCTCGAGCCCGTGTNNAGCCCGTGTCAGGTCGAAGAACGTACCGAGCAGACTTTGATTCACCACTTGCTGCGCGCGCTGATCGATCTCGATGCGCGTTGGAAAAGTCTCGGTATTGATGAATTCGTCGGACAACAATGCAGACAGATCAACCTGCTCTTCGTCAGAGACGGATTGATCGCCATTGTAAGCGACCCCGAAGTTCCCGATCGCTCCGGCACGCAAAGTAGGCAGAGCGCCCACGCCCGCCAGCGCGCCCGGGAGCGCGACGTCCGGATCCGTCACTTTCAGAAGTTTGTCCGAATTGCACGCCACGACGCCGACCGTCAAAACAGTCGCTGCCAGGAGCGCGAGCGCCATTCGGCGCCGCAAAATGTATGTATCCAGCATTTATTTTATCTCGTTGAAGGAGGTAAGCTGAGGTCAGAAGCTGATACTGACACGTGCCGTCCACGACCGTGTGGGAGGAAGCGTCAGGAAATCCGAGGTGCTGAAATTCCCGCCTGGCTCCGAGTTGGTCTCAGGGTCGAATCCCTTGTACTTGGTCCAGGTGTGAAGATTCCGACCCGCGATGCTCACCTCCATCGCCCTTCCGCCGACCATTCGCCTCAGACTCTCAGGCGCTATGAGCGTGAAAGAGAGCTCTCTAAGCTTGGTGAATGTCGCGTCTTCCACGTACAGAGCATCCGTGCCAAAGTTGATCGCGATGTTGGCCGCCTGATCCTGGAGCGACGCGTTCTTGTTGAACGCCTCCTCGCAAACGCCGAAGGCACAACGGAACCGGCGCGTGAAGTCGAACAACTTGTAACCACCCTTGTGGTCGATCAGCGCCGAGACGCGCAGCAACTTGAACAGCGTGAGCTCGGGGCTAACAGACAGCTGCTGCTTCGGCAGCGGATTTCCGAGATAGACTTCGGTGTCCGACACGGCGATTTCGGATTCCGCGATGATGTGGTCTCCGTTGGCGTCGTTGAACGTTACGCTTCTACCGAAGTAGCTACCCAGCGCCACTCCGACCCGGTGCTGTTGATTGCCGAAGATAATGGGCGGAACCGGCACTCCCGGGCTGATCTCTCCGAGGGAGATCACCTTGTTGTCGTTGGTCGATGCAGAGAGCGTCAGGTTGAAAGCAACAGGATCACGGTCCAGAACCTTGGCGTTGACCTGGTACTCCCAGCCCTTGTTGCTGACGATTCCGAGGTTCTTGAACTGAGTGCTCGTCAGGCCGAGAGATGGAGGAAGCGGCACCGCGATCAGAAGATCGTCAGTTCGCTTGTCGTAATGGGTTACCTCGAGTCCGAGCCTCTCCCCGAGAAAGCCCGCGTCGAATCCGAGCTCGGTTTCCCTGGAGCGCTCGGGACGCAGGTCTATGTTGCCCGTTCCGCCGACGGTAATTCCCGGAACGTCGGCGCTGTTGACCATCACCGTCTGGGCGTTGAAGAACGTGATCGCGTCGCGGAAGTTCGGCTTCTGGCCGGATCGTCCGTTCGCGGCGCGCAATCTCAATGAGCTGACCCAGTTGGTCTTCGGGAAGAACGGCTCCTCGTTCACCACCCAGGACAGTGTGTACGACGGGTAGTTGATGCTGCCAAAGTTCTGCCCGAACGCGCTGTTCTTGTCGTTACGCAGCGCGGCGCTGAAGAAAATACGGTCCCGGAAAGCAAGATCTTCGCGCACCAGGGCGCTCACGGTCTTGTTATCCGTATTTGTCTCACCGACGGCGAAGCGGGCACTAGCGCCGTTCAGCGAGCCAGTTCCGCCGAGCAGCGATGCTCCGAATGCAAGGGTGCCCCGTACGAGCTCCTTGCTGAACAGGCCACTGACCTTCGTGGTCGACTTGATTCCCGTGAACGGTGTAAAGGCCGCCGAGAGAGTTCCGTTTGCCGTGTAGTTATAGATCGAGAACGGATTCGACTGCCGCTGTCCCTCGGGCAGATCACCGAAGAACACCTTGTTCGGTGGAACCAGCTCGCTGTCGTATCTGTTGAGGTAGTCGAGTCCTGCCACACCCGTCGCCGTCAGCCACGAAAGCGGCTGATAGGAGGTGTTGATGGTGTTCTCGAAGCGCTGGGTGTCCTGCCGCGTATCGATCGCGAAAATATCCTGCGGAGTCTGACCGGCGAGGTACCCATGCGCGGCGTTGTCCGCCGTGCCACCAAGGAGACCGCCAGGAAGGATGCCGAGAATGTTGTTGTCGTTCTGTGGCAGGCGCAGGTGATCAGCGAGGTAGCTGGTGCCGATCTGCACGTTCCAGTTATCCCGTAGCTGAACGGAAAGATTGGCGCGTCCCGATGCGCGATTCTCGGTATTTATCTCGAAAACACCCTGCTGCTTGTCGAAGTTACCCGAGACGTAATACGTGACCTGGTCGGTCCCGCCGGTGACGCTCGCTCCGTAAGCCCCGTGATGGCCGGTGATGAACGGGCTGAATTGCTCGAGCGGATTGAAAGACGCCAGTCCGCCAGCATTTGGGGTGCAGATTCCGAGCGTCTGGCTGTCGAGATCGCAGAATCCTGTCTGCGAGCCGGCCGGGCTGGTGCCGATGGGGACCAAAGTCGTCCCGGTCTGGGCGAAATTCGCCGGATAAGCGGTTACATCCTTGATTTGGCCGCCTTCAAGAAAGGTGTTCCACCGGGCCGCACCAGTGCGTCCACGTTTGGTCGTGATCTGGATGACACCGTTGGCAGCGGCCGTACCATACTGCGCGGCTGCCGCCGGGCCCTTGAGAATCTCCATGGTCTCGATGTCTTCCGGATTGATGTCGTTGAAACGAGAAGGCACCTGGCCACCTACGCCGATCGTGGTCGCACCGCTAACGTTGTCCTGGCCGACGCTGTTGTTGAACTTGATTCCGTCGACGATGATCAGCGGCTCGTTGCCCAGCGAAATNNGAAATCGAATTGGCGCCCCGGATTCGAATGCGCGAGGGCCCGCCGACCGTACCGCCGGCCTGGCCGACATCCACCCCGGAGACTTTTCCGGTGAGTAGCTGGCTCACTGATTGAGCGCTTGTAATCTGGTCGGTGGTCGGTTGCAGCGTCGCGACGGCCGATCCGATTTCGCGCTTCCGCTCCTGTTCGCCCGTCGCTGTGGTTACTACCTGCTCGAGGCTGACCGCCGTCGGGCTGAGCGTGAAGTCGACCTGGCTCGTACTCCCGGCTGTCACTTGCACCGTCCTCTCCCCGGACGCTGTGAACCCGAGGCGTAGGACACGCACCTGGTACTGTCCCGGCCGGACTCCCGCGATCCGGAACGTGCCGTCGTCGCCCGTGGTGGCACCGCGAGTTGTTCCGACGAGCTGAATCTGCGCGAGCGGTATAGGCGCTCGCGAGGTTGCGTCGACGACGCGGCCACTGATCGTTCCTGCATCCTGTGCCGCTGCTGGACTGGCGTACCATAACAGCGATATCGCCATTGCGAGTGCCAGTCGAAGCGTCCTTCTCACAAAACCATGGGTCATCTTTCCTCCGATTCCGGGTCGCTATAACCCGACGATCACTCCGCGGCGAAGTGCCGCGGAGTCCTGCGGACGGCAAAGTGCTCGAGCCGTCGTGTCAAGGCGGATAAAGTTTGGTACACAGGCTTGTCCCTACCGAGAGATATCCCCATCGCCAGTAATCGCATCTCGGGTATTCGGTAAGACTTTCGCCAACTGGAACTTCCGGGGGCCGGGCTGTGCTTTCTGCGGCAGCAGGAGCCTGTGTCAGGGATAGAGTCTACCGTTAGGCGGACTGCCGTCAAGAGCGACGGTGGTCAATTCTCGCCGACCGTATCGCTCCAGGGGAGGAGGGGCGTTTTTTTGGGGGCGAACGTCGCCTGGCTCTGCTGCGCAGGTCGGCACTACATTAGTTCTGAAGTCCGGATTCTCCTCGGACTCCAACTCGGATAACCGAGATTCGAACCCGTCACGGGTCTCTCATGCCGAAGCCGAAGAAAAAAAGACAGCCGGACCTCTCTCGCGCGCTCAATGCGGTGCGGCGCATGGTGCGTGGTCTTCGCTCCGCGGCCGAGGCTGTCGAGCGCGAATTGAACATCAGCGCGGCACAGTTGTTCGTGCTGAGGGAGCTGGGCCAGGTCCCCGATCAGTCAGTCAAGGATCTCGCGGCGGTCACTATGACGACACACAGCACCGTGTCGCAGGTCGTGGGTCAGCTGATCACGAAGGGGCTGGTGACGCGGACGCCCGACCCGACCGACGGCCGCCGCGCCGTGCTTCGCCTTACGCGGCCGGGCGCGAGCCTCGTGAAGAGATCGAAGCGCGTGATCCAGACAGATCTGATCGAGGGATTCGATACCCTCGGCAAGTCGGATCAGCAGGCGCTGGCGAATGGCCTCGAGAAATGGCTCGATGCATCGGGCCTGGCCCGAACGCCCCCGCAGATGCTCTTCGACAAGCCGCTCCTGGAAAAGCGTGGATCACGGCCCGGGGGGAGGTCCCGGGCCCGTCCAAGCTAGAGAGAGACTGTTGAAAATGAAAAAGGGACGTCTCTGGACGTCCCTTTTTCACTCCAACCGCTTATCACCTGATTAGGTGCAGGTGATCACACCTTTGCGAATCTCTCTCTCGTTCCCCTTCCATCATTGACGAGCGTTGGTGGCGGAGGCAACGCAGAATGCGTCGGTACCGACGCATCGTTACGTGGGGGTCGGGGGGAAGGCCTTAGGGCGACCCTTCGGGGGGCTTGGGAGGCGCGCCTGGAGGCGCGGAATCGCCCTTGTTTTCGACTGGCGAAATGGCAGGCTCGGCACCATTCGCCGGGGGCATCGGCGACCGCTGAATTCCGCTATCCACCTTGCGCATTAAACTCACGAAGGTAGTCGCGGCCTCCGGCTCGAATTCCGTTCCGGCCCGCTCCTCGAGGTACGTGAGCACACGCTCGCTCTCCCACGCGTCCCGATAGGGGCGCCGCGTCCGCAGCGCATCGTAAACATCACACACGTGAACCAGCTTGCTCGCCTTGTGGCAATCGCGGCGGAAGTGCTGCGTCGGATAACCCTGGCCATTGATCATGATGTGGTGCTCGTGCGCCACCGTCGCGGCAAGGTCGAGACGGCGCCCGCTTTCGATGATCATTTTCGCACCCGCGACCGGGTGCTGCTGCATCACCTGCCGCTCCTGGTCCGTGAGCTTGCCCGGCTTGTTGAGAATATCCTGCGGGATGTGCACCTTGCCGAGGTCGTGCAGCAAGCCCGCGATTCCGAACGTGCGAACGTCCTGCTGCGCCAGTCCCAGGGACTCCGCCAGTCCCATTACCAGTACCGAGACGTTGAGTGAATGCGTGGTCGTGTATTCGTCGAACTCCCTGAGCTGGAGCAGGGGCAGTATCATCTCCTGATCGCCGTGCATCGCCATCGAGAGTGAGCGCACGACGGCTTCCGCCTCGGCCAGAGGCAGCTTCCCGCGCTCCTGAACCTCCCGGTGCATCGACTGAATCGATGCGGCTTCCTCGCCGNNGATCGTGGCGATGGGCGCGGGAGCATCGAGCGTTTCCTGCAGCTCCCTTGTCTCGCCCCGTATGCCGAGCGCGCCAACCTTGATCCCGGTGGGGCGGCTGGTCCTGGCTTCCGACGTGTCGATGACGGAGAGAGTGATGCGGGCCATCATCTCCTCCAGAAACTCTTCGTACTGCTCACGGGTGACGTTGGTGTCGAGCTCAATTCGCTGCACACCGGCATGCGCCAGACGCGTTCCCCATTCCCAGTCGCCGAGCTCGCGAAGCGCGGTCTCCTGGTAAATCGTCTCTTCGCCGAGAAAAGAGAACCGCGGATTGGTGTCGTGCTGCTGGAGGTCCTGGAGGCAGCGGAACGATCTGTCCACGGCGCGCTCGCGCGCTGGATGTCCTTCGTTGTACAGAGCCATCGTCGAGACGGCTTGCCCGAATGACACGAGAAACCGGATCGGATCACTCATTCCTGGAGTCCTTCCCCGGAGTGGTCGTTCCTCGGCCGCGCGCCACCTTTGCCCGCACCTCGGGATCTCTACTCTGTCCGGCGAGTCTGACAACGGTTTCCGCCGCGGGGTCGTCCAGCCAATACGTCGCAACCACGGTGAGCGCAGCCAGCATTTCCGGTGTCGACGCGCGGAGCTTCGGCTTTCTCGGCCAGTGAGCCTCGGTAACTAGAAGGGTCAGAAGCCAGGCGAGTGTCGAGGGTGTGCGCTGCTGGGCGACTATCCGGATTCCCAGCGTGCGGAGCTGCGAGTCGAGCTCGCCGCGATCGACTCGCTGCCTGATCAGCTCGATTCCGGCGGGCGGACATTTATCCTGCGCAATCGTAAGGCCGGCAAAAACGACTCTGTCGTCGGGGTCCGAAAGCGCGCTCATGATGGTCTCGTCACGCTCAGCGGCGTTGCGAAGCAGGAGTCTCACGGCCTCGCGGCGGACCAATGCCTCTTCGCTCTCGAGGTAGCTCCGCGCGGAAAACCCGGCGGGCAGGGCGCCAAGCCGTCCGAGCTGGGCCAGCAGCTCACGCTGGATCATGGGTGGGGATTCCGGAATCCGCTCCGCCATTGTCGCGCCCACGTCGTCGCCCAGGGACTGAAGGATGTCGTAGAACTGGGCTCGGGTTTTTGCGTCGTCAAAGACGGCGGAAGCGGAGAGCAGGGTCGGCACGGTGCCGATTCCCATGCGCCTCACGAACCGCGCGACCAGTGGCATGTCGACGCGCTGCTGCTGGAGAAGAGTTTCGAGAATGCGCTCGCCTTGGAGGAATTCCCAAACCGGTGCGCCTGCCTCTTCGCTGGGCGCGCGCTCGACCAGGTCGAGCAAAATCTCGGCGCGACCGGCTTTGCACAGGTCAAGCATCGCCTCGCGGACCTGCGGCCCCATGCCGCCCACTTCGATCGCGATTTGAACCATCCGCTCGGGCTCGATTTCCGTGGGGACCGCGGTGCGCGACGGCTTTGGTGCGGAACTTCTGGAGCTGGACATGCTCTCGAGCACCTGGCGATACGCCTCGGGGTTGGGGTCGTCGAGGGTCCAGTCGTCGACGAGGCGGCGCATCACGTCCCGAATCGACGGGTCGGTCTTGGCGCGCGGTCCGCCCGACGACGGGTGATGCGCGAGCTTCGACAGCATTCTCAGCATCGAGTGAGAAACTGTCTGTCCCTCGGCAGCGGATGCCGCCTTCACCAGGTCGATTACAGCTTCGACGGTGATCCCCTGCGAAGCGTCGAGGAGGAATCTCCGCCTCTGTCCCTTGTCTCCTCCCATCTCGAGAAGCCGCTCGAGCGTCGATTCCTTGAGCGATCCGACCAGACGCGACACGCGCTTCTGCAATCCCGCCGCTTCGGGCCCCTCGGCGGTCTTGAGCTCTTCCCCAATCTGGAGCAAGTAGCCAACGATGACCTGGTCGTACGCCTCCTCGCGCTGGTGCTCGTCGATTGCGCGGGCGACGGTCGCCGGCTCGAGCGCGGTGCTATCGTCGGCTTCATCGCGCGATGCGGCTGGATTGGACGTGTCAGATACGAGCGCGGCACGGGCGAGTCCGATCCAGAGCTGGGTCGCTCGTCCCGAGGCCATCTGATCCGCGCTGGGGGGTTCGCCGCCCGGTTCGTCTTCGATGAGCTGCAGGCGGTCGTAGGTGAGCGGGAAGAATCGCACGTGCTGCCATAGCTCGCCGACGCGCTCGATGTCGAGCCCAATCGGTTTCTCGGACCGAACCGGATCGATGGCGAGGGCTGCCAGCGCGTTCCCCAATTCATCGCGCCCGATTCCGCGCACGAACTTCACAGCGCCTACGTGGTGGTTGTGCAGCCGCTGCGCAAGCTCCTTGAGCACAGCGTTGAGCGGATCGGTGGCGACGCCTTCGATGATCAGCTGGCGCCGCGCGACCCCGATCGACAGCGACTCCCGTTCTCCGACGAACAGCGTCCCCAGTCGATTCGCGACCCCGTCTACCGCCCCGTGAAGGAGTGGATGGCTTTCCGGGTAGATGGCGTGCTTGTTCAGCGTGATCGACAGCTCGACGAGAAAATCGGCGAGCTCGCGCGACAGAGTGGCGACCGCCGGCCGTGGAGTGGAGGCTGAAGGTGCGGCTGGGGCGGACGGCGGAGCTGCCTGTGACGGGTTCGTCATGGGTGAGGCGTACGCGCTCGCCTCAAGGGAGACCGGAAGTTGGAGTGTCGCAGCAGCATTCAATACTCAACATGGTCCCGGACGCCGCAATGTCGAAGTTGCGTCTCACCGAAGGTAATTTTTCAGGATGTCAGCAGACACATACTCGACGCGCTGGCGGGTGCTTGCGTTACTCGGTTTTGCCGAGCTGCTTGGAATGTCGCTCTGGTTCTCGGCCAGTGCGGTCACGCCGCAGCTGCAACGGATCTGGGGACTGACGACGGCGGAGGCGGCCTGGCTGACCACCATCGTCCAGCTCGGGTTCGTTTGCGGAACGGCAATAGCCGCCGTGCTCAACCTCGCCGATCTCATTCCGGCAGGAAGACTTTTCAGCGCCTGCGCCCTGCTCGGAGCGGTGGCCAATGCCGCGATTCTGGCGGTTCCGGGCTACCGGTACGCACTGGTCCTGAGGTTCCTGACGGGATTCTTTCTCGCCGGCGTCTACCCGCCGGCAATGAAGATGACCGCTACCTGGTTCCGCTCACAGCGAGGGCTGGCGATCGGTGTGATCGTGGGCGCGCTCACGGTCGGAAAAGCCATTCCCTATCTGGTGCGCGCGATTCCGCACGTTGGCCTTCGGCCGGTGGTGCTCACCGCGAGCGTCGGAGCCATGTTCGCCGCGTTGCTCGTTGCCCTGGGGTACCGCGAAGGGCCGTTCCCGTTCACGTCGCGCCCGTTCTCGTGGAGGCACGTCGGTGATGTGGTGCGCGTGCGGGAGTGGAGGCTCGCGACGGCAAGTTATCTCGGTCACATGTTCGAGCTGTATGCGTTCTGGACCTGGATTCCGGCGTTTCTCGCCGCGAGCGTTGCCGCGGCATCCGGCGGAAGATTTCGCGCACCGCGGTTGATATCGCTCCTGGCGTTCACGACAATCGCCATCGGAGGCTTCGGTTCGGTCTGGGGCGGGCTGTTCGCGGACAAGCGGGGCAGGGAGAGACTCGTGTCCATCTCCCTCTTCGTGAGCGGAAGCTGCTGTCTGCTCAGCGGATTGCTCTTTGGCGGACCGATCTGGATACTCGGTGCTCTCGCGATGACGTGGGGATTTTTCGTGATCGCGGACAGCGCCCAATTCAGCACGCTCGTGACCGAGTCGGTTCCGACGCACGCGGTTGGAACAGCGCTCACCGTTCAAACTTCGCTCGGATTTCTGCTGACGATGCTGCCGATGCAGGTTGTCCCGCTCATCGCGCAGCGAGCAGGCTGGCGCTGGGGGTTTGTGATCCTCGCCCTGGGGCCGGTCGCCGGAATCGCCGCGATTCGAAGACTGGCTGCGCTGCGCGCGGGCGCCTCCGGGCGCGATAACTTGTCGCTCTCAGCGTGAACCCTCTAACCCGTACATGCCAATGATGAAAGACTTCAAGGATTTCCTGCTGAAGCAGAACGTCGTGGCGCTGGCGATAGCCGTCGTGGTGGGTACGGCGCTCAACACCCTGGTGAAAGCGATCGTCGATGATTTCATCATGCCGATCATCGTTGCAATCGGCCCCGGTGGCGATTGGCAGAAGGCGACGTGGAGCGTCGGCCCGGTGAAGTTCGGCGTGGGAGACTTCGCCGCCGCCGTGATCAATTTCCTGATAATCGGGCTCGTGGCCTGGCGGATCTCGAAGATCTTCATCAAGCCGGCGGCGGAAGCGCCGAAGAGGAATTGCCCGTTTTGCCGAATGTCGATCGACGCGGCCGCCACGCGCTGCCCGAATTGCACCAGCCAGCTGGCGCAGGCCTGATCGGCGAGGGGCGCCGACCGTGGGCAGCCGGCAACCAGGACCGCTACTTCACGTAACCGAGCGCCGCGCGGACCTCGGAAAAAAGCGTCTCACCCGTGAACGGCTTCTGGAGGTAGGGGGTGCGATTGGCGCTCCCCTTGTCCGGGAAGATCTCTTCCTTCGGGTAACCAGACATGAACAGGACGCGGATTTCGGGACTCAGCTCCAGGAGCTCCTCGACCATGCCACGTCCGCCGAGATTCGGCATCGCCACATCGGTGAGGACGAGATCGATCTCGCCCACGTGAGCCGCGGCGACGCGCAGGGCGATGGCGCCGTCCGAAGCTTCGAAGACGCGATAACCTTTTTGGGACAAGATCCTTTTCGCGAGTGTCCTCACGGCAGCTTCGTCCTCGACGAGGAGAATCGTCTCGGCGGCGCGGGTAGATCTCTCGGGGCTGGGGGCTGCGGATTTTCCCGGGGTGGCGGCCGACTTTTTCTTCAGGGCCGCATCGGCGAGATTCGCATCGAACGGCTCGAGCCGCGATGACGCGAGCAGCTGCCGCGCCAGAATTGACGCGCGCCTCGATGCCCTCTGGATCTCGGCGAGCTCCTGTGCGCTGGCTGGGTTTTCGCCCGCGGTCTCAAGCAGGAACTCGGTGTTGATTTGAATTACGGTGAGGAGGTTATTGAGCTCGTGTGCGACAAAGCTGGCCGTCTTGTTCGCCTCTTCGAGGTCGTGGGTTCGTACGGCAAGGTCGATCGCCGCCTCCTGCTGCCTGTGCTTTCCTGAGCCGCTCGCGCTTTTTTTCAGACAGTGGTCCTCATGCCGGTTGGGGCCGCAACTAGCCGCCGAGAGCTGGAAAACTAATGCATCGAGGCGTATTACAGTCGAGGTCCGAGCCGCAGATTCGTTGCAGACGCTTGTTTGTTACGGCAGTATTGCACGGATGACTAATGTCGAGCGGGCCGACGACGCCTGACTATCGCACGATCATCGAATCGGCGCCTGAGGCGATCGTCGTCTACACGCCGGAGAAGTTTCTCTTCCTCAACAGCTTCGCGGCCAAACGGCTCGGCTCTGATCCGGCGTCACTTGTCGGACGCTCGATCATGGAGTTCGTGCATCCCGATTCGGCTCCCGTCGTCATCAACCGCATCCGAGAGGTGCTGAAGAGCGGGGTAGGCGGCGGGCCCCTCGAAGTGCGCTTCGTCTCCCTGAGCGGTACCGTGATCCCCGCCGAGATCGTTTCGGTGCCCATCATTTTCGAAGGGCAGCAGGCCTTTCTCGGACTGATACGCGATATCAGCAATCGAGGGGAAATGGAGCGCGCTCTGCGGGAGAGCGAGGAGAAGTTCGGAAATGCCTTCCGTCATTCTCCCCACGGAATGGGGTTCGTCGGTCGGGACGGAAGCTGGCTCAAGGCAAACCGCGCGCTCTGCGAAATGCTCGGCTATTCGGAGGAAGAATTGCTTCAGCGTCGCGTTTCCGACATCACGCATCCCGACGATGTCGGCGCGGATGTGGAGGAGCTGACCCGGCTCATGTCCGGCGAGACCGCCAGCTACCATCGGATCAAGCGCTATTATCGAAAAGATGGGCGCTTGATCTGGGTTTCGCTCGCGGTAGCCCCAGTGCACGACGCAGACGGCGTTCCGACCTATATGATCGGCCAGGTTCAGGATATCACGGTCGAGCGTGAGAGGGAGGAGCAAAGGGCGCACGGCGAGCGCCTGGCTGGCATAACAGAGACGACAATCGCGGTTGCTCACGAGATGAACAATGAGCTGACCGTGCTGATGATGAATGCCGAACTTCTGGCGGAGAAGCCAACGCCGGAAGAAATACCAGAAATCGTCGCCGAGATTCTGTCCGCGGCGCGCAGCATTGCCGAGACGGTGCAGCGTCTCGGCAAACTGGGCGTTCCCGAGTCAGTTGAATATCTGGGCGAGGACAAAATGCTCGATTTGTCGCCTAAGCCGGCCAGGAAGCCCTTGAAAAGGGGCAAATGACCTTCGAACCGTCGGCCTAGCTCGAAAAAACAAGACTTGCTCCGGTAGCAGCAAGCATCCAGGCAATGAGGCTCGTACATTAGGCTCCGATGCCAAGGCCTGATGAAGCGCCATTGGTCGGCAGGACTGCCGAGCTCGCTTTCCTGTCAAAGACGCTCGATGAAGCCGGAAGGGGCGCTGGTCGCTCCGTTTTCGTCGTGGGCGAGGGCGGAATCGGGAAGACGCGCCTGGCAGCCGCGGCTGCGGACAAGGCGGCAAAGCGGGGCTGGAGCGTGGCGGTGGGACGTTCGTATCCGGTGGAAACCGGAGTTCCGTATGCGCTCTTCTCCGATGCACTTCTGCCGCTCGTCCGGGCGCTCGAGCCCACCACGCTTTCCGTCCTCACTCGAGGCGGGGCAGCCGAGCTGGGGTATCTGTTTCCAAACCTGGCGGGACCCTCGGACCGCGAACGGGCGTCGGCCGGCGCCGATCCGTCCGAGATCAAGGCACGCCTCCTTTGGAACTTCACTCAGTTCCTCGGCCGGCTCTCAGCGAAGCAGCCTCTCTTCATTGTGCTCGAGAATCTTCAGTGGGCGGACGCATCGTCGCTCGAGTTGCTGCATTTCGTGGCACGGCACATCGAGAACCAGAAAATAATTCTGCTCGGTACATACAACGAGACCGAGCGAGACTCCAACGCGATCTTGCGCAGCACGGAACAGTCGCTGCTGGGCCTCGGATCACTCACTGTCCACAAGCTCCGTCCCCTCGAGCAAGTGGACGTTGAGGAAATAGTCGAGCGGATGTTCGGTGTTGAGAAGGCCGCGACCCGGCATTTCTCACCGATGCTGTACGACTGGACCCGGGGCAATCCGTTTTTCGTCGAAGAGACGCTCAAGTCGCTGGTGGATTCGGGTGCGCTGAGCCAGAAGGACGGCCGTTGGACAGGCTGGGAAATGCAGACTCTTCACCTGCCGTCCACGATCCGCGATGTCGTTAAGGCGAGAGTCGATCGGTTGTCACCAAACGCACGAACCCTGGCGAACCTCGCCGCCGTCATCGGGACCCGTGCCGAGCACGATACGCTGGCCAGCGTTTCCGGCTTGCCAGAGACGGAGATCATCGCTGCCGTCGAAGAGCTGCTTGCTCAGCGAGTGCTGGCGGAAACCGGAAGCATTGATGCGATCCATGTCGATGCGATCCACTATGATTTTACCCATCCGCTGCTCCAGCAGGTGATTTACTCGGAGCTGGGGCAGGCACGCGCGCGTCTACTGCACGCGACGATCGCCGAAGCCCTCGAGAGCCTCTACGGCGACGGCGCGCTCGACCACGCCGACGAGTTGGCCCTCCACTACGCCCGTGCCCATTCGCAGTCGCTGGCGCGAAAGGCCGTGAGATACCTCTACGCCGCTGGACGCGGCGCTATCGAGAAGTACGCCAATCGGGAGGCGGCGAACTACCTGGCGGCGGCCCTTGAGCATTTGGACAAGGATCCCATGATCACGGATGCGCCGCGCGAGGAAATTCTCACGACGCTGGCGCGGACGCGGCAGCGATTGGGCGAATATGATGCGGCGATGCAGCTATGGGCTCGCGCGCGCGGAGAAGCCGCGGCACGAGGCGAGAACGGCGCGCTCGCCGACATCGACCACCGCATGGGGCTCGCTTGCTACTGGAGCGGGAGATACGCCGACGCCCTGGCGCACTACGAAGCCGGACTTGTCGAGGCGTCTGCATCCAGCGACCGGTCCACAACGGTGAGGCTGCGCCTTGCCAAGGGAATCGCTCTCCAGGATCTGGGACGATTGAAGGAAGCCCAGGCTGAAGTCGAGGCTGCGCTGGCGTCGGCGAAGGAAGGCGGCGTGCGGAACGATGCTCTTCTTTCACGCGCGCACAGAGCGCTTCTTCTTCTCTATGCGTGGGCAGGTCCCCTCGATCTCGCGCGAGAGCATGGGACGCAGGCGATCGCACACGCGGAAGCCGCTGGCCAGCGAATGCTGGCGTGGACCGCGCATTGGGGAATGACGCTACTGGAAGGAGTTTGCGGCGATGCCCAGGCTTTTCTGAAGCACCTCGCCGCCAGCGACCGACTGGCGGAGCAAATGCATTCGCTGCTTTTGCCGCTCTGGTCCGCCGAGCTTTTCGTGCAATACTCCTCGAGCGTCGGCGACTGGGATGCGGCGATCGAAACCGCGGAGCGCACCATCGGTCTCGCCAAGAGTCTGAACCAACGCGTGCTGCTGCCGCGACTCTACGTGTGGTCTGGTCTGATCTATCTCTGGCGGGGCTCGGACCACAAGGCGAAAGAGTACTTCGATGAGGCGTGGAAGCTTGCAGGTGCTGAGAAAGCAGGGTCGCTGGAAGGCGCGGGTGAACGCGCGCTCGACGTCCCTTCGATCATCCCGGCGCATCTCGGTATGGCGTCGTACTATCTGGCGAAAGGTCACCCAAAGGAGGCAGTTCGCATCGGTGAGGCGGGACTCGCGATCGCAGATCGAACCGGATACATCGTGTGGGCCCTTCAATGGCTCCTGCCGACGGTGGGGGAGGCGGCGCTCTTCGCTCGCGACTTCGATAGAGCCGCCAAGCATTCGGCGCGCATGAGACGCGATGCCGGCCGTTTTCATCACCGCCTGGGACTTGCTTACGCGGATGGGTGCGATGGCCTGCTCGCAAGGTTCCGAGATGGCGACCCGGCACGGGCGATCGAGCTATTGCAATCGTCCGTCGAGCAGCTCGAAGCGATTCCGTTTCCTCCGCAAGCAGCGAAAATCAGGCGGCGGCTCGCCGGCGCTTTGGTCGAGGTGGGCGACCGGGAGGGGGGAATGCGCGAGCTCCGTAAGGCGCACGATGTGTTTGCACGCATCGGCGCGACCGTCGAGCTCGATGGAACGCGCGAGGAGATGCGAGAGCTCGGGGTCAGGCCGCCGCCCAAGTCGGCGACGAGCGGCGCGGCCGGATTGACCGGCCGGGAGATGGAAATCGCGAGGATGGTCGCAACCCGCAAGTCCAACAAGGAAATTGGGGGCGCGCTTCAGATCTCCGCGCGCACGGTGAGCACCCACCTCTCGAACATTTTTCTCAAGCTCAGCGTCGGGTCGAGAGGCGAGCTGGCCGACTTCGTCCGTCAGAACGGACTGCTCGAGGGATAGTCGCGGTAGATTTGCGGGCATGATCGATGATATTCTCGCCGAGCTGGAGGCGGACACCTCGCTCGAAGTCGGAGAACAATTTGCCGCTGTGACCGCTCGCTACTTCGAATCGACGCGCGCCGGCAAGGGTCAGGTCTCGACGCCGCGCTCAGCGGAGGAGCTGGCGCGGCGGTTCGAGGAAGAGTTTCCGCGCGAAGGACATCCGGTCGCGGAGATCATAGCCCGTCTCGAGCGGGAAGTGCTGGCCGACGCCAACAAGTATTACCACCCGATGTACATGGGCCATCAGACATCCGCGCCGCTTCCGGTCGGAGTGTGGATGGAAAGCGTGATTGGCGCGCTCAACCAGTCGCTGGCGGTGTGGGAGATGTCGCCGACAGCGACGATGATCGAGCACCAGATCGTTGGCTGGCTGGCAAAGCTGGCGGGCTACGGCGGGGGAGCCGGCGGCGCTCTGACCTCCGGCGGCACCGAAGCCAACTTCACGGCAATGCTGGCGGCGAGAAACGCAGCCGTCCCGACTGCCTGGGAGGACGGGCTTGGCGCCGATCCCCCTGTCGTCGTGTACGGAGAGCACGCGCACTATGCGGTGACGCGCGCCATTGGTCAGCTCGGGATGGGCCGGCGCCGGGGAATCCCGATTGCGTCGCGGGATCACCGGATCGACGTCGATCTTCTCATTGCGGCTCTCGACCGTCTGCGTGAAGATGGCAAACACGTGATGGCGGTCGTCGCGACCGCCGGCACGACGGCAACGGGCTCGTTCGACGACCTGGAAGCAGTCGGTGCGCTGTGCGAGGAGCGGGGCATCTGGCTGCACGTCGATGCCGCGCACGGCGCCAGCGCTCTACTGTCAGCGCGCCCGCCGCGCGCCCTCAACGGGCTTCGCCACTCACGGTCGCTGGCGTGGGACCCGCACAAGATGATGCTGCTGCCGCTGGCGACCGGAATGGTGCTGACGCGCGATGAAGGCGATCTGGAGCGCGCGTTCGCGCAACACGCGCCGTATCTGTTCCACGCCGGCAAGTCCGCGCGCGTCATCGATCAGGGGATTCGGAGCTTTCAGTGCTCGCGTCGCGCCGATGTTCTCAAGCTGTGGTTCGTGATGCAGCGCTTCGGGTCCGATGGCCTGGGGCGAATCTACGACCACCTCTGCAACACCGCGCGGCTCCTCTACGAGGCGATCGAGGAGCGCGAGGATTTCGAGAATATCCACGAGCCGGAATCCAACATTCTCTGCTTCCGCTATCTTGGCGGGGACGGAAGGGTGCGCCGCGGAAAAAGTTCACCCGCGTCCGAGGTCCAGCGGATCGACGCGCTCAATCGCGAGCTTCGACCACGGTACAACAAGGAAGGGACGGGCTGGATTACGGCGACGGTTCTCGATGGCCGCCCAGTGCTGCGCGTGACGATGATGAATCCCCGCACCGGGCCCGAGCACGTGCGCGCGCTCCTGGACGGGCTCGTCGCAAAAGCGAAGGAAATCGAATCAACCTGAGCCAGGCTTTGCCGGCCCGGTCGCGGATTCGGCCTTAGCCGAACTCCACGGCGTGCTTTTCTCGCCCCGCCCACGCAATGATGGCGGCCACAGAGAAGACCGTCACCGCTACGATTGCCATCGATTGCGCGTAGCTGGTGCGCGCTGCGAAGATCGCTTCGAGGTAGGCGACCGAGCTGGCGATCAATACGCCGCACTGATAGGCGAACCCCGGCAGGAAACCGCGCACCGAATCCGGCGACAGCTCCGTTATGTGCGCGGGAATCACTCCCCACGCCCCCTGAACCATGAACTGCATGGCGAATGCGCCGATGACGAGACCGGTGAGTGATGGCGAGAACGCCCACAAAGGAATCATGAGGATCGCGAGCACCAGTGCGATCACGATCGAGCGACGCCGCCCGATCCTGTCGGAGAGATAGCCGAAGGTGACGCCACCGATGATCGCGCCGATCATCGAGAAAGCCGTGAGCGCGGCCCGCTTCTGCGGCGAGAATCCCCAATCGCGCTGCAGAAATGTCGGATACATGTCCTGCGTTCCGTGCGAGACGAAGTTCATGCCGGCCATGAGCAGCGTCAGATAGAGAAAGAGCCTCCAGTGCGAGGCTATGCCGCGGCCGAGGCTGCTCCAGTCCTTGTGCTTGGTGCGCTGCCAGACCTCAGACTCTTCCACACGAAAGCGGACGAAGACGGCCAGGAGCGCCGGCACTCCGCCGATGAAGAACATCGGCCGCCAGCCCCAGCGCGGGAACACAAAGAAATAGCAGACGGCGGCGAGGAGATATCCAGTCGCGTACCCTTCCTGCAGCAATCCGGAGAGAACACCGCGCCGACCCTTCGGCGCTTTTTCCATGGCGAGAGATGCTCCGACGCCCCACTCCCCGCCCATGCCGATTCCGAACAAGCCGCGCAGAATGAAGAACGTCGCATAGTTGGGCGCAAATCCCGTCAGAATCTCGACGATCGAGAAGAACACGAGATCGATCATCAGTGGCAGCTTCCGGCCGTACCGGTCCGCCATCAATCCGAATATGAACGCGCCGACCGGCCTGAACGCGAGCGTCACAGTGATCGTGAGCGCGAGCTCCGCATCAGTCTTGTGGAACTCCTTCGCGATCGCGGTGAGCGAGAACACGACCAGGAAGAAGTCGAACGCATCGAGCGTCCAGCCGAGGAAGCTGGCGATGACCGCGGCGCGGTGGCCGCGGGGGGCGGCGTGCGCGAGCGAAGCCGGGCTTATCGCGTCGGAGCTTGCCATGCGAAAATATGCGCCAATCGGGATGTCTCAGGAATGACTCGTTAACGCCCGCGGCGCGGAGTATTCTTCCGAATGCGAAAAGTTTCCGCTCCACTGCTTGGCGCATTACTGCTTGCGTGCGTCTCCCAGCCGGTCGCCAGCCCGCCGGCGCCGGTCGCTCCGCCGGTCAATACTGCCGAGACGGAGATCGCGCCCGACGCTGCCGCCGACACTCTTCTCACGGACGTGCGGACGCTGGACCCGAGGATCGTGGTCGATCTTCGCTACGCGATGTCCAACAACTTCACCGGCGCTCCGCTCCCGGGGTATCTCGCCAATCGCGCATTTCTGCGACGAGAAGCCGCGGACGCACTATCGCGCGTCGAGCGCGATCTCTTGCCGCAGGCAATCGGCATCAAAGTCTTCGACGCATATCGCCCGGTTCGCGCGACGCTGGCGATGGTCGAATGGACCGAGCGCGTCAACCGGCCCGATCTGCTCAAGGACGGCTACATCGCCAGCCGCTCGCGACACAACCTTGGCCTCGCCATCGATCTCACTCTGATCGACCTCGCGACTGGCCGGGAGCTCGAGATGGGCACGCCATTCGACACGTTCTCAGCGGAGGCTCACACGGCGAACGCGTCGGGCGAAGCGGCGGCGAACAGGCAAAGGCTCAAAGCCGCGATGGAGCGCGAAGGATTCGTGAACTACGACCACGAGTGGTGGCACTTCAGCTTCAACGTGCCGAATCCTCTGCGGTTCGATCGCCCGATTCGGTAGCAGGCACCGCGGGAACGCTAGCTGATTCATGCGCCGTATCGTCCTCTAACCGGCGATTCGGCATCGTGAAGAAGAAGGTGGTCCCATCTTCGCGAAAATCGGCCCACGCCTTTCCTCCGAGCGAGGTGATCGTCTCGCGCACGATGCTCAGACCAAGCCCCGTTCCGTCGATCTGCCTGTTGGATTCCTCGTGCGCGCGGTAAAAGCGCCTGAAGAGATCAGCGCGTTTGGCTTCCGGAACACCGAGTCCGTTGTCGTGCACCTCCACCACGGTCTCGGCCTGCGCGCCATCGTCCGGCGTGGTGACGGAGGCGCGAACCTCGACCCACCGCTTGTCCTTGGCGGGGTCGGAGTACTTGATCGCGTTCGCCAGCAGGTTGGAGAGGCATAACTCGAACGCCGCGGCGCTCACGTTGATCGTGGGCAAATCTGCCGGGAGCCTTATCTCAACACCGTGAGCACGTGCCGATTCCCGGAGCTGCCGCGCCACTTCCGCCGCCGCATTGGGGAGAGCGATGTGACGCGATTGGCGCACGTCCTCGTCCAGCCTTGAAAGCTCAACGAGGTTTTCAAGCGTGACTTTCATGTTGGTGCTGTTGCGAATGATCATGGACGTCATCCTGCGCTGCTGTTCGGGCGAGAATGTCCCCAGCTCGAGAATCTCAGCCGCCCCCGCGATCGTACCGATCAGATTTCTCAGCTCGTGGCTGAGAGCGCGGTTGAAGCCGCGAAGCCGCTGCTCGCGCTCGTTGAGCCGTTCCTTGACCAGGCTCAGATAGTGAGTCAACGTCGCTTGCTGGATGAGGGCTACCGCCAGGTAGAGGCGGTGCGCGCACGCGAGCAGCTCGCCCCGGCTGCACGGCTCCTCGATACTGTCCACGACGCGCGAGAGAAAGGAGAAGAGGATTCCGCCGAAGATCTCGTACTCCTTCAACACCTCGTATTCATCGAATCCCTGCGAGAACCGGAGCTCTCCCAGCTCCATTGCCTTCGCCACGACCGGCACCTCCGACAGAATCACCTTCTCGGGGTTCTCGATATAGTCGGCGATGCCGAGTATGAGCAGCGGGACGTGGTCGAGGAGCGCGTCGGTGGGGAAGATGCGGTTCTGGTCGAGCTTGACCCTGGCGCTGATTCGATCGAGCCAGCGGCGCGTCAGATCTTCGCTGCTGGAGCGCATTCTCTCCGCCACGNNACGGAACATCCGAGTGCGCTGTGAGCGATTCCCGCGTTGCAGCCATTGAGCCTTCCTGAAGAAACACGACGACCTCCAGAGCCCGTACAACGCAAGATGTGCTCCCACCTTGCCTGGTCCGGAGTGGGCAGGCTACGCGAAAGAGGCGCGCATACCGATGTCCATTGACATAGGGGAGGGGGGTATATTGATTTAGTCATCTATGGAGGTGCTGAGGTGACGGCGACGGTCGCGGCGGACAAGAAAGACTCGATCACTTTTCCAGTGACGGGAATGACGTGCGCCGCGTGCCAGGCGCGTGTGCAGCGCGCGCTCTCGGCAGAGCCAGGCGTTATCGACGCTTCAGTCAATCTCCTCACCAACAGCGCCGCCGTTCGTTACGACCCGGCCAGTGTGAGCCCGCAGCAACTGATCGACGCGGTTCGCGCCACAGGGTACGATGCAGAGCTGCCCGCCGCGGATGAAAGCTCGCTGGGCGCGGATTCAGCCCAGGTAGAGGCGGAGACGCGCGAGGCTCGCTTGCTCGCGACCAAGGCGACCGTCAGCGTCCTCGCCGGGGCGCTCGCCATGCTGCTCTCAATGCTTCGCATGGGGAATGCGCTCGTCAACTACGAGCTCCTCGGCCTCACGAGCGTGATCCTCGCGTGGGCGGGACGCGACATCTACCGCCGCGCCTGGAAGGCGCTTCGCCATCGCTCGGCCGACATGAACACGCTGGTCACGCTCGGGACCGGCTCAGCGTTCGTCTATTCGGTGGTTGCGACACTGGCGCCGAGTCTGTTCGCCAGAAATGGGATTGCGCCGGATGTCTACTACGAGGCGGTGGTATTCATCATCGGACTCGTGCTCGCCGGCCGGGCGATCGAAGCCCGGGCACGGCGAAAGACTTCCGAGGCGCTCAGAAAGCTCGTCACGCTCCTGCCTTCAACCGCCAGAGTGGAGCGGGGAAGCGACTGGATCGACAAGCCGCTGTCCCAGGTGGTGTCGGGCGATACGATCGTAGTTCGACCGGGCGAGCGCATCGCGGTCGATGGAACGATCATCGACGGCGCGAGCGAGGTCGACGAATCGATGCTAACGGGAGAGCCTCTCCCGGTCGCGAAGACATTGGGGAGCAAGGTCGTCGGCGGGACTTTCAATACAACCGGCGCTTTCAGGTATCGGGCGACGAGCGTCGGCGCGGAGAGTGTTCTCGCGCGGATCGTCAAGCTGATGCGGGACGCGCAGAGCTCCCGCGCTCCGATTCAGCGCCTGGCCGACAGAGTCAGCGCTGTGTTCGTCCCGGTCGTCGTCTCGATCGCGATCATCACCTTTCTCGCTTGGTACTTTCTCGCCGACACCGCGGCACTGCCCCGTGCAATCGCAGCCGCTGTGTCCGTTCTCATCATAGCGTGTCCCTGCGCGATGGGACTGGCGGTTCCGACCGCGGTGATGGTTGCGACTGGCCGCGGAGCGGAACTGGGGCTGCTGATCAAGGGTGGCGAGATTCTCCAGCGCGCTGGTGATGTGAACACGGTGGTGCTCGACAAGACAGGAACTGTCACGGAAGGAATTCCATCCGTCGGACGCGTGATCGCGATCGGCGCCGTCGAGGAAGACCAGATCCTCACCGCGGCCGCGTCGCTCGAGAGGCATTCCGAGCATCCGGTCGGGACCGCGATCGTACGCGCCGCGGGCGAGCGGGGCGTTCGTTTCGAACCGGTCGTCGACTTTCAATCGCACACCGGGAGCGGAGTAACCGGAATGGTTAGCGGCCGTAGAGTCGCAGTGGGCAATGCGCAATTGATGCGCGAGCTCAGGATCGACGCTGGCGCCGCGGAAAAATCGGTCGTCGCGCGATCGATCGCTGGTGCGAGTGAGCTTTTCGTTGCGATTGACGACCGGGTTGCCGGGATCATTATCGTCACGGATGCAATCAGGCCCTCATCCCGCGAGGCGGTGGAAAGGCTCGAGCAAATGGGAATCGATGTGTTGCTCCTTACAGGCGACAGGAGATCGACCGCCGAGTCGGTGGCGAAGGCGGCAGGAATCGCGCGCGTTGTTGCGGAAGTGCTGCCGCGCGACAAAGTGATGGAGATTCGGGCGCTCCAGGAGAAGGGTAGAGTCGTGGCAATGGTCGGCGACGGAATCAACGACGCACCGGCGCTGGCGCAGGCGGATGTCGGCGTCTCGATGCCCAAGGGAACGGACATCGCCATTGAAGCCAGCGACATCGCTCTGATGCGGAGCGATCTGCGCGGGGTCCCGACCGCGATCTCCCTGTCACGGCAGACGATGGTGACGATGAAGCAGAATCTCTTCTGGGCATTCGTCTACAACGTGATCGGGATTCCGATCGCCGCGGGCGTCCTCTATCCTGTCACCGGACTGATGCTGAGCCCGATCATCGCCAGCGCCGCGATGGCGCTGAGCTCGGTGAGCGTCGTCACGAATAGCCTGCGGCTTCGCAGCGTCCGCCTGCCTTGAGGCAACGAGGAGATCAGATGAGCACGAAGCTGAAACGCGGTGACAAGCACATCGGGACGAACGGTGCGGAGTGCGGCTGCGCGGTTCGCGAGGCGCCCGCCGGCTTGCGAAAGGCAGTCGGCGTCGATCCCGAAGTGAAGTCACGAAACCTGAAGCGACTTCGCCGCATCGAGGGGCAGGTTCGCGGGCTGCAAAAAATGGTGGATGAGGACCGCTACTGCGCCGACATCCTTACCCAGGTATCATCGGTCCAGGAAGCGCTTCGTGGGGTCGGTCGCGAGTTGATGCGAAACCATCTCAAGCACTGCGCGACCGGCGCCATTCGGACAGGGGGGCGCGAGGCAGACAGTATGTACGATGAGATCGTGGATCTTATGTACACTCATAGCCGATAACTCGAAGCTTCAGGCTGGTAACTGCAACTGAACGGGGTAGGAGGCATCAGTAGCGTAGTTGCCAGGTATCAGGTCACGACGCCCGGACTTGCCTCAGTGGCATTCGAGGCACAGGCAGTTGCTTGTGCCCTGATCGAGCGGTAGAAAAGTCCGGGCGTAGTGAACTGAAAACTGGCATCTGTGCCTCTGACGCCTCCCGCCCGTTCTTTTGCAGTTGCCAGTCTCCCGCCGTTCAGTTGCCAGCCTCGCCCGTTCAGTTGCAGTGAACCCCCTCGAACCCGCCTGAAACCGGCTCCCCCTTGCCCCCGTAGTGTCCTAATGTGATAGTACAAGCAGACAATGCCTACTTTCAGTGTCGATTCAACCAGTCCCACGCCGATCTACGCTCAGCTGGACCGGTCCATCAGAGCGGCGATCGCAACAGGGGAGCTAGAGTCGGGAGCACAGCTTCCCACCGTGCGGCAGCTCGCCGTGGACCTCGCTGTGAACGCCAACACGGTCGCCAGGGTTTACGCCCAGCTCGAGCGCGATGGAATGCTGGAGACGAGACGCGGAGTGGGCACTTTCGTTCGGGAATCTCCGTCGCCGCAAGCGACGCGAGCGCACCGTGAGCGGGAGCTGCGCGAGCTGATCCGACGCTTCGTTGGCGATGCCGCGCTGTTGGGATTCACCTTACCCGAGCTACTTACTCAGCTCAGAAACGAGGAGAAAAAATAAATGCCAGGCATGGACGAAGTTCTCGCAGCACGCCGCGCCGCGCGGGCTTCACGGTCGCAGAGTCGTGCCAATGTGGTTTCAGTTTTCATTCTGGTCGTCTCGGTCCTGATCGCGCTTCCCCTGATGGCCGCCACTCAGAATCCGGTCTTTCTCGTGGTCTTTCTGGGCGGGGTCTTCCTCTCGCAATCGCCCAAGATCGCGAAGCAGTGGGAGCGGGCCGTCGTGCTCCGCCTCGGCAAATACACTGGGCTGCGTGGCCCTGGCCTCTTCTGGATCACGCCCTTCGTCGAGACGATCTCCATCTATATCGACCAGCGCGTCATAACGACGAGCTTTGCCGCCGAAGAGACGCTCACCTCGGACACCGTGCCGGTGAACGTAGACGCCGTTCTCTTCTGGATGGTCCACGATTCCGAGAAGGCAGCACTCGAAGTTCAGGACTACACGCAGGCAGTCAGCTGGGCGGCCCAGACGGGACTGCGTGACATCATCGGTCGCACTTCGCTGAGCGAGCTGCTTCGCGGACGCGAGCGGATCGAGTCGGAGCTCCAGGCGCTCATCGACCAGAGATCGAATCCCTGGGGAGTGACCGTACAGTCGGTCGAGATGCGCGACATTGTGATCCCGACTTCTCTACAGGACGCGATGTCCCGCGAAGCGCAAGCCTCGCGCGAAAAATCGGCGCGCATCATCCTCGGCCAGGCCGAAGTGGAGATCGCGCACCTGTTCTTCGAGGCGGCGAAGTCGTATGAGAACAATCCGACGGCGCTGCACCTGCGCGCGATGAACATTCTGTACGAGGGACTCAAGGAGAAGGGCGCCCTGATGGTCGTTCCGAGCAACGTGGTCGAGTCGATGGGACTGGGCGGCATGATGGGCGCCGCGGCCTTGAGACAGCAAACGTTGAGCGACGCCAACCCGAAGATCGCTTCCCCGGCGGTCTAACTTCCTCGGACGGTCTCCGGAGTGCGCTGGCCGGCGCCAAGCATGGGCGCCGGCTGGCTTTCGGAGAGGAGCTTGGTAACGAAGCGTTGCCCCTCCGATATCCGCTCGATCTCGATCGCTATCGCATCGACTGATGCTTCCAAGTGCTCCAGCCTCTGGGCGGTCTCCATAAATGCGGCCGCCGGCGGCCCGGGCCTGTTGGCTTTCTTCAAGGCCGCGCGGGCTGCACCGACTGCCAGCGGAAAGAATACCAAAACGATCGACAGCACCGACAGCGTCATTACTTCCTTCGATCCAAGGCCGGCGAAAACCGGAGGCGCCGCAGTGCTGGCGATCACACCGGCGGACGGGCTCGTCAGCTGTTGCCCGGTCTGCTGAATATCCGATTCCAGCTGCAGCTGTCGCGCGTCGAGCAGCGCGAGGCGCGCCTCCAGTCCCTGGGTTGCCGTCGCGTCTGCGGTTTGTTTCAGCTGATTGATCAATTTCGAGCGCCGGCTGTCAACCGATTGAAGTTGGTTCGACAGCTCGTCGCGGCGCGCCTTCAGGGCGTCGATGTCGGCGGCTGTGCGCGGCATTGGGATCGTGATCGTCTGGGAGCCCGGAGGCCCGCCCACCGTGATTTGGGGCACGCCAACGATTATCGAGGGCTCTTGAGCTCCGGGACCGAATCCGGTCGGAGGGCTGGGGCGCGCGGGTGCCTGAACCGATGTCTGCATAGGAATCTCTACGAACTCGGGAGCAGCAGGTTACAAGAATGGTCGGAGATTAAGATGCAGCAGAGGGCTCGCGCATTCCATATTTGTCCCGGAGACTACTCGGGCGTCGCTGTCACCGACGGGCTGTCGAAACTTGCCGCGGAGGCTACTCGGCCGTCGTCGGCACCGGCGGGCTGTCGAATTCGAACTTATTCGTCGGCTGCTCCGCGCCAACCCGGCCGGAGGCAATATCCGCCCTGGCATAGACCTCGGACCGCACCGGCGAATCGTCCTGACGCCGCAATATCGCGATCTGACCGATGTGCGTAAGCGCGTCGGAAATCGGGCCCTGAAACAATTCCTCGGCGGTCGTGCCCAGGGGCGCATCCGACGCGAGGTACCGGTCGAGCTCGAGAAGGGACGCGTGAAACCTCGCTACTTCCGTTCTCCACGCCTGCGGCTTGGATTGGACCCAGTCGGGTTTTCCCTGCGCCATACGGAGGCCCCAATCGAACAGATCGGCCATGTGCGCAACGATCTCTACCGGGGTGCGCGCAGCCTTTCCGAGCTGGAAATTTCCAAAGCCGGGCGGAGCAAAACGCTCGACTTTCGCCGCTCGATAGGCGATGGTGGCGAGCGTGTGGCGGAGAAAAGCGCGGGTGGGATCTTTCAATGCCAGTCCGGTTCGTCGCTCAGCGTGTCCACGTGAATCCGGCTCGCCGATGCCTTGCCGGACAGTCGCTGCCACCCCCCGCCGCTGTTGCTGTGCGCGACGGCGATTTCGAAGCTGTCGGGAGCGAACCAGCGAGCGTGATTGAAGTCTTCGTCGCAATCGCATCCGCCACCTCCGGGACCCCTCACCACGATCGCGCCGCTCTTGAGATCGCGCACGATTCCGTAGGTGCCGGGATTCGCCGGCGTTGTATCCTCGCCGACATAAGCGAGGAAGCGTCCATCCGGGGAAACGAGCAGATCCTGGTACGAGGACCAGACGTCGTCGGGTATAGGGCTCGTTTCGATCCGGTGTTTTCCCAGGCGCAGGCGGAAGATCTGGCGTTGTGGCGTCGACGAATCCTCTGAGAACTGAAGGAGCCCGATGACGAGAGTATCGCCCACCAGAATCGGCGCTGGTGGAATGACGTTTCGGATCGTGTCCGCGCCAAGGGGAGAGACAACTTCAATCCGGTAGACAGTTCCGGTGTCCTCCATCGGTTGCCACGACTCGGTGTAAGTGGAATCGATCACGCGAATGCGCGTGGCCGACCGGTCGGCGTCGCCGTTGCACGCGCCGCTCAGCGCCACGGCACCGGCGCCAAGCAGAATCAACAGAATGCGCCCGCGCATCGAGATTATTTCTCTCCCTCGCTTTCGCCCGCGCCAGCCGCCGGCGGCACGCTCGCAGGAGAAGACTTGATTTCCTCGGTACTCGGCACGATTGGCGGCAAGCCGGCTGCCTTCAGCGTAGCGTTGATCGACGGGAGGACGATGAGCGCGCCGCGCAGCGCCGACAGTTGTCGGTCCAGCTGCGACGAGAGATCGTTGAACACCGTGTACGACTGGCTCGTCGGTTTCGCATCGGTTCCCCCAACGACGCCCGAGAGTGCGGCGATCTTGCTGTTCAGTTTGATAGGGTAGTTGAGCGGGTCCTGGCCCGACTGGTTTCTGACCTGATATATCTCGCCCTCGATCGCCGAGAGCCTGTTCGACAGGTCCGTAGCGATGCGAGTAAACGCGACGCTATTGTCCGCCGGCATTTTCTTCGCGCGATCTGCGAGCTGTGCTTTCACGTTGCGAATGGTCTTCACGGCATCGTTTGCCTGGCTGGTCTTATCGCGAATACGCATGAGGAAGTCGAATTGCTCCTTCAGATCGGCGTCGGTCGCGGTGCTTCGCGGATCTTTCACTATCGTAAGAGGCTGCGTGTAGCTCTGACCGTTCACGTTGAGGCGGACGGTGTACGTTCCCGGCAGGACCACCGGTCCTGCAATGCTGCCTGCCCAAAGAATCATGTTTTCGAATACGGAGGGATCAGGATAGCGCAAATTCCAGGCGAACATATTGAGGCCGGCTTTGTTGGCCACACGCGGTGGAGGCGGCCGCCGCACCGGGCCCTCTTCGCTCGGTGGCGTCTCCTCGCCGCTCGCCTCGGCGCGGGCCGTGGTGTCCGGCGTCACGCCCGCGCGCCGCAAGCTGTCGTTGCGCGCCGAGCGAATGCTGTCGGCGCGAACGGAATCAGCCGCGACTTTCGGGTCCTGCTGGCTGGTGAAGCTGCGAATGATTTTCCCCTGCGCGTCGAGGAAATCGATCGTCACCAGCTGGCGCGGTTGCGCAAGCGAGTAGTAGACGACGCCGCCTGAGGGAGGATTCGCGCCGCTGGGATGTCCGCCCGCCGCGCCGTTTCCTCCTCCACCGCCAAAGCCGGCGCGATAGACTTTGCGCGGCCTGAACAGGTGCGCGGGAGAGCGAGCGATCTCAGGACTCATCTGACGAAGCGCGGAGAGGTCGTCGAGAATCCAGAACGAGCGTCCGTGCGTCGCGGCGATCAGGTCGCCTTCCTTGATGGCGAGATCGTGAATTGGAACGATCGGCAGGTTGCGACGCAGCGATTGCCAAGTGGCGCCGTCGTCGAACGATATCCAGACCCCTCGCTCCGTTCCCGCGTAAAGGAGGCCCGCGCGCTCTGGGTCCTCGCGCAAGACGCGAGTGAACTCCGTTGCGGGAATTCCGTTCGTGATCGGCGTCCACGTCGCGCCGTAGTCGTTGGTCTTGTACAAGTACGGCTTCATGTCGTCGAGCTGGTACCGGTTGGCCGCGACATACGCCGTGCCCGGCGCGAAATTCGACGCGTCGATCATCGAGATGCGCGCCCACTCCGGCAAGCCGGCCGGCGTCACGTTCTTCCAGGTCTTTCCACCATCGCGCGTGACGTTGACCAGTCCATCATCGGAGCCTGCCCAGATCACGCCGGCCGTACGCGGCGATTCGGCAATCGTGAAGACAGTCGCATAGTACTCGACGGATGTCTGGTCCTTGGTGATCGGACCGCCGGACGCGCCGAGCGTGCGCGGGTCGTGCCGCGTGAGGTCTGGACTGATCGGCTTGAACGTCTGGCCTTCGTCGTCCGTTTGAAAGATCACGCTGCTCCCGACGTACATCCGTCCCGGATTGTGCGGCGAGAGCACGATCGGGTAGGTCCACTGAAAGCGATACTTCGCGTCGGCTGCATCGTGGCCCATTGGATTGTTGGGCCACGGATTTACGTCCCGCTCGAAGCCCGTTTTGATGTCCTTCCTGGTGAGGAGGCCTCCATACGATCCGGCGAAAACGATGTCGGGCGTGTCGGCCCGCACCGCGATGTAGCCGCTCTCGCCGCCACCGACGTCGTACCAGTCGCTGATGTCGATGCCGCCGCTCTTCCGGCTCGGACCGCACAGCGTCGAGTTGTCCTGCTGCGCGCCGCAGACTCGATACGGGAAATGATTGGTGGTGACCACATGGTAGAACTGCGCGGTCGCTTGGTCTTGCTCCGACCAGGATTTCCCGCCGTTGAACGACACGTTCGCGCCCCCGTCGTTCGACTCGATCATCCTCTCCGCGTCGTTGGGGGCGATCCACAGGTCGTGATTGTCGCCATGGGGAACCCGGATCGGCCGGAATGTCTTGCCGTCGTCGGATGACCGGTACATTCCGGTGTTGAGCACGTACACCGATTTGTCGTTCTTCGGATCCGCGAAAATGCGAGTGTAGTACCACGCGCGCTGGCGCAGCCGGCGATCGCTGTTGGTTCGCGCCCACGTCGCCCCTCCGTCGGTAGAGCGAAACACTCCACCGGAATCGGCTTCCACAATCGCCCAGACTTTATTCGAGTTACTCGGTGAGATGGCGAGGCCGATGTTGCCTATCACTCCCTGAGGCAGGCCGGGATTCCGCGTCAGCTCGGTCCAGTGCTCGCCGCCGTCGGTGGATTTGAAGATTCCGCTTCCCGCTCCGCCCGAGACCAGCTGCCACGGGGTCCGCCACGCCTGCCAGAGTGCGGCGTAGATGATTTCGGGATTGGTGGGGTCGAGCACGAGATCGGTGACGCCGGTGGAGTCGTTGCGGTAGAGAATCCTTCTCCACGTCTTTCCCCCATCGGTCGTCTTGTAAACGCCGCGCTCGGCGTTCGGGCCGAAGACGTGTCCCTGGGCTCCGACGTAGACGATGTCGGGGTTCGTGGGATTGACGCGCACCCTCGAGATCTGCCGTGTGTCGGCGAGGCCAACCGACGTCCAGGTTTTTCCGGCGTCACTCGTCCGCCAAACTCCATCGCCGTGTGACACGTTTCCGCGAATCGGGTACTCGCCGGCGCCGACGTACACGATGTCGGGATTCGATTCGCTGATGCCGATCGCGCCGATCGTGCCGCCGAAGTATTTGTCGGTGACCGGCGCCCAGGTGATTCCGCCGTCGGTCGTCTTGAAGACGCCGCCGGCTTTCGCCANNCCGCCGTCGGTCGTCTTGAAGACTCCGCCCCCGGTCGTTCCGAAGTAGTACTCATTGGGGCGCTTGCTCGAGCCGGCTACCGCGACCGAGCGTCCTCCTCGAAACGGGCCGATCTCGCGCCACCGAAGGGCGGCGAACGCACTGCTGTCGTACGCGCCCGATGACGTCGGTGAGCCCGGAACGGGCCGGCCGGGAAGCGGCCGACGTTGTGAAGTGGCGGACGACGGAGGGAGGGACGTAAGAGCGGCGCCAACCAACAGGCAAAGGGCGCGAGGATTCACTATCAGTTCTCCGGGCGGGCGAGGGTGAGTGGGCGCTTGTATGTAGCGAACACTCCAACCGGTCGGCAAGTGGTCGCGGTGCCTGAGCGGCGGCGCGGGAGATTTCGCGCCGCTATTCAGNNCCCGCGGTTTTCTGACGGCGGCTAGCGGAGAAACCTCTCCGCAAGCTGCGTGAGCCGTTCGTCTCCCTCGCGCTCAGCGCGCGCGCGAATCGCCTCCACGAAGGGGCGCAGCTTTTTTTCGCCCCAGTAGTATCCAGTTGCGCTCTCGGCGCTTCCCGTGTCGCCGGATCGCGCGCCCTCGAGCAACGCCTCGGCCGCCGCCTGGTCGTAGCCGGGGTCGCTGCGGGCGGGAAGAGAATAGCGTTTCCCCGGATCGCCCCACCCAGCATCTTCTTTTACGAATGCTCGCGACATTGTACCTGCCCTCGACGGAACTCATGTAATGTCGCAGCTTTCACGACGGGTATCACGGGACTTGCAGGTTATGTTCGCAATCCCGAAACCACGGAGGCTGGATGACAGAGGAATCCTTTGAGGAGCAGCAGGAGGCACTCGACCCGCATCGCCGCGAGGAGCGAGATGGAGCTGCGCTCGAGCTGGCTGGGCGACTGCGACAGAAGGGAGTGCTCCTCACTGGACGCGAGAGCAGCGGTCAGCTGGACGACCTGATGACCGCCATCGATCGCTTCGAGGCGGGGGTGATCGCCCGCGGCGGAGACCTCTTCGTGAACACCCCCTTCTCCAATCCGCCGGAGAATCCCGATTTCGTGATTCCCCTTCGCGTCTCCGGAGAGGATCCGGAGGCTTATGCGTCGCGCATCAATGCGGCCGCCGAGCGGTTGGAGACAGCCGACCTTTAGAGCCAGCTGCGGTGGATAGCGCCACCCGCCGGAGTATCCGCTGGGCGCAGGCCGGCCTGCTGATAAATGCGGTCCTGGTGCTCGTAAAGCTGTTTGCGGGCATCGTCGGTCACGCCAATGCGCTGGTGGCCGACGCCGTTGAGTCGTCGGCAGATATTTTCTCTTCGCTGATAGTGTGGATGGGCCTGAGCATCGCCGCCCGCCCCGCCGACGAAGACCACCCATACGGCCACGGCAAGGCCGAGCCGCTCGCCGCCGCGGTCGTCTCGCTGATGCTGCTTGGCGCTGCGGTTGGCATCTCGATCCTGTCAATTCATGAGATTCTCGCCCCCCAACACCTTCCGGCGCCATTCACGCTTTTCGTCGCGGCGGGCGTAATCTTCGTCAAGGAAATCCTCTACAGAAGGGTGTCGCGCGTCGGCAAGGATGTGGGGAGCACCGTTGTAGCCGCGGACGCATGGCACCACCGAGCGGATGCGATCAGCTCACTCGCCGCGTTCGTCGGAATCAGCATCGCGCTAATAGGCGGGCCCGGCTGGGAAGCTGCCGACGACTGGGCAGCGCTCGTCGCTGCTCTGCTTGTTGCCGTGAACGGGGTGCGAACTCTCCGCCCCGCGATCTCGGGGCTGATGGATGAAGCGCCCGACCGTTCGGTCAAGGAGCGAGTGCTGGAAGCGGCGTGCTCGGTGGAGGGCGTCCGAAACGTGGAGAATCTGAAAGTGCGACGGTCCGGGCTTGGGTTTTACGCCGACGTTCACGTGCAGGCCGACCCCTCGATCTCGCTCGAGGACGCGCACGAGATCGGGGCGAAAGTCAAATATGCGATCCTGGGGGCGATTCCAAGCGTCGTCGGCGTACTGGTTCACATGGAGCCCCATCGGCAGAGTGGAAAACTGTCGGAAGACCCGGTGCTGAGCCTCCCGCCGGTTTAATCCGCCGCCGACTTGAACCCCGCGGCTAGGTTCGATTCCAGTCGCCGCTCTTTCCGCCGCGCTTCTCGGTGAGCCGCACCTCCGAGATCTCCATTCCGCGGTCGAGCGCTTTCGCCATATCGTAAATCGTGAGCAAGGCGACGGTGACGGCAGTGAGCGCTTCCATCTCGACTCCGGTCCTTCCGCGCGTCGATGCCCACGCTGTCACGCGAATCCCGGGTAGCGATCGATCCACCTCCAGATCCACTCCGGTGTCCGTCAGAGCGATTGGGTGACAGAGGGGAACGAGCTCGGCTGTGCGCTTCGCTGCCATTATTCCGGCGATGCGCGCGGCGGCGATGGCGTCGCCCTTGGCGAGAGCGTGTCGCTCGATTGCATCCAGCGCATCGATGCTCATCGTTATCGAGCCTTCCGCGCGAGCCGTGCGCGCGGTCTCCGCCTTCCCGCCGACATCGACCATGCGGGCTCGTCCCTCATCGTCCAGATGCGTAAGCTCGTTCATGTCAGCGTCTCGGACAGCTCTCGAATCAGCTTCGCGGTGATAAGCTGCGGGCTGACGTTTCCACTCGCGTAGGTCTGCGCCCTGAGAACCGCATCGACCGCGCGGGCCGCTGAGGCAGCGGCGGAGACATCCTCTTTGTGAAGTGCGTCACGCGCGCGCTCACCCAATAGCTCGATCAGCGCCTCCAGCGTATCGGCGAAGGCGCCGCGCGCGCCCGCGGATCCCTGCAAGAGAGCCGTGGAGTAAACCAAGGACCGACGCTCGCTAACCGCAGCATCGACGATTTTGCGCGCGTTGATCGTCGCCCTGGCGTCGGTTTCACCAGTGAGGAGTCTTCCCGGCGCGCCCGCGGCCGCGCGCACGCGCTCGGACGTGGTCATCTTCGCTTTGGAGTCGAGCGCTTTCTTGACGACCGGATTCTCCACGAAAGCACGGACCGCGCTGTCCTGGACGAGTGGCACCCGGACCGCCACGACGCGAGAGCGGATGGTTGGCAAGAGCGCTCCCGGCTCGCTCGATGTCAGGATGATCGTCGTGTCAGCGGGCGGCTCCTCGAGCAGCTTGAGAAATGCGTTCGCCGCCATGTCCGCACCTTCCTGCGGTACCATCCGCTCGGCATCGCCGATGATGAAGATCTTTCGCTTTCCCATCGCCGGTGAGATCACCGCTCTCTGAATGAGCGAGCGAACAGTCGCGACGTATATCCCTTCCGTGCCGGATGGAGCCGCGTAGAGTCCGTTTGCCGCGGCGCGCTCGACCGTGGCTTCGGCGTAGTCGTCACGTACTTGCTCGAGATCCGGATCGGAATCCTTGAGCCGCGGCCGGGGAAAGATCCAGTGAAGATCCGGATGTGTCAGCTCGGCGACGTAGCGGCAGGTCTTGCACGCGCCACAGGGCGAGTCCGCGTCCGTGCAAAGCAGGCGCTGCGCCAGCCAGAGAGCGAGACGCTGCTTGCCGACTCCGCGCGGCCCCTGGAAGAGCAGGCTCGCCGGCAACGTTCCGGCGCTAATGCTCTCGGCGAGCCGCTCGCGCAGCTGTTCATGTCCGTAAAGTTCGACGATCGGCACGTCGAAATATGGTCACGGCGACGTCCGGGGTCAGGTGCCTTGCGGTGGTCCGGCGCTGGCACATTTTCTGACCTGAATGAGAGCATCAGTTCGGAGGTCGATCAGAAGCTCCTCACGAGGCGAAAGCCCGACGATCTGCCCGCTTTCTGCGCCAAGCTGGTGGAGCTGCTGGCCGACGCCATAGACGAGCGGCGTCTGGACAAGATGGTAGAGCAGAGCTTCCCGGCCAGCGACCCATTGCCCGGACCGATTGCTCTGGGGTAGGAGGGAAAGGAATACGCAAGAAAGCAGCCCAGCTTTGTGTCGCAAAGTACTTGACAGCCGTTAAACCAACCCCTAATTTCGCTCCCATGGCTTCGGTCACACCCCTACATCGCGCTCCGGCGCCAGAACCACCAGCGCTGCACGTGCGCGCGATGGACAATCTCGCCTTCATCCGCGACACGATGGAGGCGGCGGGCGCATTCACCGCCGTATCGGGTTGGGGAATGGTGGCGGTCGGAGTCATCGCCACAATCGCGGCGACGATCGCCAGCGCGCAGCACTCGGCGCTGGAGTCGATTTACGTCTGGATGGCGGCGGCTGTTCTCGCTCCCGCCGTGATGCTGTGGGCAATCGTGCAAAAGGCGCGCAGAGCGCATGTGCCGTTGCTCTCCGGGCCAGGCCGGAAATTCATTCTGAGCTTTTCTCCGCCGATGTTTGTCGGCGCGCTGCTGACAATTGTCCTTTACCGCGCAGGCCTCGTTGCCGCGATTCCGGGAATGTGGCTGCTCCTCTATGGAACGGGAGTCGTTGCCGGCGGCGCGTTCTCGGTGAGAGTGGTGCCGGTGATGGGGATCTGCTTCATGCTGGCGGGGACTCTTGCCCTTTTCACTCCGGCGACGTGGAACGACTGGATCATGGCTTCCGCGTTCGGCGGTCTTCACATCGCGTTTGGAATTCCGATCGCATGGAGGCACGGTGGCTAAGCACGGAACCGCGCGTGACGACCGTCGCCCAACGGTGGGAGACTTGCGAACCGTTCGCGGGAAATCGGAAGGTAGCGCGGCTGTATCGCGAGCCGACTCCCTCGACCGGCTCATTCACGAGCGCCTGCGGCTCGGGATCGTGAGCGCTCTTGCCGTCAACGATTCACTCAGCTTCAGCGACCTCAAAAAGCTGATGAAGACGACAGATGGCAATCTCAGTGTGCACGCCCGTAAGCTCGAGGAAGCGGAGTACATCGCGTGCACCAAGTCCTTCGAGGGGCGGATGCCGAAAACCGAGTACCGGCTGACCGCCGCGGGACGGCGCGCGCTCGAGCGTTACCTCGATCACATGGAGGCGCTCATTCGCGCCACGCGGGAGCGCTGACAGAGTGCCCCATACCCACCACGCAATGAAGCACACGCACGCCCGTCATCCGCCCGCAAGCGGGCACCCGCAGCCTTCTTCGGCGGAATCAGGAATTCATGTCGCCATCATCATGGATGGCAATGGACGATGGGCGAACGCGCGGGGGCGTCCGCGCACCGCTGGTCACATTGCCGGCGCGCGCGTCGTGCGAAAGATCGTCGAGGCCGCTCCCGACAGCGGGATCGGAATGCTGACGCTTTACGCGTTTTCCGCAGACAACTGGGCGCGCCCCTCGCGCGAAGTCGCGCTGCTGATGCGACTGTTCCGCCGCTACCTGGTTGCCGAGACGGACCGATGCGTAACGAACGACGTGCGCATGCGGATCATCGGACGTCGCGATCGCATTCCGGCCGAGCTGCTTCGCGCAATCAGAGCCGCCGAGGACGCAACCAAGCAGGGCACCCGGCTCGATCTGCGTATTGCAGTTGATTACTCCGCCCGCGACGCGCTGATGAGAGCTGCCCAGCGCCTGAGTGGCGCCGAGAGCATCACCCGAGAGGATCTTTCGCGAGCGATGTCGGACGTGTATCACTGGGAAGGCGAGTCCAGGGATGTCGACCTTTTGATCCGCACGGGCGGCGAGCAGCGTCTGAGCGATTTCCTTCTCTGGGAATGCGCCTACGCCGAGCTGTACTTCACTGATCGCCGCTGGCCCGATTTTACCTCCGCCGACCTTCAGAGCGCGGTGAACGAGTTCCACTCCAGAGAGAGAAGGTTCGGCACCCTGCCGGCTGCAGCGGCGGGCTGAGTCTCGCTGGCGGCTGGCATCCACAGAACCGAAGCAGGGAGCCGTACGCTGACCCATGCTGAATCGCTGGGAGCTCTTCCGGTGGAGTTCCGGGACGGTCAGTTAGGGTCCTCCACACCTATCTAACGCTGGGGCCCTGCGATCTGGACGGAGCTCTTAACGCCGAGCCTGGATGCCCGTCTAACTCAACAGCCGCAGCATTTCCGCGAGCGGCGCTCAACAGTTGTGGAGGATTTTGAAATGTCGTCAGTTCGTACCTTGGCGCTCGGCGCCTTGATGATCGTTGGTGTGGCGGGTGTCTCAGCGGCCCAGTCTGCCACGACTCCGCCTTCGCGCGGATCTCGCTCCAGCCAGATGCAGGGTCGCAGAGCCCCCGGTGGTGGCGAGTTCGGCCGTGATCTAAACCTGACCGACGCGCAGAAGGCGCAGATCAAGACGATCCGCGCGAAGTACCAGCCGCAGAACGAAGCGCTCCGGACACAGGCGAAGCCTTTCATGGATGCCGCCCGCGCAGCTCGCCAGAAGGGTGATACCGCCGCGGCCCGCAGCAGCATGGAGAAGGCCCGCCAGGTGATGCAGGGTGGCCAGTCTTACCGCACTCAGGAAAACGCGGAGATTCGCGCCATCCTGACGCCTGCTCAGCAGGCGAAGTTCGATGCTCGCCAGAAAGCGATGGCCGAGCGTGGAAAGGGCGGACACAAAGGCTGGGGCAAGAAGGGCAAGACTGCCCCGGCAGTAAAGTAGTAAACAGTAGCGACTCTCAAGAATCAAAGAGCCTCCGGCGCTGAAAAGTGCCGGAGGCTCTTTGCATCTGCGCTCAGACTATCCCCGCATCGCCGCAAAAACTAACTTTGCGAGGAAGGAATTCGTTCAGCCCGAGTGCTCACGCGCCGCCCCGGCGCGAGGTATCTGATCAATGGCATCTGAAGTTGTCCAGCTCACGCGCCGCGGATTTGGCCAGACGATGCGCCGCGACGCGTGGTGGATTCAACCACTCGTAGTCTTCATAGTGCTCGCCGGCTTTCTCGTGTACGCGACGTGGGCGGCGTTCCAAAACAAGTTCTACGCGTTCGGGAACTACCTTTCTCCGTTCTACTCTCCGCTGCTGTTCTCCGATTCGCCGCACGCGTGGATCCACGGCGGCCGGCCGTCCTGGATCCCCGCGTTCCTTCCATTTTCGCCGGCTCTTCTGATCCTCCCTTTTCCCGCCGGCTTCCGGCTCACCTGCTACTACTATAGGGGGGCATACTACAAGAGCTTCTGGGCCGACCCGCCAAACTGTGCCGTTGGCGAGCCCCGCGCGAGTTATCGGGGCGAGAGATTCCTTCCCCTCGTGATTCAGAACGTTCACCGCTACTTCCTCTACGCGGCGCTGGTTTTCCTCGTCATCCTGTCCAGCGACGCCTACAAGGCTATGTGGTTCTTCAACAGGGACACGGGCCGACAGAATTTCGGAATCGGGCTCGGGACGATCGTCCTCGTCGTCAACGTGATCCTGCTCGGCGGCTACACGCTGGGATGCCATTCGCTTCGCCATTTGGTGGGCGGCTATCTCGACCAGCTTTCTCGCGCGCCAGCCCGGAAAAAAACCTACGACTGCGTCAGCTGCCTCAATCGAGGTCACATGCGCTGGGCCTGGCTCAGCCTGGTCTGGGTCGCATTCTCAGACGTGTTCATCAGACTATGCGCGATGGGCATCTGGCACGATGTGAGGCTTTTCTAGGTGGCTGAATACCAGAGGCACGAGCACGATGTGCTCGTGATCGGCGCCGGAGGCGCGGGGCTGCGCGCTGCAATCGAGTCGGCGCACAGCGGAGCGTCGGTGGGTCTCATCTGCAAGTCGCTGCTCGGCAAGGCGCACACGGTGATGGCCGAGGGAGGAATCGCTGCCGCACTCGCCAACGTCGATGACCGCGACAACTGGAAGGTTCATTTCGCCGACACGATGCGCGGCGGTCAGTACGTGAACAATTGGCGAATGGCGGAGCTGCATGCCCGGGAGGCGCCCGAGCGGGTGCGCGAGCTCGAGGCCTGGGGCGCCGTTTTCGATCGCACCAAGGACGGCCGGATCCTGCAAAGAAATTTCGGCGGCCATAAATATCCGCGCCTCGCGCACGTTGGGGATCGCACTGGCCTGGAGATGATCCGCACGTTGCAAGACCACGGGATTCATCAGGGGATCGACGTACACATGGAGGTTTGTGTCCTCGCCCTGCTGAAGGATGGAGCGCGCGTGAGCGGGGCATTTGCCTACGACCGCGAGCGCGGCCGGTTCCGGATTTTTCGAGCGAAGGCCATCATTCTGGCCACCGGAGGGATCGGCAAGGCTTACAAAATCACGAGCAACAGCTGGGACTGCACCGGTGATGGCCACGCCCTCGCCTATCACGCGGGCGCGGAGCTCATCGACATGGAGTACCTCCAGTTTCATCCCACCGGGATGGTCTGGCCGCCGAGTGTGCGCGGGATGCTCGTGACCGAAGGGGTGCGCGGGGAAGGCGGAATTTTGACCAACAACGATGGCCAACGTTTCATGTTCGACTTCATTCCGGAGAACTACAAAGCGCAGACGGCCGACAACGAAGAAGAAGGCTGGCGTTACACGCAAGGCGACAAAGAGGCGCGCCGACCGCCGGAATTGCTCACCCGCGATCACGTAGCCCGCTGCATTGTGCGTGAGATCAAGGAAGGGCGCGGGACGCCGCATGGCGGGGTCTATCTCGACATTTCCTGGATCAAGAAACGGCTGCCCAAAGCGGAGGAACACATCAAACGCAAGCTGCCGAGCATGTATCATCAGTTCAAACAACTGGGCGACGTGGACATCACGCGCGAGCCGATGGAGGTCGGCCCGACCACGCACTACATCATGGGCGGCGTGCGGGTTGATGCCGACACGCAGATGTCCAGTGTGCCGGGGCTGTTCGCGGCCGGCGAATGCGCCGCCGGGATCAATGGCGCGAACCGGCTGGGCGGCAATTCGCTCTCCGATCTTTTGGTCTTCGGCAAGCGGGCCGGCGAGTTCGCCGCGAAATTCGCCCGGGAGCAATCGTTAGGCGGGGTCGACGAGGCGGTCGTGAAAAAGCTGGCGGACGAGGCGCTCCAGCCCTTCGCCAACGGCGACAAGGACAATCCCTATACCGTGCAACGGGATTTGCAGGAAATGATGCAGCACAATGTCGGGATTGTGCGCGAAGAAAGTGAAATGCAATCCGCCCTCGAGCATTTGAAAGTGTTGTGGGAACGAACCAAGGAGGTCGGCGTGACCGGTCATCGCGACTTCAATCCAGGCTGGCACACCGCGCTCGACCTGAAGAATCTGCTCACGGTTTCCGAAGCCATCACGCGCGCCGCCCTCGAACGGAAGGAAAGCCGCGGCGCGCAATTTCGCGAGGATTACCCTGAGAAAAGCGCGGAGTTTGGGAAAGTGAACACGATTGTCTGGAAAGGCGAAGACGGCGGGATGCAGATTCGGCGCGAAACGATTCCGGAAATGCGGGAAGAGCTGAAACGTATCATCGAGGAGATGAAATGAACGCAGGTTATCTTGCCTGGGTAGCGCACGCGTCTCGCGTGCTGGTCGCGGTGTCTCACCGCGACGAACTTTCCATTCCGCTTACGACTGCCTTTCGGCGACGTTCATTTCGAAAAGAGTCGGCTGACAAAGTTCGTTGCGGCGGAACGCCGCAACCAGCACGCGAGACGCGTGCGCTACCCGAAGATGGGCTACCCGCATGAAAACGGCAGTTTTCAGAATCTGGCGGGGAAACGCCGCGGGGGGCGAGTTTCGCGATTACGAAACCGGCGTCTCCGAAGGCATGGTCGTGCTCGATGCCATCCATCATATTCAGGCGACGGAAGCGAATGACCTCGCCTGCCGCTGGAATTGCAAAGCCGGCAAGTGCGGTTCCTGTTCGGCGGAGGTCAACGGGATGCCCCGCCTCATGTGCATGACGCGCCTGAGCGAGTTGCCGCTGGATAAGCCGGTCACGGTCGAGCCGATCAAGGCGTTTCCTTTGCTCAAGGATTTGATCACGGATGTCTCCTGGAATTTTCGGGTGAAGAAAAAGATCAAGAAGTTCAAGCCGCGCCCGCCCGATGCGCCGGACGGCACCTGGCGGATGCAGCAGGAGGACATCGACCGCGTCCAGGAATTCCGGAAATGCATCGAGTGTTTTCTTTGCCAGGATGTCTGCCACGTGCTGCGCGACCATCGCAAGTATGACGAATTTATCGGGCCACGCTTTTTGATTTATGTCGCCGCGCTCGAGATGCACCCGCTCGACACGGAGGATCGCCTCGAGGAATTGCGCGAGACGCAGGGAATCGGCTACTGCAACATCACCAAGTGCTGCACCAAGGTTTGTCCCGAGAGCATCCACATCACCGACAACGCGATCATTCCATTGAAAGAACGCGTGGTGGATGATTATTATGATCCGTTAGGCTGGCTCTGGAAGAAAATGAGGAGGAAGAAGGGAAGCGGAGGATCGTGAATTGTGAATCGGTGTCGAGCGCGCAAGGGTGTAACCAATCTCGAATCTCGATTTAACGAATCACGTCTGAACGATGTCTGACCTGAAGCACCTTTCGCGGGAAGCGATCCCGGCGGCGCTCGAAAAGGCGGAGCGCTACCGCCTGCTCAACGAACCGGCCGAGGCGGAGAGTATCTGCCTCGATGTTCTCCACGCCGAGCCGGAGAATCAGGAGGCGATCATTACGCTCCTCCTCGCGCTGACCGATCGCTTCAGCAAAGGTTACGGCGTGAGCGATGCGCAGGCTGGCCAGTTGCTGGCGCGGGTAAAGGGCGATTACGAACGCGCCTATTACACGGGCATTCTCGCCGAGCGGCGGGCCAAGGCGAAGCTCGCGCAAGGCACTCCCGGCGCGCATCACTACGCCTATCACGTCTTGCGCGAAGCGATGGAGTCTTACGAAAAAGCCGAGGCGATCCGGCCGCCGGGAAACGACGATGCGTTGCTCCGTTGGAATACCTGCGCGCGCATCATCGCGAAAAACAAACTGGTCCCGCGCGACGAGGATAACAGCGAGCCGCCCTTCGACTAGTGCACTGTATCGGCTAAACCGAGACCGGCGTCCGTCCACGGGAGACTGGACGCGCGGAANNACATGCTTCCGCATGTCCAGGGTCCGCTCCGCCGCTCTCGCTTCTTTTGAGACAGCGTCCTAGCCTCCTGGCGGGGAGGCTTTTTCGGGAAAGATTGGCGACGGTCGCGGACCGCCGCTAGAAAAGGGGCACGTGAACCGTCATCCGACTTCGAACCTCGTCGATCGTGATCCGGAGATGGTCCGTGCGATGTTTGGGCGCGTCGCGCGACGCTACGACCTGGCGAATCACCTGCTCAGTGGCGGCCTCGATTTTTGGTGGCGCCACCGCGCATCCGGGATTGTGCGCGGCTGGAATCCGCGGCGGGTGCTTGATCTCGCGACGGGCAGCGGGGATCTCGCCCTAACGATCGCGAAAAAGTTGCCGCAGGCGGAAATCACCGGGGCCGATTTTTGCGCGGAAATGCTGGCGACGGCGCGTGCCAAGGGCCTGGCCCGAACCATCGTGGCGGACGCTCTCCACCTGCCGTTCCCCGCGGCAAGCTTCGAGGTCGTCACCGTCGCATTCGGACTTCGCAACATGGCGGACTGGGGAGCGGCGCTGGCCGAGATGGCGCGCGTGCTGGTGCCGGGAGGACATGTGCTGGTCCTCGATTTTTCGCTTCCGCGAGGATTGTTGCGGCCCATTTACCGGATTTACCTGCACCGCTGTTTGCCGTGGCTCGCCGGGCTCGTGACGGGCGAAAAGCAGGCCTACGATTATCTGGGTGCGTCGATCGAGAAGTTCCCAAGCGATGCGGCGATGTGCCAACTGATGCGGAAGAGCGGCCGANNCGAGCGCCCAGCCGCTCTCAGGCGGCATTGTCACGATCTACTGCGCGTCGGCCTGATTACTCACCAGGCGATGGCGCCGCGATGGGCGAACTGGTGACGGGATTACTTGGTGTGGCTACCGGCGTGGGTGAGGCGGCGGTCGCTTTCGCCAGGGGCAATTTAAACGCGGTAAAATCCGGGTTGTTTACGACGAAGGTGCCGTCCCGCCCGTCGACCTTCGCGAACCGCATCGCGTCGTCGGTGCGATTGCCGATGGTCAGTTTGTGCGTCGTCTTGTCGTCGGGCGACGTGGTGAAGGTCAGGACCAACGTCGGCTTGTCGAAACCGGTTCCCGGTGTGGTCGCGCCGACCCAGCGCACGGCGCGCAACGACACGAGCGTGTTGAGGAGCGACTGGACATCGGCGTTATCGATTGCGCCTTCGCCCTTGATCCATTTCCAATCCTGCGTGCCGCTGCGCACGAGCGATTCTTCGTGGTCGATCACGCGGGAGATGCGATGAATCTCGTTAGGCGTAAACTTAAAGATGGACAGTTCCTGCCATTGCGTCGGCTCGATCCAGATCTGCCCGAGGAGCTCGTGATTGACCGCAACAATGAAAGGCTCTTCGCCGACCCGCGCGTCGACGTCGTTTCCCTCAACCTTGCCGAACGACAGGGTCAGGAACGGATGTTCGCCCGCCGCCGTCTCCGCGGTATTTTCCGAGGCGAAGGAGCTGAAGGTCAATCGGAGTTGCGGGTGGTCGAGCCCGTACTTTGGCAGCTCGGAGGCCGTGTCGGCGACAAATCTTGTCACCTGCTGATCATTCAAGGTGTCAATCAGCCGGCGCACTTCTTCGCCATTGGCGGGCTGGTTATTGCGGCTCGCGATCGTCCAGGCCTGATCTTTGCGGGCAAGTACGATCTTCGGCTGCCCGGTCGCTTCGAGATTGATTCGGTCGAGGTTGTTGGTATCGAGCCTCACGAGATGACGATCCCGCAAATCGTTAGGCCGAACGGCTAGGATTTCTTCGGTCTTTTTGGGCAGAGCATAAACCGCATTCCGCGGCAGGAAACGTGCGTAGACCGCGTCTTTGATCCTGTCGGCCACGGCGCCGAGTTGGAGCGTCCGGCCTTCCTTGTCGTCCGCGCCGTAGATCGTGATCGAACCGCGCGGCTCGGAAAGGCCGTAGGTGTGCAGATCGCCCCGGTCATCGGCCACGAATTCCTGGATGCGCGCGTTTGTCACCTGCGCGAGCAGGTCGCCGATCTTCTGGTCGTCGCCGCGCGCCTCCAGCGGCTTCACGATTTCCCAGTGCTCGTTCTTTTTCGCCAGCTCGATTTCGCCCGCCGGGCTTTTCAAAACCGCACGGGTTACCTGTGCGGTCGTGAGGTCGGTCAATTTCCGATCGCGGAAATCGTCCGGCTTTTTCGAGATGTCCGTACGCACCGTCTGAGCGGCGATGAAAACATCCTTCGAATCAGCCAGGCGCACATACATTTTTCCCTCGAGTGCGGCGTCCTTGCCGAAAAGGATCGCGGGCGGCGCGTTTGGCCCGATTAACCGCATCCGCAACTTCGGCTGCACGAGACCGAATTCATTCATCCGACCCTTATCCGCAGTCACCTCTTTGGCGGGCACGGTGCCTTCTTTCCGCCAGGCATCGATGTCGCCGATCAAATTATCGACTGCCGCTCCGTCCGCCTGGTCTTTCACTGGCTCGGTCAGCCGCCATTTTCCGTCCTGCCGGCGGAGCTCGATGCGGTCATCCCCGTTCTGGATCACGATGCCTTCGAGCTTCTCGCGTTCGAAGTTCACGACATTGCCGGCCTCGCGCTGGGCCTCGGCCGTGTTCGGTTTCTTGCTTTCGAAATATTTGATCCAAAGGCCGAGCGCGACGGCGAGGATGAGGAGAAGGAGCGTCGTCCTGGTTTTCATGCCTGGAAATCGTTAGGCGCGCCGTCGCCACCAAACCGCCAACCCCAGGATTGCAGGCACCAGGGGCATCAGCACCAGGATGATCCAGCGCAGGCTGGCCAGCGCTTTCTCATCGAGGACAAAGGTGAGCGTCTGCGGAATCTTCGGCGCGATGCCGATCATTTGTTCGCGGCTGAGGAGCCAGTTGATGCTGGCGGAGACGAAATCCAGCCCCTGCTGGTCCTGGGTGAGGGCGTTGTCCTGAATGAAAGTGGAATTCGCCACCACGACGAGGCGCGCGGAGTTGATCTGGACGCGCTCATCGGCGCTCCCGCCCTTCTCGACCGAAGCCGCGATCGTCAGGGGCTCGCCCTTGTCTTTCGCCGGATCGAATTGGAGCAGCGTCTCGTCATTCGAATAATAATCGGTCTCGCCCCAATAGCCTTTCTCCGCCTGGACCAGCGGCGCGAGATGGATATTGGCCGCCGCCACCTGCTGTGATTCGAGGGTTAACGAACTGGTCGAGCCGAAGAATGGCGCGCGCACAGCGGCCAGCCGTTTCGTGACCGGGTTATCGGGGAGAAAATGCGCGACCACATCGCGCACCCGCGCGACTTCCTCGATGCCGGTCTTGACCATCGCCATCAGGCGATCGTCATCCACTTTCACCCCGAGCTCGCCGAGGAAGGCGACCAGCCTTGGCGTTTTGGCCGCGGGATCGAGGAGGAGCAAAATCCGCCCATCCTTGTTCCAGAATTCGCGCAGCATCCTCATCTCGCGATCGGAGAAATCGTACTGCGGCCCCGCGATCACAATCGCTTTCAAATCCGCGGGGATCGCCGGCACTTCGAACAGATTCAGCTCCTGCAAGGTGATATTCTCGTTCTCGATAAACGTCTTCAGGACCGACACCGGGCTCTCTCCGCTGACGGGTGGCTCCTTGTGACCGGTAACCCAGCCAACGGTGTTTTTCTTCCCCTCCACGATGTCGATGAGGGCGGCGGTGATCGCTTGTTCGCCCTTGAAAGCGGTGACTTTCGGCTGCTCGCCGACCAATGGATTTCCCTGATCCATGTCCGCCATTTCCGATGCTTTGACGGTTTTGTTCCGTCCCTCATAATCGACGATCAGCACGCTCTCGTCGGTCACCACTTTGTATTTATCGAAGAGTTCCTTGGCTCTCGTCAGGTTGCGTTCCGGGTCGACGTATTCGACGTCGATCTTCCCACGCGAGGCGTACTGGTATTCGGTCAGCAGATTCTGCACGTCGCCGGTGAGCGGGTTTTGCGAGCCAAAGAAAACGGTGATTCGCACCTTGCCTTTGATGCTGTCGAGAAAGTGCTTCGTCTTGTCCGAGAGCGCGTATTTCTTGTCGCGCGAAAGATCCCACCGCCGGTAGTGCTCGAAGCCGAGATAGTTCACCATCGCAGCGAGGACGATGATGATGGCCACCTGCAGGATGACGTTCAACCCGATCTGGAAACGGTGAATCTTGATCGGCTTGTTAGGCGAACCAGTCTCGTCGGCCATGGCTTAGAGTCTCCATTTCCGCGTCTGGAACGCCTGATAGGTGAAGGTCAGCAGCACGATCGTCATGCTGAGGTAGAGGACCATCGGTCGGGTATCGATCTCGCCCCGGGAAAGCGTCCCCATTTGTTCGATCGCGGAGAAATAGCCGAGCAGTTGCCGGGTATCCGAGCTGATATCGAGCAGGATGAAGGAAACCAGCCCGAGAAAGAAAAGCAGCGTGATGGTGGCGAAGGAAATGATCGCAGCCACGATCTGGTTCTTCGTCAGGACGGAGGCGAAACAACCGATCGAAAGATAGAACATCCCGAGTAACAGGAGCATGAGATAGCCGCCGAGATAGGCGCCGGTCGAGCTGGCCGCCGGCTGGTGGGTGAGCGCCTGGAAGATGACGAAATAGAGACCGGTCGGAATCCAGAGGACGATGTAAAAAAAGAGCGCGCCGAAATATTTCGAGAGCACGACCTGCCAGTCGCGCACCGGGGCGGTCATGAGCGGCTCGATCGTGCCGAGTTTAAATTCCTCGGCAAAAAGCCGCATCGTGATGAGCGGGAAAATGAGGACGAAAGCGAACCAGAAAAAGACGGAGTTAAAGAACGCTTCCTGCACTGAGTAGGGAATCGCCCGCTGGTTCATGAACGAGACCTGGAAGTAAAAATCGACCCCGCTGACAAGAAGGAAAAAGACGAGGACGATGTAGGCGATTGGCGAGTAGAAGTAGCTCCGGATTTCGCGGGAAAGAAGAGTGAAGAATTTTCTCATTGTCTCGTTAGGCGAAGTCCGTCATCCCGAGCGCAGCCGAAGGATCCCGCGGCGTGACCATGAAGGCCGGCTGCGAAGAAAACATGGGATCCCGTGGCGTTGTCTTCGCGATGCCGACGGGATCCCTCGGCTGCGCTCGGGATGATGGAATGGCTCATATTTCATCCGCATGCGTGATCTCCACGAAGACGTCTTCGAGCGTGGCCTTGCGTTGCGACAGCTCGCGCACCGTCCAGCGCCGCTCGCTCGCCAGGCGGAAGACCTCCGGCCGGACTTCGGCGCCGGCTTCGGCGCGCAGGGAAAAAATCTGCCAGTCGCCTTCGGTCGTTAGGCTGACATCCTTCACCCCGGAAATCTTCTTTAGTTCCTCGACCCCGTTATCGGTCCCGGTTTGTGCTTCGAGCAACACGCCCGTCGCCGTCCGCATCTGGTTGAGCAAATTCTCCGGGGTGTCGCAGGCTTCAATCCGGCCCTTGTTGATGATGATCACGCGGCTGCAGGTCATCTCGACTTCCGGCAGGATGTGGGTCGAAAGCAGGATCGTGTGCTGCCGTCCCAGGTTCTTGATCAGCTCGCGCACCTGGCGAATTTGATTGGGATCCAGGCCGCTCGTCGGCTCGTCGAGGATCAGGAGATCGGGCTCGTGGACGAGAGCGTCGGCTAGGCCGACCCGTTGCCGGTAACCCTTGGAAAGCGCGCCGATCAATTTTTTTTCGACGTCTTTCAATCCGCACAGCTCCTTCACGTCGCCGACGCGCTCGTTGATGCGGCGATGCGGAACGCCTTTGAGCGCCGCGCGATAATCGAGGTATTCGGTCACGCGCATGTCGCTATAGAGCGGCACGTTCTCCGGCATGTAGCCGAGGTGCGCGCGGGCCTGGAGCGACTTGTCGAAAATATCGAAGCCCGCGACCGAGGCGCGACCGGAGGTCGGCGGCATGAAGCTCGAAAGGATGCGCATCGTCGTGCTCTTGCCGGCGCCGTTTGGCCCGAGGAAACCCATGATCTCGCCTTTGCCGACCTCGAAATTGAGGTTATCGATCGCCGTCTGCCCGGCGTAGCGTTTGGTGAGATTTTCGACTTTGATCATGCGGCGGTGAGTCTTTACTGACTACGCGAAGGCGCGAAGTGTTTGAAATTTTTCCGCAAAATTTTCAACGGGCTTCGAGGTTGACCGTCTCAACACGCTGCCCGCGTCCAGCTCGGCCGACGACGCCGACGGCGAAGTCGACGCTCGAGCCGCTGTCGGCTCGGGCGAGCAAGCTTTCCACTTCCTTGACCGAATTCACTTCGTATTTTCCGATGCGAAAGATCACCAGGCCGCGTTCGATCCCGGCCTCGTCGGCCGGGCTGTCCGGTTCGACCGCGCTGATCAACACGCCTTTCCCGCTCGCGAGGCCGAGCGCGGCAGCGAGGTCATTGGTCAAATCCTGCAGCTGCAATCCGAAAAGACGATCCGCACTCGAGGAGCCGGTCTCCTTTTCGGCGGCGCCGGGTTTGGGCGTCGGCTGCTTTTCCGCGATTTTTTTGAACTGCTCGACATTTTGCCTAACGATCTCCGCCGGGATGGCGAAGCCGAGGCCCTGCGTCGGGATCCCCTGGGGAGTGAAGGCCATTTTCGCGGAGCTGATCCCGACCAGGCGGCCGGAAAGATCGATCAACGGCCCGCCGCTGTTGCCGGGATTGATCGCCGCGTCGGTCTGGAGCAGGTCGTGGTAATCGATGTTATCGATCGTGATATCGCGCTTCACCCCGCTCAGAACTCCGCGGCTGATCGAACTGCCGTAACCGAGCGCGTTGCCCACCACGATGACCGTCTGTCCGAGGAGGTTGGGCGAGATGTCGTGCAGGTTAACGAAGGGAAGCGGCTGGTCGCTGTCGATCTTGATGAAAGCGAGATCCTTTTTCGCATCACCCGTGATGTAGCGCGCCTTGAAGCTTTTGTTGTCGTTCGTGATGACCTCGATCTTGAGGTTGGCCGCGCGTTCGACGACGTGTTCATTCGTCACGATGTAACCCGCCGGATCGACCAAAAATCCGGTCCCCAGGCTCTGCAACCGCTGCCGAATCTCGCGCGGACGATTGCGATAAACGCCGAAAAACTGCGCGGCGAAATCATCGAAGGGATCGCTCACCTGTCGCCTAACGGTCCGTTCGGTGTTGATGTTGACCACCGCGGGCAGGACTTTCGCGACCGCGAGCACGGCGGGCTCGGTCGCGGGGTCGGTTTGGGAGAAAACGGTGGAGGGGAGTAGGAGCAGCGAAAACAACCCGAGCGTGGCGTCGAGAACTCCGGGGAGCGCCCGCGACTCGCGCACCGAAGCTCGCGACCTCGCGCGCTTTTTCCCGCGCCGGCGCGGCGTTTCCGAAAGAAGTTCTTGGCGTGGTCGCCAAGAACGGCGCGCGAGTCGCGTGCGCTCCCCAGAACCTGCTGTGTCACGTCGCGTGATTTTCACGGTTTCGTTTCCAGTTGCCTAACGATCTCTTCCGGCAGCACCGTGGACAAATGCGGATACGCCTCGCCCAGCCGCAACAGGTCGAGTTCGTCCTTCTTTCGTTTCGTTAGGCGACGTTCCTGGTCCTGCCAGGCCCAGATCTTGCCTTGGACCACATCGTTCAATGTCGCCACCGGTACTTTTAGGCCGAGAACTTCCCGCCGCTCCGCTCGTCCGAGGAAATCCTGATAGCGCGCGTCGGTCGTCAACTGCAAGCTGAGTTTGCTCCCAGAACGTCTGGCGTTCACGGAATGGGGAAACGTCTGCAGCGCAAACCCGGCAGCGGTCAAGGCCGCCTGCACCTTGCCCATTTCGCGTGCGACCATCACGAAATCGGCATCGACCGTGTAAACCGGCTCGACGTAACAGTTTACGGCCAGGCCGTCGATTAAACACCACGGGCCGAAACGATCGAAAATTTTTACGGCGGCTGCAAAATCGCTCGTGCCGCCGTTCGTGACGGATTCATAAACTTCCTCTGCTGTCATTCTCGCGGGCCCAACTTTTGCAGGCGAACATCGAAGCTGACCTTGGACTGTCAACTTGCCGCTCGGGCAAACACCGGCAGAGTACAGGTGCCATGCGCCCTTCCTTTGCGATCCGCGGGAATCTCGATTTGATCGAGGAAAATTACCGGCTTTGGGAAAAGAACCCGGAAGCGGTCGATGGCAGTTGGCGCGCGTTTTTTGAGGGCTTTGAGCTTGGCAACACGCCGCGGCGAAACGGCGCGGCGGCGCCCGCGCCCGAGGGCCCGCTCCAGACGCGCGTCGATGGCTTGATTTACGCCTATCGCACCCTCGGGCACACCATTGCACGGCTGAATCCGCTGGCCGGGAAGCGGCTGGAAAATCCGCTTCTCAGCCTGCATGAACTCGGGTTCAGCGAGAAGGATCTAGAGCGGCCGGTCTCCTCCCAGTTCTTCCTCGGGAACAAGAAGATGACGCTGCGCGAGATGATCGCGACGCTGGAAAGCATCTACGCCGACACCATCGGCACCGAGTTTCAGCACATCCAAAATCCGCGCATTCGGGATTGGGTGCGCGACCGGATCGAAGCGCGGCCGCAGTTGCGCGAGAGCGCGTCGGTCCAGGTCGATCTCCTCCGGGCCCTGATGGAGGCGGAATCGTTCGAGGTTTTCCTGCACACTCGCTACGTCGGGCAGAAGCGCTTTTCGCTCCAGGGCGCGGAGTCCCTCATGGTCATTCTCGAGACCATTTTGCAGCTCTGCCCGGAGTCGGGAATCGAGGAAATCTGCATGGGAATGGCGCACCGCGGCCGACTCAATGTGCTCGCGAATTTTCTCCGCAAATCGCTCAAGGTCATCTTCACCGAGTTCAGCACTAATTACGTTCCCGATCTCGTGGCAGGGGATGGCGACGTGAAATATCACCTCGGCTACACCACGGTGCGGAAGCTCGATTCCGGGGCCCAGGTCGAGATTCGGCTGTCCTCGAATCCCAGCCATCTCGAAGCCGTCAATCCGGTGGTGGAAGGAAAGGCGCGCGCGCGGCAGCGCATCCGCGGCGACACCGAACATCGCCGGAAAGTTTTGCCGCTTCTCATCCACGGCGACGCGGCCTTCGCCGGCCAGGGCATCGTGGCGGAAACGCTCAACATGTCGCAACTGCCCGGCTACAGCACGGGCGGGACGGTGCACGTCGTGGTCAACAACCAGATCGGCTTCACCACCCTGCCGGAAGATGCGCGCTCCTCGATGTATGCGACCGACATCGCGAAAATGATCGAAGTCCCGATTTTCCACGTGAACGGCGACGACCCGATCGCGGTGCGGTTCGTGACCGAGACGGCGCTCGATTTCCGCCAAAAGTTCGGCCGCGACGTCGTGATCGACATGTATTGCTACCGACGCTACGGGCATAACGAGGGCGACGAACCGCTCTTCACCCAGCCCGATCTCTACGCGAAAATCGCGCAGCGTCCGTCGGTCACGAAGCTCTACAAGAGCCAGCTCCTGGAAACCGGAGTGTTGACGGAGGACGAAGCGGCATCGCTCGAAACCGAGTTCGAGCTGCGGCTCGAGATGGTGCTCGCGGAAGTGAAATCGATCGAAGAGGAAGCCGCCGACCGGACGGCGCCCTTCAAGGAATCGACCGCCGTTTTTCAACCCAAGTACACCTGCGCCACGACGCCGACCGCGATCACGCCGGAAATGCTGCAGAAGATCGTCGCTGGCTTAACGAGAGTGCCGGACGATTTCAACGTCCTCCCGAAAGTGAAGCGGATCACGATCGACCGGCAGCGCGAAGCGTCCGAAGCCGGCGGACCGTACGACTGGGGATTTGCCGAGGCGCTCGCCTTCGGTTCGCTCCTCCTCGAAGGCATCCCGGTGCGCCTCTCCGGGCAGGACAGCCGGCGCGGGACCTTCAGCCATCGGCACGCTTTTCTTTACGACGCGAAGACGGGCAAACCGTATCTCCCGCTGCTCCACCTCGGACCGGAGCAGGCGCGCATCTGCATTTACAACAGCCTCCTCTCAGAAGCGGCCGTCCTCGGTTTCGACTACGGCTACGCCCTCGATTACCCGAACATGCTTTGCCTCTGGGAAGCGCAGTTCGGCGATTTCGCGAATGGCGCGCAGACCATCATCGACCAGTTCATCGTCTCGGCGGAATCGAAATGGCAGCGGCCGAGCGGGATCGTCCTCCTCCTGCCCCACGGTTACGAAGGCCAGGGACCCGAACATTCCAGCGCGCGGCTCGAACGTTTCCTCCAAGCCTGCGCGGAGGACAACATCCAGGTCTGCAACCTCACGACCGCCGCGCAATATTTTCACGTTTTGCGCCGGCAGATGAAGCGCGACTTCATCAAGCCGCTCATCATCATGACGCCGAAGAGCCTGCTCCGTTCCGAGCTGGCCGCGGCGAGGACCGCCGATTTCACGGAAGGCGCCTTTGCGGAAATCCTCGGCGCGCCCGAAGTGGGGCCGCCGGGAAAAATCGAGCGCGTCATTCTCTGTTCCGGCAAAGTGTATTACGATCTTCTCAACCACCGGGAGGCGGAGAAAATCGCCACGGCTGCGATCGTTAGGGTGGAACAGCTCTATCCGCTCGCGGAGGATAAGTTGCGCGCCGTGCTCGATCCCTTCGGCAAGGCGCAGAAGTTTGTCTGGTGCCAGGAGGAGTCGCAAAACATGGGCGCCTGGACTTACATCGAGCCGCGGCTCCGGGCATTGTTAGGCCGGGAGATTGCCTATGCCGGCCGGAACGCGAGCGCCAGCCCGGCGGTCGGCGCGCTCGCCCTGCACAAGCGCGAGCAGGCCAGCCTGATCAGCGACGCCTTTACGCTCTAGTGGGATGAGTCATTGAGTTCTGTGCGCCCTGGACATGCGGAAGCATGTCCCTCCGGAGGGACGAGCTTCCGCTGGTCCAGGAACGCTCTCTTCGGTTGGCTCGCTTCAAGGCCGTTCATTTTCTTCTGACTCACTGCTCTAGCGTGTCGAAGAGGCGGCCGTTGCCACGTGTTCCTGGTAGTAAGGCGACCAGAAAGCCTGGTTAGCAACGTCCGAGAGTGCCCCCCACGTCGCGGTCGGGACGAGCGGGAGGGAGTCGACCGCGAACGTGCCGAAATCGTTGCCGAGGACATCCTGGCCGGTGTTGTAGAGTGCTCCGCCGTTCTTCAAATAGGGTTGCAGATCCAAAAAGTAATCTCCGCGCCGGTCATTTTATTGTTATCGACCGCGTACTGAGCGATGGCCGCGTCGAGCAGGCGGAGCTCATTCAAGACGGCGACAGCCTCCGCGCGCTCGCGGGCCCGGAGAAAACTGGGCACGGCGATCACGGCGAGCAACGCGATGACCGATACGACGATCATGATTTCAAGAAGAGTAAAGCCGTGACGGCGGTGCAGGGAGAGTTGCATCTTCGGTTGGTTGCGTCGTTATAAGCAATTTTTCCGCCATCCCGGGAATTGGAGAGAGTTTCCAGTTGGAGAAGAAGCGCCGCGGCCCTCTTTCGTGGCGCTTTCTCCAGCTTGCGCCGCAACCAGAGTTGGCGGTTGTTCTTAGGGGATGAGCGCCGCCGATCACGTTTTCACCCTCGGCATCGAGGAGGAGTTCCAGATCATCGATCCGGAGACGCGCGAGCTGCGTTCGCACATTCAGCAAATCCTCGGCGAGGGCAAGGTGACGCTGAATGAACAGATCAAGCCCGAGATGCACCAGTCGGTCGTCGAGCTCGGCACGGATGTCTGCGGTGATATTCACGATGCGCGCAGGCAAGTCATCCGGTTGCGGAGCGAACTGGCGGCGATGGCGGGCCAGGGCGGGATGAAGATTGCTTCCGCCGGGACCCATCCGTTTTCCCATTGGTTCGATCAGCACATTACCGAGGGCGAACGCTACGCCGAGATCGTGAAGGACATGCAACAGGTGGCGCGGGCCAACCTCATTTTCGGTCTGCACGTGCATGTCGGCATTCCCGATCGCGCGACGGCGATCCATGTCATGAATCAGGCGCGCTATTTCCTGCCCCATCTTTATGCGCTCTCGACCAACTCCCCTTTCTGGGTGGGGCGCAACACCGGCCTGAAAGGTTACCGCCTCAAGGTTTTCGAGCGCTTTCCGCGCACTGGAACGCCCGACGCCTTTGAGAGCCTTTCGGAGTATGAGGATTTCCTCAAGCTTCTCATCAAGACCGGCTGCGTCGATAACGCGAAGAAGATCTGGTGGGACATCCGGTTGCATCCTTTTTTCGACACGCTCGAGATTAGGATTTGCGACGCGCAATCGCGCGTGGACGACACCCTGGCGCTGGCCGCCGTCATCCAGGCGATCGTGGCCAAGCTGCACAAGTTGCTCCATCACAACACGACCTTCCGCGTTTATCGCCGGCGCTTGATCGACGAAAATCGCTGGCGCGCCTCGCGCTACGGGCTCGACGGCAGGATGATCGATTTCGGCCGCGAAGCCGAAGTCGATACCCGGAAATTGCTCGGCGAGCTCCTCGATTTCATCGCGACGGAAGTGGACGAACTCGGGAGCGGCGCGGAGATCGCGCACGTCGAGAGGATCATGCGGGAAGGCACCGGTGCCGACCGGCAACTCGCCGCCTGGGCGAGCCAGCACAACATGCATGACGTGGTCGATTTCATCGTAAGCGAGACCTACGAAGGCCTGACCGTGCCGCAGGGAAGTGCCGCGACTGAAGTGCAGGCATGAAGGCGAATTGCCGCGCGCGGTTTTTCGCGCCATGCTGAGCGCTTCGCGCCATGCCGAACCGTCTCTTCACCGCTGCGATTGATGTCGATCCCGAGCTGATCCCCGGGGCGCGCAACGCGATTCGCGATTGCCTCCGGCTCCAGCCCGACGAACGCATCACCATCATCACCGACGAGGCGACGCGTGAGATCGCCGCCGCGCTCCAAAGTGAAGTGGAACTCGTCGGCTCCGTCTACGCCGTCTTTGTTCTCGAAGAATGCGCCGCGCGACCGCTGACGGCGATGCCGCAGGTCATCCTCGATGATCTCGCGACCTCGCAGGTCTCGATTTTCTGCGCGCAAAGCCAGTATGGCGAGCTCGGCTCGCGCATGCAGATGAGCGAAGTCGTTAACCGGCATCGCATTCGCCACGGCCACATGGTGAACATCAGCCGCCAGATCATGCTCGAGGGCATGCGGGCGGATTTTGCGGCGATCGACGCACACAGCCAGCTCCTCGTCGAGCGGGCCCGCCGCACCAAGCGCGTCACCTGTCGGACCCCGCATGGGACCGACTTCGTGGCCGAACTCTCACCGAAGCTGAAGTGGATCAAAACCAGCGGCATCATCACTCCCGATAAGTGGGGCAACCTGCCCGGGGGCGAGATTTTCACCTCACCCTTCAACAGCCATGGCACCTACGTGGTCGACGGCGTGGTCGGCGATTATCTTTGCCAAAAGTATGGCGACATTCAGAAGACGCCGCTCACCATTGTGGTGAAGGAAAACCGCATTCACTCGTTAGCCTGCGACAACCGGGAGTTACTCGAAGAATTTCGCGCCTACACCAGCACGGACGAGAACAGCAACCGCGTCGGCGAATTCGCCGTCGGCACCAACACCGCCTGCACCCGCGTCATCGGCAATATTTTGCAGGACGAAAAAATTCCTGGCATCCACATCGCCTTCGGTCATCCCTACGCGGAGCACACCGGGCAGACCTGGATTTCCAAAACGCACATCGACTGCGTCGGGCGCGATTTCGACATCTGGTTCGACAACGAACAAATCATGGCACGCGGCAAATTCCTGGTCTAGCCCTTCGGCGGCGAGAGGAATCATTTTGCCCTACGTCATCACCGACATCTGCTCGGCGAGTGCTACGCGACCTGCGTTTCAGTCTGCCCGGTCGACTGCATCAAGCTCGCGGAGACGGCGCATCAGGCTGTAGGCTGGGACGGCGCCGACGCGTGAATCGTGACAAAAGCGAAAACAGAACCGCCGCCGAAGGCCGCGACAGTATGATTATTTATTGCGTTACGATAACCATTGATGCCGACATCGAGTCGGAGTGGGTCGATTGGATGAAGCGCATCCATGTTCCCGATGTCGTCCGCACGGGATGCTTCTCCGAGTGTCGCATCTACAAGGTCATCGACTCCAATGCGGCCGATCCGAGCTACGTGATGCAGTATCATTGCCGGTCGCTCGCGGAGTATCACCGTTACCGGGACAATTTTGCTCCGGCCCTCCAGAAGGAGCACTCCGATAGGTTTGGCGGACGCTTTCGTGGCGCTCGCCAACTCCTGGAGGAGGTCGCCCAGGAGATCCGCGCGCAAAAAGTATGAGACGAGGTCTATTCGCGCCCTGGAGGTGACGATAGCGTCGAACGAAACAAGACGGGTATCAGTCAGAGTCTAAAGTTCGTGACGGCGAGGGCGCCGTCACCAGCCCCCCGAACGCTTTCGGGGCGCTCCCAAGAACGTCTGTCAGCGTGCGGAAGGCGGTGAATTTCTTGTCTGAGCCGCGCGCACAAAAGACCGCTTCGGCGCCTATTCCGTGCGGAGGGCGGCCATCGGGCTGATCCTCGTGGCGCGCCGCGCCGGAAGCCAGGTTGCGACGAACGCCGCCACGGCGAGCACGACCGGTGCAATCGCAAACGCGAGCGGATCGAGCGCGCCGACGTTATAGAGCATTCCGCTAATGAGTTTGCCAGTCGCTGCCGCCAGGAGCAGGCCGAGCAACACTCCGCTCGCGAGCATCACGATACCTTCGCGCAGGATCATCCATTGCACCGTCTCGCGCTGTGCGCCGAGCGCCATGCGAATCCCGATTTCCCGGGTGCGACGCGCGACCGAGTAGGCCTTCACGCCATACACGCCGACGGTCGCGAGCGCCAGGGCCAGACCGCCAAAGATGCTGAACAAGGCCGCGCCCGCGCGCACGATCCAGAGCTCGAGATTGCCATCGAGATGTTGCGCGAACGTCTTCAAGGTCAAGACCGGAACGGCAGCATCCACTTCGCGCACGGTGCGACGAATGAGATCCGTGGTCGCGCCGACATCGCGGCCGGCGTTGGGCGCGAATTTGATGTGAAAGAAAACGTTGCTCTGGAAACCGCCGGCAAAGGGGAGATAGAGCATGCCGCTGGGATTTTTCTCGAACAAATCGTTGCGCGCGTAAGGCACGATACCGACGACCTCGATCTGCGCTCTCGTCGCGTCACCGCCGCCCTTGGCCGTGGTCGGATCCTTTTCCGCAAATTGAATTCGCTCGCCCAGCGCGTCGCCATCGGGCCAGAGCTTTTTCGCGAGCACTTCGTCGATGATGGCGACTTTCGGTGACGTTTGGTGCATCGCTTCCGAGATGTTAAAGGCGCGGCCGCGGAGGAGAGGCAAGCCCACGGCTTTGAAATAATCCGCACCGACACTGTTCCAGTTCGCCCTGAACGCGAGACCTTCCGCCGCGGTAGCCGGCTTCGCGTCCGGCGCCGGATTGGCTCCGCCGCGTTGCACCGACTTGTCGAGCGAGACCATCCCGAACGGAACGGTGGAGGAGATGCTCGCGCGCTCGACGCCGGGCAGGGCGGCGAGCCGTTCCTCGAGTGTGCGATAGAGATTCAGGGAGCGTGCCTGATCGTAGGTCGCGAGACTCGCGTCGACTTCCAAGAGGTAATTCGAGCTCGTCTGCAAACCGGTCTCGACCGCCGCCGCCTTGCCCGCGCCGCGAATGAAGAGCGCGGCCGCGGTGAGCAGCGCGAGCGAAAACGCGATCTGCACCACGACCAGGGGATTGCGCGGCAGGAATTTCCAATGCCTAACGACTGTATCTTCGCCTGCCTGTTCCTTCAGATCGCCAATGACGGCGGCTTTCGACAGCTTCAGCGCCGGCCCGAGCGCGAAGGCCAGCGTCCCGAGCAGACAAAAGGCGAACGTCGCCGCGAGCACCGGCGCGCTCAGGCCGCCCTGCCAGACGATATCGATCGGCATTTTTTTGCCTAACGAAGCCACGAGGAGATCGGACGACCAAAGACCCAGGAGCAACCCGAAACCTCCGCCGACCAGTGCGAGGACGAAGCCTTCGACGAGTAATTGCCGCACGATCCGACCGCGACTGGCGCCCAGCGCCAGGCGGATCGCGATTTCCTTGCGCCGCGCCGCGCCCCGCGCGAGCAGCATGTTGGCCAGGTTCAGGCAGGCGACCAGCAGCACCACACCCGACATTCCGAAGAGGAGCGGCGCCAGTCGTTTGATATTGTTGCCGCTGGTCGGGCTGGTGCTGATGGCAAAACGCGAAAGCGTTTCCAGGGTGAACGTCTGATCTTTCTGCTCGACTGGATAGGCCTGCTCGAGACTCGCCGCCAACGTCTTCAAGGCCGAAGCAGCCGCGGCGGCTGTCACGCCCGGTTTCAACCGGCCGACGATCATGAGTTGCCGGCCTCCGCGATCATCGAGCTTGTCCTTGTTCTCCGTCTCGAAATCGTTCGCGACCTGATCGTAAACCCCGAGCGGCAACCAGATTTCCGGCGCGAAGATCTGGGTTGTGCCAGTAAAGCCTTGCGGAAGAATCCCGATCACGGTGAAGGGCCGACTGTCGATCGTGATCGTCGAGCCGAGCATTGCCGGATTGAGTCCTTCCTTCTTCCAATAGTTGTAACTCACGATCGCGACCGCCGAGTTGGTGTCAGGTGTTTCCTCTTCTGCCCGGAAGGCGCGACCCTGTATTGGCATCACACCCAGGACCGAGAAATAATTGGCGCTCACGACGTCGGTAAACGCGCGCCGGGTATTGCCCTTATCGCCCACGCCGACCATCGCCAGGTTGTGCGCCATCACTCCGGAGAAGACGCTGTTTTGGTCGCGGATATCGAGGTAGGTCGGATAGGAAAAGCCGCGAAACGTCTTCGGGTTTTTCTTATCCTGCGAAAAGACCTGCACGATCTCGTCCGCCTTCGTGTAATGCGGCGGCTGGAAGAGCAGCGTGTTCATGAGGCTGAAGATCGCGGTGTTCGCGCCAATCCCGAGCGCGAGCACGATGACCGCCGCCGCCGTAAAAGCCCGTGCCTTCACGAGCTGCCGAAACGCAAATCTGAAGTCGTGAAGCATACCGGTATGATACCTTGCTTGTGACATTTGGATTCAACGAGTGTGAATAATGTGAGTCGGCAGAGGTCCCGACGCATCGAAATCGGCGTCGCCCGATCAGCCGGATCGTTTTCCCGCGCCGGCCCGGCAGGTTCCTCGTTTATGCCGCCAGCCCCGCCGCGCAACCCCGTGCCTCGCGGGAACTTTTGAACGACAACCTCCGCGCCGGCGTCTAGGTTGCACTATGACAAAACTGATCGCGTTAGTGGCAGCGGGACTCTTTGCGGCCGGAACCGTGTTCGCGGGCGACCACGGCAACTGCACCAAGCAAGTCGGAAACGATGGGAAAATGGCGTGCACGGTATCAACCGCCGACCTCAACCTGACTCCAGAACAGAAGACGAAGATGGACGCCTTGATGGCCGAGCATCACAAGGAAGGTTGCTCGAAAGCTACCGAGAACAAATACATGCACGAGGCCAAATCCATCCTCACCCCGGAGCAGTACGCCACATTCAAAACCGAATGCAAAGGCATGAAAGATAAGCCGGCCGCCTGAGCGCCGATTTCAATTCCAACAATGCAGCGCGCCGGGAGCAATCTCGGCGCGTTTCGCGTACGCATCATGCCACGCCGGGTGGGTCGCTCGAGCGCAGTCTCGCCATCGCCCGCGATCCTGTGCATCATCAATATCCCAGCCCGCTCCCAGCAATGCTTCCTCGCTTCATCCTCCTCCTGCTTTTGTGCAGCGCCACGGCGGTGACGCGCGCCGAAGATTTCCCGATCAAGAAATTCGCGGCCTTCACCTGGACGGTGGATTACGAGCCATTCTGGTCGCCCGATGGCCGGCAGATCGTGCTCGTCTCCAGCCGGCACGGCGGCATGAAAATCCATCTCCTCAAGGCCGACTCGAAAACGAACGGCAGCGACATGCGTCAGCTCACCTTCGGCAACGATGAGGACGACACGCCCGCCTGGTCGCCCGATGGGAAGAAGATCGCTTTCGTTTCCATCCGCAGCGAGGTCTCCCAATTGTTCGTCATGAACGCCGGCGGCACCGGTGATCGCAACATCTCCGGCGAGGCCACGCTCGACGGCTGGCCGGCCTGGTCGCACGACGGTCGCCGCGTCATTTTCTCGCGTCGGATCAACGATCGCTTCCAGCTTTTCGTGATGAACCGCGACGGCACCGGCATCCAGCAGCTCACGGATGCGGCGGGAGAATTCGTCAACCCGCGCTGGTCCCCGGACGGCAGCAAAATCCTCTGCGCCCGTCGCCTCGGCGACATGAACCTCGTCATCTTCCCGGCGCCGCCAGGACCGGCGCGAGATCATTAACGATTAACCGATAACATGTAACTACCGCTTCTCGGTCCTATCGCTACCCGATGACGATCCGGTTCATAAAATAAACCGAGCGCGGTTGTTGGGTTCGCACGCGAACTCAGGGAAGCGTTTGTCAAGATTTGCACACTTACCCGCAATCCCACTTTCCACCTGCGCCTCTTAGCGCGGAAGGTCAATCAGGCGAGTGATAATTCGACGTCGCGCGGCGACCGGCCTTTGCGCGAAAGCGTCACCTCAATGTTGGTCGGTCGATTACGGCGGTCATCAACGCGGTCGACGATCTTGCCTTCAAGCAAATCGCCGTAGGCGAAAGCCTCCCATTTCGAAAAAACCAAGCGAGCGGGTACGGAGTTCCGTAAGCGTTTTTCTCATGCTGGAGGGCGAGGAACTGTTTCCGTGAAAATTCAACCACTTGGTTGGCTGCGTCGTACCTCTTTACGCAACATTGATACACTTCGCCGGGGCGAAAAATGTGCCGAGCCATTCGATCATCGACAAATAGAAGCCAAGATATCTCGGTTCGATAGACGTAGCCAAAGGCCTGCTGCCCATCAAAAAGTGCGCGGACTCGAATCGATCGCCCCGAAACAGCATCGACGCGACAGGTCACTGAACTGCCCACTTCGTGATGCAACTGGAACTCTCCAAAATGATTGGGTTCGACTTGTTTGATGCCGACGTGAATGACATCCGCCCATTGATCGTAGGCTAGACATCTCACGCTCGTGGTGTCTCCCTCTTGAACGTAGTCGGTAATGCGCTCGCAATAACCCCAAATAATATCGGAGACGTGCAATCGGCCTGAAATCAGTGTTCCCGGAAACGAAACGGTAGCGCCTATAGGCCCAATATCTTCAATTTTCACATCAACAAGATCGTTGTGGTGATCGTCGAAAAATTTCTCGGTATCGCTCTTGGTCAGCCTCTTGACGCTGAATGAGATGTAGCGTTTCTCGGGTTCGATACGCAAAACGACGCCCTCAAGCAGCGTTCCTACAGCCATGTCGCGGATGTACCGCCGGTTAACTTCAGCAGCCTCCCAGCTAATTTCTAAATGGTGGAGGCGTGCTTCAATGCCTTCTTCAATCTCGCAAGTCGCGTGATTTTCACTGACTTCACAGATGCGAGCCTTGATCTTGGAACCCTCTTGTAAAGGCGGGGGTGGGTCCCATGGATCGCGTAACCCTTCCAAACTACATGTCAGACCGCCGTGCTCGAGGTCGAATTTCTCAACCCGAACGCTTACTTCAGAACCGATCGGGAATCTCTCGGCAAGAGAAACATAGCGACTAAACGTAGCATTGATCCGAGGCAGAAATGCTCGAACCGACCGATCGCCAAGCCGTGTAGTCAGAGCTAACCCGACCTCATAATCCCTGCTACTGATGATTTTCTCGACCGTTGCTTTAGCTGTCTGTCCCTTGTTTTGTTCGACAAGTTCTGCCAGCGCCTTCGGATCTGTCGCCGTGTCGCAGTTCGTGAGTTCAGCAGTCTGTCCGGCTTCGTCAAACTGGAGAATTCGTAGCTCAAGTTCTTGATCTCTTTCGAAGAAACGAAACACCGGGCCCATCGCCACTGACGAAAGATGCTCCCGATCTAATTCAAAGTTTATTCCGTAAACATCGACCGTGACCAAATCTTCCGTCACATACTCTACCGTCCCGGTAACAACGCTGGCAGCGCTGAAGTCTTCGCCTAGCTTCTGCCAAGCGTTCGAAAGTATGGCCGTAATATCAGGCTTTATCGCGATGCAGGTAATTAAAACCTCATCGTCGCCTATACCTTTCACCGCTGCGGTTCGCTTACTGAGCACGGAATAGCCTCCAGTCTGACAAAGTTTGTCGACAATCGTCCCTGCGATATCCGCGCGGCGCCGTCCCCGCGAAAGGACATAGATGCAATGAAATTCGCGGGCGGCGTAAAGGTTTGCTCTTCGCAGGTAAGCCCGGATTCCGTACTTGTCGTACGTCTCTTGATCGGCGACCAAGATCACGCCAACCCTGATGTTCGTGCTCTCGAAAGCCAGTTGGGTGACCTCGCCCGCCAAGCGTGTGGCGAGTTCGTGGAACCAATCGACGAAACTTTCAGTCTCCGCCGAGATTTCAGCGCTGGGGGTCTTCTGAGAAACTGCTTGGCCGAACAGATGTAGTTCGGGAAGCAACAACTGACGGAATAAGCCTTTTTCGTCGGTCTCTGCTAACTTCGCATAAACGGACTGAGCATCCGGCTCCTGTTCAGCGAATTTGCTGTTGAAAATGCGGAGAGCTTGTCGTCGCCCTTGTAGTATCAGAATCTTAACCATCAACAGGTCGATCGCCTTAGCCGTGGCACGCACTAAGAACGGTCGCGTATCTGGCAAGAGCCCTGTTTCTACAAAAGCCTGCGCAGCGTTGTAAAAATTCAGGTCGTGATCGTCGCGACTAAAACTCAACTTAACGATCGCCTTCCCCGGTTTGAGCACGTTCTCCTGATTGCGAGCCGTGACCCACTGGACGTCACATTCTGGAAGTAAATCGAATGAATAGTTGCGATTGAACGACTTCGAAAAAGAGTTCACCGCTCCTTCAATTTCGGTCTCGAGCGCGCGCCGTCGAACCCACTTCCCAGCACCCCCAAAAAATGTGAGCACCGCGCTTACGAGCAATTTTAGGTTCGGAAATTGCCCTAACAGAAACAGTACGATTATCACCGCAATTAGGAGCGTTCCGCCCACCTTGAAGGCGCCCTTCAAGGTCTCGATGATGATCTCTTCCATTTGGCTTAGATCTGCTTGTCGCTGGTGGCGATACAGTCTGGCCTGTCGCACACAAAGGTGAAATTCCCGCCCTCACGCGGTATAATCATCTGCAGATTTTTTAACGTGAGCAGTGCGCCGCAAACATTACAAAAGCGTTGGCCCGTATCGAACGCCTCTAATTGGCCGATGGATTCAAGGAGATCGCGAAGATCTTCATCCATTACCGCTTGCAGCGTCTTTCGAGATGACATGAATTTCATCGGGGGTCGGTCTGGGCTTGCATTGTTTTCTCGGACAGTGAGGAAGGGAGAATTTAGTTCAGTTTGGATTCAAAGTTGATCGGGCTGAGATAGTCAAGGCTGCGGTGAATTCCTAGGTCAGTTTTAGAATTTCGCTGCTGTCTGTTACCCAGGCTCCACCGTGAGTTGGTGGCTGGCGACGAATTTGAAGATCACAAAGCACATTCCCGCACCGGCGGCGAAGCCGGCGTGCATGAGCCAGAAGGTGGTGGTCGGCATCGTCTGGTAGAAGCCGCCGACCCAGCCGACGATGCTGTTGGCAAAGAAGAAGGCCAGGTAGTAGAGACCGATGATGGTGGCGTTGATCGCTTTGGGCGCGTACTTGGCGAAGAGGGCGAGGCTGACCGGCAGCATGTGGGCGAAGCCGATACTGTTGAGAACGTGGAAGGCTACCGGCCAGAAGAGGCCGATCTTGTGTCCGGCGTGCTGCGTGGCGGCCGCAATGACGAGGCACATCACCCCAGCGATGGAGAACCCGGAGCCGATGATGATCTTGGTGGTCTCATCCGGCTCGCGCCAGCGCTTCCCATACCAACGGTAGAAGAGCGCGACGAGCGCGAGGAAGCTGACGCTGACGATGGCGTCGAGGGTGACGAGCCAGGTGGTGGGCAGCTTATGCCCCATGAAGTTGAGATCGAACTGCTGGTCGCCCCAGAGGAGGTAGACGTTGAAGATCTGGTTGTTCGGCACGATCGCGACCGCCAGCACCGGGATGAGGAGGAGCAGCGCAATAACGGCCCGCCAGTCGCGTCCGGTGAGTTTCGCGCGCGGCGCTGCGGCGATGGCGCGGGCTTGGTTTTCCCCGGAGCGCAGGTATTTCTGGCCGGAAAGGTAGATGCCGATGGCGAGGAGCATACCCACTCCGGCGGCGGCGAAGCCGTAGTGCCAGCCGTAAACTTCGCCGAGCGTGCCGACGATAAGCGGCGAGGCGATGACGCCGGCATTGATGCCGAGGTAGAAAATCTGGAAGGCGTCAGCGCGGCGAAGGTCTTCGGGTTTATAAAGCGAGCCGACCTGGCTGGCGATGTTGCCCTTGAACATGCCGCTCCCGAGGACCAGGCAAAGCAGTGCGAAGAGAAACGCGGTCTCAAAGGCCATGAGAAAATGGCCGGCTGCCATGGTGAGCGCGCCCAGCAGCACGGTGCGGCGCCGGCCGAGGAGGCGGTCGGCCAGAAACCCGCCGAAGATCGGCGTGAGATAAACGCTGGCGGCGTAGGTGCCGAAGATGGCGGAAGCGAGCGCCTGGCCATCGAGTCCGCTATAAAGCGGGAGCCGGCGGAAAGCGTCGAACGCGACGACGTGCTCGATCCGCCCCGGCAGCAGGAGATATTTGACCATGTAAAGGACGAGCAGCGNNTCTTCGCCGGCGAGCGGCGCGGCATCTTCGGGATTAGCGGTGGCGGTCATGCGGGCCGGAGATTAGCGGGAACGGACCAGACATGTAAAGAGCCGGTTGCCTCGCTCGAACTTTCAACCTGCCGCCTCCGGCATCGGGCAATCCAACGTTAAGGAATAAGAGCGACCCCGTTCTCTCTCCCTGATTTCCGGATTCTCCTGGGTTCCGGATTCCCTGCGCTTCCCGGATTAACTTCGTAAGATCGCTGACGATGTTTCGCGGACGGGCTGGTGGCTGCTCCCCCAGCAGCTGAGACCATAACCGCCAATCCGTGTGTTTCACATCACTGCGCTGCTTGGGCGGTTACTTTGTTAGCCTGGGCGGTGTCGGCTTCGAGCTTTTGCTCGCCTTGCTTCGCTTGCGGGTCGACTTGGCGGAAGACGGCTTCCTGCTCAGCAGTTGGGCGACCGTAGGATAAGTCAANNGAGCGCGGCCAGGGCGTCGGCGGCTTGTGTGTCGGTCATCGTGTGACCGGAAACCGCCTTCTGTAGCTTGTCGCGCGCGGCCAGCGCTTGGTTGATGTCTTTATCCAGCGTGTCGAGGTCGGCGTGAATCTTTAGGTCTAACTCGAGGCGCGCCTCCAGGTCCTGTTGCGTGGCATGAAGCCGCGGGTCGAGAGCGACCTTAAGGCTTTGTTGCGTTTTCTGTCCGCCATAATCGAGCATGACTGAATAGGTGCCGGGCGGGACGACGGGGCCCTCAACCGAATCCTCCAGCCCACCAGCCGCGATGGGAGCATGGTAGCCGGTGATCTCGGTGGCATACGGGTAACGGAGGTCCCAATGCAGCCGATTCATCCCCGGCTCGGCCGCGGCAAGCTTCGCTTCTTTTTCTCGAATCTTCTCATCTGTGCCCTTGCCGCTCTGGTCCGGTTCGGCGGCGGCGTTCTCCAGATGCTCGCCATATTGCGCTGCGCTGGCGTGTTCCTTGTCCTCTTTCTCTTTCGCGGTGGCGAGGTGCAGCGGGATGCTGCGAATCACCTTCCCTTTTGCATCGGCGAACTCGAGAGTGGCCGGCGTCTTACCGTCATAATCTTCCGGCAAGTGAAAGAAGACGGGCGCGCCGAAGGGCGGATTGTAGCCGGCATCGGGCGGCCGCCTGCGGTCAGGGTCGGGAAGGCCGTAGTCATGAGTTAGCCAGGTCTGCTGTGGAGCGAAGAGGAAGCTGGTGTTGGACTGGACGGCCGGGTTTTTGGTCAACTGCTCGAGAAACGTCAGATTATCAAGCACCCAGAATGAGCGACCATGAGTGGCTGCAACGATCTGGCCCTGGCGCGGATTGATGGCGATATCGCGTACCTGCGCCACCGGCAGGTTCAAGGTTAACGGCTGCCAGTGCGCGCCCGCGTCGAGGCTGAAGTAGACCGTGCTGCGAGTTCCAACAAAGAGCAGATTAGAGTCGTTAGGGTCCTGCCGCAGATCGAAGACAAATTCGTCCTCCGGTAATCCCGTCGCGATTGCGGTCCAATGTTTGCCCAGATCGGTCGTCTTAAAGATATAAGGCTTGAAATCATCCAGCATGTAGCGACGGGCTGTCAGCCAGACCGTTTGTTTGTCGGTATGGGAAGGCTCGATACAACTGATCCAGGATGACTCTGGCAGCTCGGGCGGAGTAACTTTCTGCCAATGCTTCCCGCCATCTGTGGTGACGTGAGCGAGACCGTCATCGGATCCGGCCCAGATGAGATTGCCATCGAGAGGCGAAATCGCGAGAGCCGAAACGAGGGGAAAGATTTCCGCGCCCGACTGGTCGAGATCGACGGGCCCGCCGCTCGGCACTTGCATGCTTTTCTCGTTCCGAGTGAGATCGGGCGAGATTTGGTTCCAGGTCGCGCCGTAGTCGCCGCTCTTAAACACATATTGGGCCGCGGTGAACAGTTGCTTCGGGTTTGCCGGCGAAAACAGAATCGGATGAGTCCAACCCCACCGATACTTCAGCTCGCCCGAGGATGCGCCTTCCTGGTAATGCGGCCATGGACTCACACTGCGGTATTCGTCCGTGCGCTGATCGTGCTTCACGAAGATGCTGTAATAGCCGCTCCCATACGTGATCTTGGGATCGCCCGGTTGGGGCACGGTATAAGTGCTTTCGCCATACGCCACGCTGTGCCAGGCGCCCAGCGGAATCATTCGCTCGTCGCTGGCGCTCGGCCCCTCAAAAGAACCCTCGTCCTGCTGCGCGCCGTAGATGTGATAGGGAAACTGGTCGTCAAGATTCACGTGGTAAAACTGGCCGGTGGGCTGGTTGTGCTCGGTGCTCCAGGTCTTGCCGGCATCGGTCGAGACCGTCGCGCCGCCGTCATTGCCCTCCAGCAAAATCCGCGTGTCGTCCGGATTGATCCAGACGACGTGGTTATCGCCGTGCGGCGTTTTCAGTTTCGTGAAGGTCTTGGCGCCGTCGTGTGAAACCCAGAGCGCATCCACCTCGGGCACGTAAACGGTGTTGGGATCCTTGGGGTCTGCAAAAATCGTCATGTAATAAAAGGCGCGTTGCCGCAGCTTCATTTCGTCGTTCACATGCTTCCACGTGGCGCCGGCGTCATCCGAGCGGAACACCCCGCCTTCTTTTGCCTGAATGATGGTGTAAACCGTGTCCGGTTTGCTGGCGGCGATGGACAAGCCGATGCGACCAAGGACCGTCTCCGGCAAACCGGAATTGCGAGTAATGTTGGTCCAGTGCGCACCAGCGTCAGTCGTCTTGTAAATGCCGCTGCCCGGGCCGCCGCTCG
>PKVB01000120.1 GCA_003131365.1 Gemmatimonadota bacterium | reverse complement strand
ACGGTCGATCGCCACGAGTTGAGGAACACGAACACCACCAGCACCGTGAGAAGCGCTCCGATGAGAAGCGCCTCCTCGACGTTGGTCACCGATGCTTTGACGCGGAGACCCGAGTCCTTCACGACGTCGATCTTCACGCCTGCAGGGAGAGTCTTCTGGATCTCCGCCACCTTTGCGCGAACCTTTGCGCTCACATCAGTCGTGCTGTAGCCCTTCGCCTTGACGATGTTGATGCCGACCGCCTCATTCCCGTTGTAGAGGGCGAGCGAGCGCTGCTCCTGCGTGCCATCGATCGCATTGGCGACCTGACCCAATCGCACGATCTGACCGTTTCGCTCAGCGACTACCAGGTTCATGAAGTCCTGCGGGCCTTCGAGACGTCCCTGCAGACGAATCGTACGCTCGTCCAGGTTTCCGTTGAGACGCCCAACCGGCGCGGCGAGGTTCTGCGCCTCCAGCGCCTGGACGACCTGACCGACACTGATGCCGGCCGCCTGAAGTGATTGGGGCCTCAACTGAATCGTCATCTCGCGCTTCACGCCACCCACCAGCTGCACCTGGGCGATGCCCGGAATTCCTCTCAGCTTGCTCGTGATGTCGGGATCAGCGAGCCGTGTGAGCTGCGCCGGAGTCAACGTCGGCGAAGCGATCGTCATCGACACGATCGGCTGGTCCGATGGATCGAATCGTTGTAGCACCGGCTCTTTCATCTCGACCGGAAGGTCGGAGCGGATTCCGGAGATCGCATCGCGAATGTCCTGTGAGCCGATCTGCGGGTCCTTCTCGAACAGAAACAGCGTAATGATCTGAGCGTATCCATCGCCGGCAGTGCCGTAGATCTTGTCGACGCCGGCGATTCCCTTGATCGCGTCCTCGACCGGCTTCAGGATTTCGCGCTCGACGCCTTCTGGTGATGCACCCGGATAAGGGATGAAGGTCAGCACGACCGGCTGCTGAATATCAGGAAACTCGTCGGTTTGAAGGCGCCAGAGCGCGAACAGTCCGAATACCACGAGCGCCACCATCGTTACGACGGTGATCATCGGCCGCTTGATCGCAAAATCTGATATGATCATAGAATCAGCTCCCTTTACCGCTATTCGCCGCCGGATCCGCTGTCGGTGCCGAGATCCTTACGGGAGTCCCCGGAGTTATTCCCATGGCCGCGCCCATAAGCAACGTGTCGCCCGGTTGCAGACCCGACAACACCTCGATTGTCTCGGACGTCTTGTCCGTCAGGCCGATCTTTACCGGAACCATCTCAGCTTTTCCTTGCCTCACCCGCATCACGGATGGAATCGACCCGCGCACATCGACCGCGGACTGCGGTACCACCAGTCCCATCTTCGTCGCGGTGGACATCCGCCCGGTCGCGAACAGACCGCCGACGAGCGCGCGACCTTCATTGGGAATCGAGACGTAGATGCGCACCTGGCGAGTGGTCGGATCCGCGGTCGGGTTGATGCGAGTGATACGTCCCACAAATTGGCGACCTGGATAGCCGCTGACGGTGAAATCGACCGGCACACCTATACGGATCGATGCGAGCTGCTCGGCCGGAACCGATGCTTCGAGTCTCATGCTCGAGGGATCAACGACCGTAAAGAGAGCCGTCCCGGGCTGCACGACATCGCCTGACGACACCGGACGCTCGCTCACGACGCCCGCGAACGGTGACGTGACAGTCGTGCTGCGGTAGGCTTTCTCGGCTGTCGCGAGTCTGGAGTTCGCATCTTCGAGGGCCGCCTGCGCGGCGATCGACGCCCGGCGCGACTGATCGATATCCCGTTCGGCGATCGCGCCGGCGGCGAGCAGCTTCTCGTTTCGAGCGAGATCTTTCGCCGCCACATCCGCCGCGTTGCGCGCGGAGACGAGGCCGGCTCGCGCCGAGGTATAAGCGTCCTGGATTCCCGACGCATCTATGCGCGCGAGCACGGTACCGGTGTTCACGGCCTGACCCTGATCCGCGTAGGTCTGGAGAACGCTGCCGGAGACCTGCGCGCGAAGCACGGCTTCGCGGTCAGGCTCGAGCGTCCCGGAAATGGACGGCCCGGTCATGATCGATCCATTGGCTGCCACAGCGATGTTCTCGGGCCCCACTACCATCGCTTCGCCCTTCGCCATTTCGGCCGCCGAGGCGTTGTCGCCCTTGCTGCACGCATTGATGGCAGCGAGTGCGCAAACGCTCAGGAGAACAGTGGCACCCTTTCTCAAAATGCTCCGATCTTGCTTCATAAATACTCTCGTCGAAATAATCACTGTGGTGGAATGCCGGTCGTTTGCTGTCCCTGCGACTGCTGTTGCGCGGCCTGCGCCGGCTGACTGCTCTGCTGCGACTGCGCTTGCTGCGTTGTTGACTGGCTCTGCGCCTGCGTTGCTCCGGTGCTCTGCAGCGGAAGATCAGGAAGGAGCGCCAGCTTCACCCGCGCGACCTGCAGATTCCTCGCTGCCAGCGCGCGATTCGTGACCGCTTGCTCGAGGAGAATTCTCGAATCGTTCAGCTCGATCTGCGTCGAGATCCCCTCCTTGTAACGAACCTCGGCGATCGAGTAAGCCCGCGCCGCCTGCTCCGCCGTACCTTGGCTTGCCAGCCACGCTGAGCGAGCCTGGAGAAGATTGTTGATCGTCACCCGGGAGTCGAGCGCGGCGAACTCGCGGACCTGATCGTAGCGGGCCTGCGCTTCACGCACGTTGGCTTCCGCCACCAGCTGATCGCCCTTGATGCGGCCCCCGGTGAAGAGCGGGACCTGCGACCCCAGGGCAATCGTCCAGTTCGTCCGGAAATCTCCCGACCCTGGAAGACCAGTCGCCGGAAACGCGACTTTCCCATATTGCGACGTCAGGGCGAGCGTGGGAAATCTCTGCGCCTTCGCGACCTTGAGAAGTCCCCGCTGGGCATCGATCGCATCGGCCGCCTGTCTGACCGTTGCTCGATCGATGGCGGCCGTATCGCTAGTGATTCCCATGCTCTCGAGAGCGGTATTTACCGCCGCGGAATCATCGACAACGGTCGTCAGCTCCACTGGAGAATCGAGCGGAATATTCAGGAGCTGCTTGAGCCTCAGGTACGCTACTTCGCGATCGCTCTGACGCTGGATAACGATGGGCAGCTGATTGGCGCTCGAAACCTGGGCGCGCAACAGCTCGAACTCGGAAACATTGCCGACGGCGCGGGCCAGCCTGGTCTGCTTCAGAACGTTGTCGGTTTGAACGGAAGACGACTCGGCGAGCGCGACCAGCCTGTCGGCGAGCGCGGCATCGAAGTACGACTGTGTCACGTCGAGACGGAGTTGCGCGCGCTGCGCGGTCAGCTCGATGTCGGCCGAGCGACGCCCTGCGTTCGCGACCGCATTCTGCGCCGAAATGCGTCCGCCCGCGAACAGGCTCTGCGAGAAGGCGAGGCCGAGATTGTACTGGTTCTTCGCGCCGAAGCCGAGGTCGCCGAACGATGCGAACGGATTCCCGCTGAGGGCGCAGCGATTTGCGTTCTCGAGGCCCGCCAGCCGGTCGGCCGTGGTAGCCGTCGCGTCGAGGAGATACTGGTCGCATGGAGCCGGGGGCGGCACGGGCTTCGTCGTATCTGGTGCCGGCCCGGCGGCGACGGAGAATTGCGACGCCATGGTGCGGGTGTAGCTGGCCGATCCGAGGAGCTGCGGCAGCCTCTGACTGCGCGCCTGATACTGCTGGCCTTGGGCGCGCTGGACTCCAGCGCGCGCGATGCGTACCGCCTCGCTCTGGGATTCAGCGATGCGAACGGCTTCGTCCAGCGAGAGCGTGCGACGTTCCCCGGTCGTATGGACCGTTGGTAAGCTGGGAGTCACCTGTGCTGGTGCGATCGCCGGGATCAGCAAAGCTGCTGTGGCGAGGGACACCCTCAGAATTCTGCCGAGCCTGAGGGCGCGGAGTTGGGCTTTGTTGGAAGACACTTTTCAGTTTGAAAGTTGTTTCGATCGTTTGGTCTGCTTATTCGTCGCTTTGCGCGAGCCGTTTTCGACACCCAGAGCGCGAAGTAGCACCCGGGTGTACATGTGCGCCGCCTTCTCCTTGGGTTGCGGAAAATTCTCGGGCATCATCTCGCGTCCCATCGCGTCGGAGAAGATCGCCCCCAGGAGCATTGCGGCGGCCGTCTTCGCCTCGAACTTTTCAGTGATCCGTCCCTGCCGCTTGAGCGCAACGAGGTAGTGGCACAGATCGTTCGAGGCCCGTCTCGGGACTTCCGTGGCGCATTCGCCCATTTCCGGTCGCTCTTCGATCTCACCCATCGTCTTACGGATGATCGAGCTATGAAGTCTCAAATGTTGCATGAACGACTCGCTCCACACCGTCAGCTCCCGTTCCGGGTCGGACGGGATGTCGGGCAGCGTGGCGAGGCCGGCCGACTGCGTGAGGTGTTGCATTGCGGCGCGAATGAGCGCTTCCTTGGACCCGAACTGGCGGAAGATCGTGATCTCGTTTACACCCGCGGCATCCGCGATGCGACGGGTAGTAGAGCCGCGGAAACCATGCTGGGCGAAGACTCCGGCAGCGGCGGCGAGAATTGCGTCTCGGTGATTCATGGGCAGGGAAACTAAAAACAGCGATCAAGAAATGCAAGTAGTCACTTACTTACACAACCGTTTCCACGATTCGACCTCCGAGGCGACCCTTGGCCACTCCTGCTGAGTTTGAATCCGCATTTGATGCCGCGATCAAGCAATCGCGGAAGTGCATCAGGGCCGGAATGAAGGCGATCGGGGGAGAGCCGGCGGGGCCTTTGCTCGAAAAGCTGGAGGAAGAGCTCAAGCTCGAACGCGCTCGAGCGCGGAGCCGTCGACCGGGAATGGTTTCAAAGGACCGTTCGAGACCTCGTCGAATGGGTGCCTGAAACCGAGCTTACTCTCATCGCCGCACTCGGCCGCATCGCACGCACGGCGCCAAATGGTGTCGAGTAGCGTTGAGCGTCCCGCGAGCCATACTACGGTTCGAGACATCCAGTCGGTACTTTCATCTTTCTGAGAGTCCGGCCTTTTCATTCACGTAAACCCGCGGTGCACAAGGACGAGATGAATGGAATGCAAATGAAGCGAGATCGTGAGTAGGGGGTTTCGCCTCGCTGTCGCGCTTGTCCTTGTGTTGTGCCCGGTGCGGGCATGGGCACATGCTCTCCTCAAGCGCAGTGATCCCGCAGCCGGTTCCACAATAGCGGCCTCGCCGCAATTGATCCGCCTGTGGTTTTCGGAGCAACCGGAGCTGCGGATGACGTCCGTTTCGCTCACGGACGCGAGTGGGCGGGCGTTCGCGTTGGGTCCACCGGCGGCCGAACAGGGCACGCCGCTCGAGGTTTCCCTTCGAGTCTCTGAATCTCTTCCGCCCGGACGGTATATCGTTTCGTGGAGAACCGCCGCATCAGACGGACATCCATCGCGTGGAAGCTTCAGTTTTATCGTTGCGCCTGAAGCGTCTGTATCAGTGCATCGGCCGTCGCCGCAGGCTGGCACAGTCGCCACCGTCTCCCCCAACGGCGTGGCGTCATCGATGGAACAGATGGACGAGGGAGCAGCTGAGGCTTCTTCTTCGGCGTCCAACTCCCTGGCCCGTGCATTTTCGTTTGTTGGTCTTCTGGTCCTCATCGGCGCAACGACATTCAGAACCCTGGTTCTCCCGCGAGCTCGTGGGACAAACCCGGACCTGGCTGTACGCATGGAACGCCGCGCAGCAGTCCTCGGGCTGACAGCCAGCGTTCTCGTCATCCTTACCGCGTTTGCCAGAATAGGTCTCGAGTCGGAAATGATGGCCGGAGTCGCCGGCATGAAGACGATGAGCATGACGGACATGACGTTACATACTCGGTGGGGATTCGCGCTCCAGCTGGAGCTTGGAGCGGCGCTCGTAGCGCTCGTCTCCTTCGCCCTCGCCATAGGCCGACTTCGCGGTGCCTGGACGGTGGCGAGCATTTCGGCTATCGTGCTCGCGGTGACGCCGGCACTGGCCGGACACGCCGCGGCGAGCCCGAGATTTACATCATTGCTGATTGCCAGCGATTTCCTTCACGTGCTGGGCGGAGCCAGCTGGCTTGGGAGCCTCCTCTGCGTGATGCTGATCGGCGTGCCGATATCGCTCACACTCATGGGAGCGGAGCGATGGCAATCCGTAGCCGCGCTCGTAAATGCATTCTCTCCCGTTGCCCTGTTTTCCGCGGCCATCGTTGTCGTCAGCGGCGTCATCGCGTCGTGGGTGCATGTTCAGCATCTCACTGCCCTTTGGCAGACCTCGTATGGGCGGGTTCTGCTCGTGAAACTCGCTCTGGTTATGCTCACCCTGATGACGGGAGCTTACAACTTCCGCAGAGTGCAGCCCCTGTTGGTCAGAGAGGAGGGAACGGCCCGACTTCGGCGATCGGCAGTACTCGAGCTGGGTCTCGGCTTTCTGATCCTTGTCGTCACCGGATTCCTGACGGGAGTTTCACCCTGACTCAGGTAAACACACGAGGCGGCACGAAGGTGCACAGGAGTCCGAATCATCGTTCTTCTCGCGCCGTGGATCGCGGCTCTGAGCGGCGCGGCAACATCGGCTGTCCCTTGCCCGATGCATCGCTCCGATGAAACGGCAGCGCACGGGCACGCCGCGCATATGCGAGCGGGGGATGACGCCAGCAACGATCACCATAGCCAGCATCACGGGACCTCGGCGCGCGGTTGCAACTGCGTCGGTGAGTGTGGACGATCCGGCGCATCGTTCACTTTTCAGGCGCGCGAGCTCTTTCCGGCCGTCACTCGCATGGCGCCGAAGCAAACGATCGCCACCGAGCGTCGCGATTCCGACGCTGCCGTCCGACTACTCCCTCCCGCAACCGGTCCCCCTCAGCGTCTCCTGTCCTGATCCAACGCTGATTGAGCCCCGGAATTCCTGGGTGTCCTCACAAAAAAAAGGGAGACGTAAATAATGCTATTTCCGGACGTGTCTGCTTCGGAGCTTTGCTCCGCGTGTTCGTCCCGTTCACTGCTGGTTGTGTTCGCCTTGATGCTTCCGCTTACCGGGTTGAAGGCCCAGGAGCATGACGACGATCACGATCACGATCATCTGCATTTCTCGCATCCGATGGTTACGGAGTCGCCAAGTCCTGACACAAAGATCAGACTGGACTACCTCGGAACTCGAGTCAGCGACCCAACCGACCTTCGTGAGCACGTCGTTCGGCTCGAAGGTGAGTACGCCTTCAATCACACCGTCAGCGTTGCGGTGGCGACGCCCTTTGTCTGGCGGACGGCGCCGCAGACTGCGCGTGCCAGTGGACTTGGTGACATCGAAGTTTCGCTTAAGGCAGCGAGCCTGATGTTTGGGGATCGGGGACTTCTGCTCGGCAGCGGGCTTTCGAGCTCGCTTCCAACGGGGAATGATTTGAAGGGAATTGGGAGTGGGCACATCGTCGAACTCGAGCCATTTGTGACCTCGGTTACAAGCGGAACGCCTTCGAGTTTGTCGGATTCGCGCGAGCATCATCCACTTTCCGCCGCCGGGCGGGTGAGGACGCCGAGCGCGCGCTCGCTTTCGACTTTTTCGGGGTTCTATCACTTCTAGTCGAACGGGAGCGGAAGTTGTCGCCCGCAACCAGTAGCCACACACTGATGGCTGGCCGATAAGTCTTCAGTTGGAGTCCAAACCTCGGTCAAAAAGCGCAGGATTGACATAACAAGTTATCTTGATATATTAGAGACATGGCCACAGTAGTCCACTCCCGAGCCGACCGTGCGATCGAGCTCTTTCACGCCCTCTCCGATGAGACCAGACTCGAGATCATCGAGCTGCTCCGCAAAGGAGAGCGGTGCGTCTGCGAGCTGACCGACACGCTCGACGCTGCCCAGTCTCGCTTGTCGTTCCATCTTCGGGTTCTCAAAGACGCGGGAATCGTTCGCGACCGGAAGGATGGGCGGTGGGTTCACTACGAGCTGGTTCCTGATGCGTTCGAAGAGATCGAGACCCTCGTTACCGAGATGAAGCCGCGTGTCGTCGGTCAGGCTACGAACTGTTGCGCCTGATTTTTTATTTCACCCACACATCAACAAATATTGTTTGGAGCTCATATGACCGTATCTGACTCAACACTCAAGTCCAACGTGAAGGAGAAGTACGGTCAGGCCGCACTTCGCGTCAGCGAGGGCGCCACCGCCGCTCCTTGCTGTGGCTCGAGCGCCTGCTGTGGAGCAACCACGGAAGCGTGGGACCCGATCACCTCGGATCTCTACGACGAAAAACAAAAGGCGGGCATTCCCGTCGAAGCGGTGCTCGCGTCGCTCGGCTGCGGAAATCCTACCGCGCTCGCCGCGCTAAACGAGGGTGAGACCGTTCTCGACCTCGGCTCCGGCGGCGGAATCGATGTGCTTCTCTCCGCCAAACGCGTCGGTCCAACCGGCAAGGCCTACGGGCTCGACATGACCGATGAGATGCTCGCCCTTGCGCAGAGCAACGCCGCCGAGGCTGGTGCGACCAACGTCGAGTTCCTGAAGGGCAACATCGAAGCCATCCCGCTGCCCGCGAACTCGGTCGACG
>PKVB01000103.1 GCA_003131365.1 Gemmatimonadota bacterium | reverse complement strand
GGGCGGTGGCGCGTGATCCCTGTGTCGGGGTCGTCAGCGAGGCCGCCGAAACGCTCCCGAAGCCGGTTCAAACCAATGGGACGGGCCAGACTGTCATATCTGCAGCCACAGGAAAAGCCGATTGTCCCGCATTCAAACCTTTGAGCCCTTTGAGTTATCCAATCACGCAACAAACCAGGGACAACGATCGAATGGCGGCGGCATCCAACCTGGCACACGTAGCAATGGGTGATTCCACTGACGTGGCGCTAGCCGCCGGCGGGGACCGTCAGGCCTTCGAGCGGCTGTACCAGACGCACGCGAACAGGGTGTTCTCACTCTGTGCGCGGATGGCCGGAAGCAGGACGAAGGGTGAGGAGCTGACCCAGGATGTCTTCGTGAGGACATGGGAGAAGCTCCCGCAGTTCAGGGGAGAGGGCGCATTCTCGACCTGGTTGCATCGCCTCGCGGTGAACGTGGTGTTGAACGCGCGAAAGAGCGAGGGCAAGCAAGCCTCGAGAATGGATGAGGGCGATGTCGACGACGAGCGGTGGGATCAGGACGCCCGTGCTCCGATGTACGTCGAGCGGATGGACCTGGCGCAAGCGATATCTGGGCTACCAGCGGGAGCGCGAAAGGTTTTTGTGCTCCACGATGTGGAAGGGTACAAGCACGAGGAGATTGCGGAGATGATGGGAATCACCTCGGGCGGGAGTAAGGCGCAGCTGCATCGCGCGAGACTTCTTTTGAGAGAGGCGCTGGAACGATGACGAGCTCCAATATGAACTGCGAAGCGTTCGATGCCGCGCTCCCCGACTATCTCGAGGGAACGCTGGACGACTCGCGTCGCGCTTCGGCCGAACGGCATTTGAGCGAGTGCGTGCGTTGCGCCAGTGTGCTGAGAGACATCGAGAATATCAGCAAGGAAGCGGCGGCGATGCCGGATCTCGTTCCGTCGCGCGATCTGTGGCAGGGGATCGAGGCGCGCATAGCGGCGCCGGTGATTCCACTATCCGCTCGGCCCGAGCGTCAGAGACGCTTCGCGCCGGCGTGGATGGGAGTCGCGGCAGCGGCGCTGATCGTGAGCACCGCGGGAATTACCTACATGCTCACGTCGCACTCGCTGCGGTCGACACAGGGCAGTGCTGTCGCCCAGTTGAAGCCGATCGACAATCAGCCGCGAACGAATACCGGCTCGAATTCCGGAGTGACTCCGGGCTCGACCACGCCCTCGCCGGTGGATGTCGGTGTCCCGGGCACTCAGCCCGGCGCGACATCGCGCGTCGTCATAGACGCCCCCACGCGTCAGCGCGGCATACCTGCCCGTCTCGCGAGCCAATCCACAGCTGACCGCGAGCATTCCGATCTCGTATACGGAAAAGAGATCCAAATGCTCCAGAACATCGTGAGCCAGCGGAGGGCCCAACTCGACTCCTCGACGGTCGCGATCATCGAGAGGAATCTTCAGATCATAGATGCTGCAATCGCACAGAGCAGGGCGGCCCTCGCCAGAGATCCGGCCAGCCACATGCTCGACCAGCAGCTGACACACGCGCTTGACATGAAAGTCGAGCTTCTACGTACGGCGGCCATGCTGCCGGCAAGCACATGAAAATGAAAAACCGAATCCAACTTTCGCGGCTCGTCGTCGTAGCGGTCGCAGTAATGGCCCTTCCAATTGCGGCAAAGGCGCAGGACGAGCAGGGGGTGCAGATACGGGGCCTCACTAAGATAGACACAACAGTGAGACTGGACCGCGGCGGCGCCGTGGACCTCTCGCTCATTTCCGGGAAAATCCGCGTCACGGGCTGGGATCGCCCCGACGTCAAGATCTCGGCGTCCATCGAGAGCGGGCTGCTGCGCTTCACTGCGAATTCGTCGAGGGTCAGCCTGAGCGTGGACGACTCCGACGAAGGGGGCCGGAGGGGCCGCCGGCATAACAACGTGGGTGACGCCCGCTACGATGTATCGGTTCCGCGTGGAACGCGGCTCATCCTCGAAGCAGTGTCGGGCGACTTAACGTCGAAGGGCTCGCAGGGCGAGATCGAGGCGACGAGCGTCAGCGGCGACGTCGACGTGACCGACGGCGTACGTACGGTGAGCGCCGAGTCGGTCTCAGGATCGGTGCACGCCGCCCAGGTAAACGGAAATCTGCGAACTGAGACGGTCAGCGGAGATCTACGCGCCGAGAACGTGACTGGAGACGTCGGGGCGAGCTCGGTGAGCGGCAACATCCGCCTCGTCGGAATTCAATCGAAAGATGTGCGCACGGAGACAGTGAGTGGCGACATAGTGTATTCGGGAGCGATCGAGCCGTCGGGTAAGTACGGCTTCGAATCCCACTCGGGAACCCTGCGGCTCAATATTCCGCGTGGCGCGGGAGCGCAGTTCAGCGTGGAGACCTTCAGCGGCGATCTGCAGTCGGATTTTCCCGTCACGATTCAACCCAAACCCAGCCTGAGAAGGGAAGGTCGAATCGAGTTCACGATCGGTGACGGGAGAGCAAAAGTTACCGCCCAGACATTCAGCGGCAGCATAGTGATCAACAGTGGTTCAGACTCAACCACCCGGAGAGATGATGAATAGAACGAGACTTTTGGCCGCTCTCGCCGTCCTGCTCGCGGCGCCGGCGCTCGGCGCGCAGCAGCAGTATGGGCGCGACTCGGATACATGGAAGTGGGATGGCCGGGTGGACGCAGGCCACTGGATGAACGTGTTCAACATCAACGGCTCGGTGGATTTTGCGCCCAGCCCCGACAACATGGTTCATCTCCTTGCCGTGAAGAGGTCGAACGGGCGCGAGATGGACGACATCCATTATGAAGTCGTCCAGGCTGGCGGCAACGTCACGATCTGCGCGATCTGGAACAACAACTCGCGCTGCGAGGATGGCGGCGTTGAGTCGATTCACCGCAACGGCAACAACGAGACCCACTCGAACGTCAAGATCACGGTCAGCGTGCCACGCTCCGTCAAGGTCGGCGCGCACTCCGTCAACGGTGGCGTGTCGGTGCGCGACGTTGGCGCCGAAGTGCGGGCGAACACCGTGAACGGCGGCGTCGTTGTCCGCAACACCAGCGGGCCCGTACGGGCAACAACGGTGAACGGCGGCGTCGACGTGAATACCGCGGCGGGCCCCGTGACGGCCGAGACGGTCAACGGAAACGTCGATGCGCGGATGGCCTCGCTTCAGGGTGATGACGACATGAACTTCAAGACCGTCAACGGATCCGTGACGATTTATGTGCCCGCGCGCTTCGACGCTACTTTCCAATTCGACACCGTGCACGGTGGAATCGAGAGTGATTTCCCGATGACGCTCTCGGGCCGCTGGGGTCCGCGCCACGCGTCGGGGACAATCGGGAATGGCGGACGCGACGTGAGGGCGAGCAGCGTGAACGGCAGCATCGAGTTGAGGAAACAGTAAATCCGGACTCGCTGAAATCGACTCGAAAGGCGAATCACGACAGAATGAAGAGAGGGAGCCGCCTGGCTCCCTCTCTTTCTTACTCACGCGATCATCGCCGCGATGGTACTGAGGCGAGCAGGCTCACGCCCAGGTAAATCGACCGCTGGGATCCCGGCTCGTAAAACTTCCCGCCTGCGGCGTTCACGCTGACGGACGAGATGTACCGCGTGCCGAACAGATTCTGCGCTCCAAGCGTGAGCTCCGCGCCCGATCCATTCCACAACGCGCTCGACACGATTCTCGCATTGAAGATTGCGTAGCCAGGAGAGCTCTCCGAATTCGCATCGTTGACGAACATTCTGTCGGCGAGGGTCGCTTCCGTGACCAGCGTCGCGAGCGATCCGTGCAGCGCCGCGCTTGCCTGAAGCGTCTGGCGCGGAATGCCGGGGATCCTGTTTCCGGCGTAGTGCGCCGTGTCCACGGTGAAGTCGACGAAACGATAGTTCGCGTAGGTGTAAGCCCCGCCTAGCTCGAGCTGCCTGATCGCAATCCCGAGACCCAGCTCCAACCCTCGGCGCGATGTGCGGCCGGCGTTCCGAAAGTATCGCCTGCCCCCGCTGGCGGGGATGTCGAACGGAATGAGCTCGTCGTGCACGCCGGTTGCGAACAGCGCCGCATTGTATTGCAGCCCGTTGTCGCCCACGCCCTTGACCCCGACTTCGTAGGTCGTCGAGCGCTGGGGCTTCAGGTCGCGATTTATCCCGCCCGCTCCGCTCGGCTGATTCCCCAGCTCGGTCGCCGTGGGAGTCTCGAATGCCGACGAGATGTTTGCGTAGCCGCTGTGCGATTCAGAGAGACGGGCGAGAATGCCCACCATTGGACTCAAGGCGTCGAGAAGTCGCTGACCCGAGTCGTCCGGATTCGTCGCGTTGATCAGTTTGTCCTTCACTCGGAAGCGCACGGCATCAGTCCGGGCCGACGCGGTGAAGGTGTATCGCTTTCCGAGGTCCAGCTCGTCCCGGAGGTACGACCCGAACGAGGAGACGATCTCGCGCTGATCCAGC
>PKVB01000080.1 GCA_003131365.1 Gemmatimonadota bacterium | reverse complement strand
GCAGCATGGTCGCGCGTGGTAGGTCGACCTCGAAAAAGGGGTGATCGGACCTTTCACGGCGCGCTTCGGCGAGGGGATCGTTGGGCACGCTAAAGGGCAGACGGTCGATGGTGACGAGACTGAGCGAGTGGCCGGGCACGTCGATGCCCTGCCAGAAACTCGTCACCGCGTATGCCGATCTTCTCGTCGCGTTCGCGGGCGCGCGAAATCGCGATGTGGATGACAGTGTAAGGATCCGCGTTCGGGTGCGGCAGCTGGAAGGAGCCGGGCGGATAGTGTGATGGATAGACCATCGGCAGGACGATATCCACCGACTGCGCGATCGGCTCCCACTTCTGTCCGACTTCGAGCGTGCCTCCGACCGTCGTGACGAGTCCAAAAATGTCGGCGGTAGTTCTGATGCCGAGCTTCGCGAAGCGACTGCGCGCCTCGGCCAGGAATTCACCGAGCACTTGCGGCTTGCTCCGTCCGTTCTGCTCCGGAAATACCTGGGGCGGCAGACTCTTGTACGGCTCGGGGAATCGGATGTAATCGAACTGGATCTCGCCGAATCCCATCTTGATCGCTTCTTCAGCCACGCGGAAGTTGTACTCCCAGATCGCGTTGGCGTACGGATTAACCCAGGTCTGGCCCTTCTTGTCGTGCCACGCGCTGCCGTCCGCTTTCCTGATGGTGTGTTGGGGGTTGTTCCGCGCCGTCACCGAATCCTTGAACACGACGATGCGCGCGACGGGGAGGATGCCGTGGGCGCGAATGGTGTCGACCAGCGCCCGGAGATTGTGCGCCTTCACCTGGGCGCCCGCGTTCTTCTTCACCATCGGATCGCTCGACTCGTAGTTGAGTCCGAATTCGTCCTTCACGTCGATGATGAGCGCGTTGATCTCGGTCGAGTCGGCGATTCCAATGAGGTGCTTGAGGCGACGAGTATTCGCGGCGAAGCGGAAAACGTAGAGTCCACGCGCCGGAAGCGTGCCTTTGATCAGCGAATCGAGGACCGGTGGAGTCGGATGCTCGGGGACAACAACGCGCGGCCGCAGCGTGGTGTCAGTGTCGGCGGCCGCGCGAGCGGGGGTCTTCGGGACGGTGCGATCGATCGTGTCGGCGACTGAGCGAGCAGGAATCGCCACGCTAGCGGAGGTCATACTGGAATTGCCCTGCGCGGACGCCGGCTCCGCCGCACGATCAGGCGTTGTGTTCCTCGCGGCCGCCTCGTGCGTGCCCGTGCAAGCAAGCACCGACGCCGCCACGGCGGCTAACGCGAGCGTGATCTTTTGAAATTGCATGCTTCTATTGTATGGATGTCGGCAGGGGACTGTGCAAATCTAATCACAGTCGCGAGCAGCGTCGCGTCGGAAGTACGGCCGCCCTGAATAGTACAACCCCAGAGGGCAATCCGGTCCGTCGCCCTGACCAAACCCGGTATATTTGGCAACGATGCGCCGAACATATCGTTCTCCTCGCCTGCGCCTGATGCGCAACCGAACATATCGTTCCCCTCGCCTAGGCGTGATGCGCAACCGAAATATCGTTCTGCTGGCGTGCGCCTGCGTCGCCACCGGGGCCTGCGCCCTACCGCCCCCGACGCCCCCGATGGCGGAGTTTCTCGTGTCCGCCGGCGACCAGACCTACTGGGTTCGGAGCGACAATTCGGGACTTAAAATCCGCGGCTCACCGCTCATTCTCGCGCGCACCGGCGGGCGTTACTACGAAATCTTCGTTGGGGAGATCGATCGCTCCTTTCCCCGGGCACTCCTGAGCGGAGAGCGGATCTTTCGTGGCGAGCTCGACAGCGGCGACTCAACCGTCATCTACGACGACACCGCCATCGTGCATCTCTCTGAAGATTATCATCGCCAGCACCCGCGGGCGCCGCTGCTCGGTCCCGACGATGATCCGGACGACGACATCGACATCACCGCGGTCGGAGAGACAGACATCCTGAACGTCCTCGGCCCCTATGTCGCGCTCGAGCACCGGCTGTCCATCGAGCGCGCGAACGATCATGACCAGGACGACACAACACGCGCGGTGATCGATCTACGAAACGGAAAGCCAGCGGAGCTCGATCGAATGCTGCGAGACTCCACCGTCCAGGAGGCGGCGGGCGAAGGCGGACTCGTCAATCGCAGGTGGAGACACGATGGCTACGACGTCATCGCCCACTACGATTCGGTTCACAAGGCGAACGCGCTGTCGCTCCGGGATCGTCGCGGACGGGAGTGGAGACTCGCGCTCGTCGCCTCGAGCTTCGTTCAGATATTCTGGCTCGACAAGCCCCGGGTGGACGCGAAAACGCGGCACGCGCTGGCGCGAGCATTCAATGATGCGACCGCGTATGGCGAGCGGATTCAGCAGGTGTCACGGGAAAAACCGCGCCTGAAGCCGGCGCTGAGAGCAACCGGGCGCCAGACGTGAGCGGGTCGAAATCAGCGGGCAAGTCCTCGGGCACGAAGACGGGAACGGAGCAGCGGCATGCGAGCAAGTCCGGCAACGGTGCCCGCGCCGTTCACGAGACCCAGCACGAGACTGCTCAGCTCATGATGCCGCAGCACGCCAACGTGCTCGGCCACGTCTTTGGAGGCGTCGTCCTCTCGATGATGGACACCACCGCCGCCGTCTCGGCGATCCGTCACGCGCGCCTGGCGTGCGTGACGGTGTCGGTCGATCGCGTGGATTTCCGCGAGCCGATCCACGTTGGCGATCTCGTCATCATGAAATCGAGCGTAAACTTCGTGGGCAGGACGTCGATGGAGATCGGTGTCCGCGTCGAGACTGAAAATCTGCTCACCGGGCTCAGACGGCATACGAACTCGTGCTACTTGACGTTCGTCGCGGTCGATCGGAACGGAAGGCCGGTGCCCGTGCCGCCGCTCAAGCCGGAGACGCCCGTCGAGATTCGCCGGTACCAGGCTGCAAAGGAGAGGAGAGAGCGTCGGCTGCAGGAGAGGGTTGCGGAGGAAGGGGGGAGGGACGGGACTTGAGTGAGCACGGCTTAACTGAACACGCGGCTTAACTGAACACTGCCTAAACTGAACGAGAAGGGAGCTGGCAGCTTTCAAGTTGATGGCTATTAGCATCACTACGTCGGGACGTTGCCGGGTGCGNNCCTGGTACAGTCAACTGCCTTCGCTTTACGCCACTTAGTGGCGTCCTGAAGTTTGCAGTTAGGGGCCCGCAGCTTTTTAGCTTTCAGCTCACCTCTCGTTCAGTTGCATTTGCCTTTCGTACTTGACCCCTTCCGCGAAAGCCACCAGAGTACGACTCATGGAAAGGATCTTCACAATCGAAGAAGCAAACCGGACGCTGCCCCTGGTCGGCAGGATCGTCGAGGATCTCGTGCGCGATCACACGCGGTGGGAGGATAAGGTCCGCGAGTTCGAGCTCGCGACCGTGGGAGCGAGCCCTGATCGCCCCGACGCAATCGCGGAGCTACTGCAGATCGAAGCGCAGCGGCTCGCGCGCGACATCGAGGGTTACATCGCCGAGCTGAACGCGCTGGATGTCATCTGCAAGGGCATGGACACTGGGCTGGTGGATTTTCGCGGACAGATCGACGGACGCGATGTTTTCTATTGCTGGAAACTCGGCGAGCCGAGCGTGCTTTATTGGCACGAAATGGACGCTGGATTCGGCGGACGGCAGCTGTTGCATCCGCTGGCGGTGACATCTCACTAGAGAAATCATGGCAAGACAGATAAAGCCGTTCAGCGGCCCCGACGGAACGAATTGGGGTGTGGAAGTTCAGGTACCGGGCGCCAGCAATGCGATGATCGTGTTCCATCATCCTGGCGGCAAGACCGCGCGGCTCGACCGTTATGCGTGGGATATCTGGAACGGGCCGGAGTCCCGCAGCGTGACGTCGCGTGTCGCGCCCGATAAAATCATGCAGGGGCTAACGGACGAGAAGCTGCGCGCGCTCTTTCGGCGGTCTATGCCCGTGTCGAACAATCTTACGCGCGTCGACCGAGCGTCTTAGACCTGTTCTGGATCGTTGCGCCGGTCAGTCGGCGGGGGGTCCTCTTCGCAGCTACGCTCGCTTGGTCGGAGC
>PKVB01000044.1 GCA_003131365.1 Gemmatimonadota bacterium | reverse complement strand
GAACGGGATCCGAGATGTCAGAGGCATAGATCTCAGTCGGTAGTAACCGCGCTCTGACCGTATCTCGCGCGTATCCGAGTACAACCGACCGCCTGCGCGTATAACGCCACTCAGATACGTCGCAGCGTAGTTACCAAAACCTGATATCTATGCTTCTGACATCTCGGATCACGTTGAGTTTCTAGTTAACAGCTCGCATCCCGTTCAGTTTGCAGTTGCCAGTTCTTCACCCGTTCGGCTCGGAGTTTGAGTGGAGGCTTTGACAAACCCCATCATTCCCCGGACATTGCTCGATGCCTTCAGGCCAAGCCATCCTCAAACCGATAACGAGCCCCCGCCAGATCCGACTCGGCGACGACGACGCAGCCCCGCCCAAGGATCTCCCCAAGCACAAGCACCTCGACGACGCCGCCGAGGAGCAGGTGGACCGAATCAGGAAGCTGCAACAGAAGCTATACGCCGACGGAAGGTTCGCGCTGCTCATCGTGCTTCAGGGCCGCGATGCATCGGGGAAAGATGGGACGATCAGGAAAGTCTTCCGCGGCGTGAATCCCATGGGTTGCGTCGTCACCAGCTTCAAGGTCCCGACGGACCTGGAGCAGCAGCATGACTATCTCTGGCGCGTACACGAGCGCGTTCCCGCGCAGAGGATGATCGGAATATTCAATCGCTCGCACTACGAGGATGTGATCGTGACGCGCGTCCACAATCTCGTGCCCAAGAAAGTGTGGTCGGAGAGGTTCGACCAGATCAACGACTTCGAGCAAATGCTGACTCAGAACTCGGTCGTGATTCTGAAGTTCTTCCTGCATGTCTCTCGCAACGAGCAGAAGAAGCGGCTAATCGACCGGCTCGAAGACAAAAAGAAGAACTGGAAATTCCGCGCTGGTGATCTGGACGACCGCGCGTTGTGGGACGATTACACGAAAGCATACCGCGATGCCATCGCCAGGTGCAGCACGAAGTGGGCGCGCTGGCACATCGTGCCCGCGGACGACGAGGACGCCCGCAACCTTCTCGTCGCGCGCAAGATAGCCGACACGCTCGACGCTCTCGATCTTCGCTATCCCCTTTTCGATCCGAAGCTAAAAGGGCTCAAGGTCTAATAGAGGAGCAGCTAGCCCGTGTTTCGCAGCCCCTGAGCGATCCCACTCAGTGTGGTAGCGAGCGCATCGTCTATTGCTTCCCTTTCGCGCTCGCTTTTCGCCACGCCCGTGCGCTTTCTGCGCAGAAGCGATATCTGCAGGAGCGAAAGCGGATCGACGTAAGGATTCCTGAGCGTGATGGCCGACTGCAGCACCGGAGCGTCTTCGAGAAGCTGACGATGCCCCCGAATGAGAAGCAGCGCCTCGACGGCGCGCTGATACTCGCCGATCAGTGATTCGACCAGCTTGCGGTCGCCGCCCAGGTGCCGCACGTAGGCGCTCGCGATCTCGACATCGGTCTTCGCGCAAACCATCTCCGCCTTTCCCAGCAGGTCGTCCATAAACGGCCAGCTCTCCGCCATCCGCTGGATTCGGCGCAAGCCCGCGCGCGAAGCCACCTCGTCGCCGAGCGCGGTTCCGGCACCGAGCCAACCGGTGAGCATGAGGCGAATCTGCGTCCAGCCGAATCCCCACGGGATGGCGCGAATACCTTCGATCCCCGCCGCGGCGCCCGGACGGTACGCGGGACGAGAGCCAAACCGGGCATTTGCCAGCTCGTCGATCGGCGTCGCCATGCGAAAGAGCTGAAACAGCGCGTCGTCGTCGTAGACGAGCCGGTGATAGACATCACGGGAGCGAGCAGACACTCTATCCATCACCTCTCGAAAATCTTCGACCTCCTTTACTCCGACTTTCTTTCGCCAGTCGCTGAACTCGTGCAGCAGCACTCCCGCCGCGGTCACCTCCAGCGTGCGCTCCGCTACTGGCACCAGACCGAACTGCTGGGAGATGATCTCGCCCTGCTCGGTGATCTTGATGCGGCCCTTCGTAGTTCCCGGAGGAAGCGCGGCGAGGGCCCGATAGACGGGCGACCCGCCACCGCGCCCGACGCTCCCGCCGCGGCCATGGAAAAGACGAAGCTCCACTCCGGCCTCGTCGAACACCTCGGCCAGAGACTCCTGGGCGCGATACAATCCCCACGACGACGCCATCATGCCGGCATCCTTGCCCGAATCGGAGTAGCCGATCATTACCTCCTGCTTCCGTCCCCGCGCTTCGAGCTGCCGGGAATAAACGGGGTCGTCGAACAGTGAGCGCATCACTTCCGGAGCGCGCTCCAGATCGTCGACCGTCTCGAACAGAGGTACTATGTCGAGACGGGACGCCGGCTTCGCGCCAGTGAGATTCATCAGCCCCGCCTCCCGGGCGAGTACCATCACCTTTAGCAGGTCTTCGGCGGACCGCGTCATCGAAACGATGTACGTGCAAGCGGCCGGCTCCCCTGCTTCGTCCTGGATCGTCCGGATCGCTGCCATCGTATCCATCGCCTGGCGCGTCGCGTCGGAGATCTTCCGGTTCCTGCCTAGAATCGGCTTTCTCGCGAGAAGCGCGGAGCGAAGCCGCTCTCCATCCACATCACCGTCTTTCCGTGAGAGAATCTCTTTGACCGCGGCGGCATGAACGTCGGAATGATTGCGGACATCCATCATGAAGCCGTGAAAGCCGTGCGCGCGCACGGCCGCATACAACGGATCGACCGTCGTGCGGCACGCCTGCTCCGCGCCCGCGCGCAGGAGAAATTTGCGCACGAGCTGCAGATCCACCTCGAACGCGGCGACATCGGGATACGCCGCCGGCTCCTTTCGCGGTCGCGCGGCGTCTCGCGATGCGACCAGCCGGCGCGTCGCCTCGATCCGCGCTGACATGAAGCTCAGTTTGAGCCGCAGCGGCTCGTCTGCGTTGCGCTTTCTGTTCTTGTTCCAGATTAAAGGCAGCAGCTTCTGGTCCTTCTCGAGCGACTTGATGAGGGCATCGAGTGGCGGCACGATCGACGACGATAGCGACAGCCGCCGCGTGAGATCTTCCAGCGTGTCGCGATAACGCCCGAGTATCACGTGGCTCGCCCGGCGCGCGGTTGCAATCGTGATCTCCGGTGTGACGTACGGATTCCCGTCGCGATCCCCGCCGACCCACGTTCCAAATCGCAGCGGAACCGTGAGCCTGAACGCGTCGGCCGAACGGGCGAATTCGTCCTCGAACGCAAGCGCGAGCGTCGAATGCACGTACGCGTCCGCCTCGAGAAGTCGCGTTTCCAGATACCAGAGCGCCGAGCTCACCTCGTCTAGAACAGTGGGGCGGTCCTGCCGGACCTCGCTCGTCAGCCAGAGCAGCTCCACTTCCCCCTCCAGCGACTGCTCGATTAGCCTGACCTCGTCCGGCGGCGCGGATTCACGCGCGAGAAGGCCGTCGGCGACCCGTGCCTGGAGACCGAGCAGAGTGCGGCGTGTGGATTCGGTGGGGTGCGCGGTCAGCACGGGGCGGATATCCAGGTTGAGCATCGCCCGCTCGATTGCCTCGGCGCTCGCGCCCAGGTTGCGCAGCTCGCGCATTGTCCAGCGCGCCGATGCGGGCTGGGGATCGGTGACGCCCTTGCCCAGATACGAATTGCGGCGCCGGACGCGGTGCGTTTGCTCGGCGGTGTTGATCAGCAGGAAAAAGAGCGTGAATGCGCGCGCCGCCATCGCGCATTGCGCGACGCTGAATCCGTCGATCAGCTTTAGCAGTTGCTCCAGGGTGGGTGCGTCTGACGCGCCGTGCCGCCGGGCCCGCGTCGCGACGCGCAGGCGCTCGACTGTCGTGAACGCCTCGTCGCCCTCGAGCCTCCTGATGACCCGCCCGAGCGCGCCGGCAAGCCACCGAACATCGTCGTGGAGTGGGAGGTCTTCTTTACGGGTTGGCGCCGCCAGGGCATGGCTTTCCATCGAGCGATCAATCTACCCGAATTTTGGATACCAGGCCCGTTACTGAATCGTCCTGTAATAGCAGTGGACCGTCCCGCTACGCTCGCCCCAAGGCTCAAAAATGAAGATTCCCCATAGCCGACCGATTCTCCTGTCTTTCGGATTGGCATCGACCGCGCTCGTCATGTGCGCCCTCCTTCTGCTCGAGTGGCGGGATGGAACTGCGGCAGTCGAGTCGTTCGAGTGGGTGAGTGGCTCGCTCGAAAACCAACGCGAGCTTGCCACAGTCGAAGCGCGGATGAGCGAGGCGGAGTCGGGAGAGAGGGGATACCTCCTGACCGGCCAGCCTGGTTTCCTTGCCCCGTATTCGGTTGCAACGAACGAGATCCGCACCCGCCTCCTGAACCTGCGGCATCTGATGGCGGACAATCCGGGGCAGCTGCGGCGCCTGTTGATAATCGACTCGCTTTCGCGTGCCAAGCTGACCGAGCTGGATTCGGCGATCAAACTGGAGCGCGCAGGCAAGCATGACTTGGCTGTAAGCATCGTAAGAAACAATAAAAGCGACAGAGTGATGACCTCGATCCGGTCGGGTCTCCAGTCGATGACAGCCGACGAGGCGAGCCTTCTGCGGGACCGGCAACAGTCGCTCGTGGCGGAACTGCGTCGCGGGGACATGATCTCTCTGGGTCTCGCCGTGGCGCTCGCCCTGATGCTGATCGCGCTCCTGGTCATTGCGCGAGGCGCGGAACACTATCGGAATCTCGTGACGCTGTGCGCGTGGACGAGATCGGTCGAATACGAGGGCGAGTGGATAAGCTTCGAGGAGTATTTGCGCCGGAAGTTCGGCATCTCGTCGACGCACGGAATTTCGCCGGAAGCTCTATCGCAGCTCCAGGTGGCGCTCGAGGAGCCCCAAAAGGGCTGATCCCTTTGCCGCGGAGCTAAGGGTTACTTCAGTCGGCGCGCCAGCCCTGCCAGGTAATCCGCCGCCTGGGCGATGGGCTTCGCACCCGTGAGCGCGGCCCGATCCAGCGCCGGAATCTTCGGCTCGCTGTTGACGTTGCGAATCCCAAGCCGCTTGCGAAGCTCGTCACGGAAGGCGCGCGCCGGCCGGTAGAACCTCTCCTTGTATGCCCGCCACGTGCGCAGGTTGTGCTCCACCAGTTCGGCGCTCTGCTGGTCCAGCATCTCGTCGCGCTCCGCTTCCGTGTCGACACTTAGCGGCTTGGCGCCGGCGAGGGTGGCGACGAACTCGCGATCGCTGACGGCCTCGAACGATTTCATCTCTTGCGCTAGCTGAAGCACCTCTTCGCGCAGCTCCGCGGGCGGCAGCTCCTTCAACTGTTCGACGAGAGGATCAGTCGAAGGTGGTGTAGTCGCGCCCTTCGCGGCCGTCGGTGATTCGAAGCCGGTGAAGCTCGGGCCACTGTAAAGGAACCAGAGAAACTCCGCGGTCGTCGTCACCACGTAGCAGACGACGCCAACGATGACGAAGCGCAGAACCGGCGGGGACGACCTGAGTATACCGTGTCCATGCCAGAGGATGTTGAGCGCGGAGATCGTCACGCAGCCGGCAATCTTCGCGGGCTGGAGGAGTTGAGTCTGCTTCCACGCGCGGGGGACCGAGCGGCGCCACTTCCTGGGCTGGAGGGAAATCTTCACTCTCAAGTGACTGTTCTCTCGCGACCGCAGTCACGCCTTTTTGACGATTCTTTGTTGAAACAAAAAGATCGTCAGTTACCTGCTCCCTATCGGAGTGACTTCGCCATGATGTGGTCGTCGCCGACCTGATCCCCAAAGTAGAAGGGAGCTGAGCCGACGACGGAGAATCCCATCCACGCGTAGAACCCGACCGCCCAGGGCGCTTCCTTCCAGACCTGGAGCCAGACCACATCGGCCCCGCGATTCTTCGCGTCCTTGAAACACTCCTTCATGAGTGCCGCGCCGACTCCGCGCCCCTGGGCCACGCCGTCGACATAGAATCGGACGATCTCGAACGCGCGTTCCCCGGCAACGCCTGAAGGAGGTTCGGCACTCGAGCGGAGATACGCGTACGCGATCGCGCTTCCACCGGGATCTTCCACTATCAGCATGGTGACACCGCAGTCGGCGATCGCTTCACGAATGCCGTCGACCGAAAAGGATCTCGACAGATAGCGACTCAGCTCGGGCTCTGGATGTGTCTCCCCGTAGCTCTCCGCGAACAGTCGCGCGCCGAGCGATGCCATCGTCGCGGCATCATCGACCGTGCAGCGGCGGATGGAGAATGAGTGCACCACGCCCATACTATATGAATAGGACAAGGGTCGAGGCAGTGAATAGGACAAAGCTCGAGGCACCGGTCCCGTCGGCCCACAGCAAATCTGGCAAGTCCGCCAGCCGGTCGACCCCTACCGAAACCTTGACTTGACAACTCCAACCCCGGGAATTAATACAGGGTGTCTTTCGAGTGCTCAGCAGTGCTGAGCGACTCGGACTAGGCGGCGTGTAGGTGGGACTTACCTGGCCCGTCCCCGGGAGGTCGTACGCATTTGCTTCGTTCGTTGGCCCTTCTGCTATGTGGCCCGCTGTTGTCCGTCACGCCGACCGACGTTACCGGTCAGCGCGAGACATCGAGGCATCCCGCCAGTCCCGAACAGGTCTACCTGATCATCCGCAGTGACGATGCCGGGATGAGTCACAGCGTGAACATGGCTCTCGGTCGCACAGCCGTTCCGTCGCTCGTTGTGACGCAGACGGATATTTTTCCCCCTCCGCCGAAGGTGGACATGAATACGTCCGGCCCGCTTCCCGACATGAGCAAGAATCGTCAGGGAGAATTGGATGCGCTCATGTCGCCGCGATTCAGGGACGCGCTCAAGACCCGCAACATCCAGCTCCTGACCTATCGACGGCTGATCGCCATGCAAGGCTTGAACTCTATGCGAAGACCGGAAGGGTGAAGGACGTAGGACGTACGTGCGTTACTAGGAGGAGTCTCATGCAGTTACCTGGAGGATTGCTCATGGAGAAAGTATTGGTAGGAAAGCATTCATTCCTGCATAGCCGCTCACGGTGGCTTGGCGCGGTGGGGATGAGTCTGTTGTTCGCGGTTGCATTCGCTGGCACTGCATTCGGTCAGGAAGTACCGATGTCCGGAACCGTTACGAACGGGGCGGGCGCTGCAATCCCCGGCGTCCTGGTGCGGGTGCAGGGGACCGATATCCGCGCCGTTACGGACGCGAACGGGGTTTATCATCTCACGGCTCCGACCGATGCGACTTTGACTTTTGTCCACGTGGGAAGCAAGCCCTTCACGGCGTTGGTCGCCGGACGGAGGACGGTCGACGTCACCATGACAAACGTCACGTACCTCGAAGAGGTGGTTGTCACCGCCTACACCGAGCAGCGGCGAGCAGACATCACCGGCGCGGTTTCGAGCGCCAACATGGAAGACGCAAAGAGGCAGACCCAGGCAAGCGTGCTCAAGGCGCTGGATGCTACCGTGCCCGGCGTGACGGTCCAGAGNNGGTTCGCCAGGCTCGCGGAGCACGGTGCGAATCCGCGGCATCAGCTCGTTTCAGAACAACGACCCTCTCTACATCGTCGACGGCACACCGGTTCAGGATTCATATATCAACTTCCTGAACCCCGAGGACATTCAATCGATCCAGGTTCTCAAGGACGCGTCGGCCGCATCGATCTATGGATCTCGTGCCAGCAACGGCGTGATCGTGATCGAGACGACGAAGAGCGGACCAGTGGGACCGCCCAGAGCCACGCTCCGGGTCAGAACGGGTATCGCATCTCCGACAAGGGGACTCGATGACATGCTTCTCACGAATTCCCTTGACTACTTCCAGGTCATGAAGGCGACCTACGCCAACGCCGGGCAGCTCGCCTCGATGCCGAAGACCTACGGTGACCCGAACAACCCGACGGTTCCCAATTACACTTACGCCGATGCTCCCGCGATACTCAGCACGGACGCCTACGGCCGCGTCGTGACCGTAGATCCGAGCAAGTATTCATATCCCAACACCTTGATCGAGCCGGCCAGCGCAGGCACCGATTGGTGGAAGGCCGTTTTCAGCTCGGCGCCGGTTTCGGATTACAACCTCGATGTCCGGGGTGGGGGCGACGCCAACGCGTACGCCGTTTCCTTCAACTACTTCGATCAGCAGGGCACGGCCGCGTACAATGACTACCGCCGCGGAAGTGTTCGGGTCAATACGTCGTTCAACCGGTCGAAGTTTAACTTCGGCGAGAACATCGCCCTCACCGTTGATCGTCACGTTGGCGGCACCGGCACCTTCGATGACGCCTCCGGCGAAAACGGCGTCCTCGGCAAGGACATCCTGCTACAGCCGATCGTGTCGGTCTACGACATCAGCGGGGTCAATTTCGCCGGCGCAAAGGGCGTACCCGGCGTCAACAGCAGCAACCCGCTCAAGAACGCGTGGGATGCCAAGGACAACATCAACAAGGACAACCAGGTCTTTGGAAACGTGTTTGCCGGGTTCGATCTCAATCCTCAGTTCTCTCTGAAGAGCAGGCTCGGCTTCAACCTTCAACAGAATTCATTTGCCGGGTTCGGTGCCCCCACCCCTCAGAACAATGAGGCGCAGTTGGGCAACTCTATCAATGAGAACAACTTCAATTCTACCGATTGGACCTTGAGCAACACGGCGAGGTACGTCAAGACGATTCACAGTGCGAGCCTCGACCTGCTTGTCGGACAGGAGGCGAACGCCGGTACCAACCGGTACCTGCAGGGATCGATCAACAATCTTCTGAACACGGGTCTCGATTCCAGATACATACAGGACGCGCTCGGCGACCCGACCACCAAGAACGTCTTCAGCAGTGGCGGCAGAACCGCTTTGCTGTCGTTCTTCGGAAAGGCCGGTCTCAACTTCGCGGATAAGTACGTCGCGAGCTTTACGCTCAGAAAGGACGGCTCATCCAACCTTGGTCCTGCGCACCGTTGGGGAACTTTCCCGGCGGTAGGCCTCGGGTGGCGTATTTCCAACGAGCCCTTCCTTTCCAATAACCGGATTTTCTCGGACGTCATGCTCCGTTACGGATGGGGCCGTACGGGAAACCAGAACATCCCATCAGGAAGAATCGTTTCGCAGTTCGGCGGCGATCGCGGAGATACCTTCTACGACATCACCGGCTCCAACACGACCATCCAGCCGGGGTTTCGGCAGGCGTCCCTCGGTAACCCCGACTTGAAGTGGGAATCGAATAAGTCCACCAACATCGGCACCGATCTCGTGCTCTTCAACGGCGTGCTTAATGTGGTACTGGACGTGTACAACCGTTTGACGGACAATCTGCTCTTCGATCCCAGAACGCCGGCGACGGCGGGCATAGCGTCTCCGCCGATCGTGAACATCGGCAAGATGTCAAACAAGGGATACGACTTTTCCGTTGGCCATACGGGCTCGTGGTGGAATGCGAGCTTGAACGGAAGTCACTACGCAAACAAGATCGTTTCGATTGACGGGGTCCAGACCCAATTCTTTGGACCGATAGGGACGCGCATCGGCAACTCGACCATCAACATGGTTGGCCAACCGATCGGCTCTTTCTACGGCTTCATCGCCGACGGATTTTTCAGAGATGCGGCCGATGTAACGGCCCATGCACTGCAGGACGGAGCCGCCCCGGGTCGCATCAAGTTCCGCGATGTGAACGGCGATGGCGTGATCAACAGCAGCGATCAGACGATCATCGGAAGTCCCCATCCGAAGTTTACGGCTGGCATCGATCTCGGAGCCCATCGCGGACAATGGGATGCCAGCGCGACCATCTTCGGAACGTATGGGAACAAGATCTTCGAAAACCAGATGGACTTCTATGTCTTCCAGGATTTCTCCTCGAACGTGGTGAAGGACCGGCTGGCGAATTCGTGGACGCCACAAAACCTAAACGCGAAGTATCCGCGGCTCGATATCACCGACACGTACAGCGGTGCCATCAGCAGCTACTACGTGAAGGACGGATCGTACACCCGGCTCCGCAGCATGCAGGTTGGCTACACGCTTCCTTCCGGTGCACGCTATCTGCCGGGGGCGAGAGTGTACCTGCAGGGTGAGAACCTGTTCACTAAGACCAACTATGATGGTCTCGACCCGGCAATACCCGCTGGCAACTTCACTGGAGCCGCAGGCGACACCCGGGATCAGGCCATGGGCGTCGATGTGGGCGTGTATCCGACCAACAGAATATTCAGCATCGGCATAGTTACCTCCTTCTAAACGAATCGGCCTTTTTCAAAGGATAAGACACGATGGCAACGGTATCGAAAAAGTCCCTGCTCCGCGGAATGGCGGTGACGATTCTTGCGACAGCTGTGCTTTACGGCTGCAAGGATTTCCTGTCGACCGCGTCTGAGCCACAGGGGACACTGGATGCAACGACCCTTGCGAATCGCACGGGCGTGGAAGGCTCTCTCATAGCTGCGTATCGAACCCTCGATTGCACGGATGCGACAAGCGGCAACTGGGGGTGCGCGGTCAGCAACTGGGTGTTTGGTAGCGTCGCGGCCGATGATTCCTACAAGGGATCATCCAGTACCGATCAACCCCCCATCAATGACATCGAGGGATATCATTGGGGTACTCCCTCGGCAGACACATATCTGAATCAGAAGTGGGTAATAGTGTACGAAGGAGTCGTTCGAGCGAACTCGACTCTTCGCCTGCTGAAGCAGGTAGTAGCGGCGAGCCCGACGGAGTACTCTCCCACGGAGGCAAACCAAGTCGCGGGGGAGGCGATATTCCTCAGGGCGCACTACCACTTCGAGGCGTACCGGATGTGGGGGAACATTCCCTATTACCGCGAGGATGACCAGGATTTCCGCAAGCCAAACATCGAAAGCGCGGCAGTCATCACCGAGATCCTGAAGGATCTCGACTCGGCAATCAAGCTACTGCCGACGTCGCCGCGCAACGGACAGGTAGGGCGCGCGGATCAGTGGACCGCCAAGGCTTATAGGGGCCGCGTCCTTGTCTACGCGCACCAGTGGCCGGCGGCGGTTACGCAGCTCAAGGAGGTTCAGGCCAACGGGCCCTACGCTCTCGAGACAAGCTTCGATCGTGTCTGGAGCGCTTATCAGGACGCGTCGAACGGCCCAGAAACGATCTTCGCGTACCAGGCATCTTCCAACGACGGAGAGCCGAACGCAGCGAATGCGAACTATGGTGAGCGTCTGAATTTCCCGTATTCGCCGAGTCACTTCGCTTGCTGCGGCTTTGACCCACCGTCGCAGAACCTGGTCAACCAATTCAAGGTTGACCCCGTGTCGGGACTTCCGCTCTCGATCACGGCTCCGGCTACATGGAATTCGGACGAAAGCGACTTCGCCGCCGGCGATATGACGCCGGTGGATCCGCGCCTGGATTGGACGGTCGGCCGTGATGGCGTCCCGTTCAAGGATTGGGGGAACTTCACCAATGCGTGGGTGAGGGAGGTGGTGAACGCCGGTCTCTACATGCCCAAGAAAATCATCCACGAAAAGGGCAGCGGCGCCGAGTCGACCGTTGGTTGGCAGCCGCAGCAGCAGAGCTCGATCAACATCCACATTTACCGCTACGCCGACCTGCTGCTGATGCTGGCGGAGGCGGAAGTTGAAACCGGTGATCTGGCCGGCGCCACGGCGATCGTGAACCAGATCAGAACTCGTGCGGGTGTTTTCGCCCAGGGCCCAGGGACGAGTCGCGCCGACATGGCGATCCCGATCAACGATCCAAGAATCACGTGGGCTCATTACCAGATTGGGCTATACCCCGTGTTCCCGGACGTAGCCACCGCCCGAACAGCGGTCCAAACTGAACGCAGGCTCGAGCTGGCGATGGAAGGTCAACGCCTCTTCGATCTGCGCCGCTACGGAACCTTTATCCCTGTCATCACCGGATACCTCAGGGGAGTTGGTGGCGGACGTGAGGACACCAGAAAGGCCTACAAGCTAACGGCAGAGCTGCCAACTGCCCGGCATCGTTGGTATGCAATCCCGCTCGATCAGATCCAGTTGAGCCAAGTTGGCGGGCAGGACATGCTGAAGCAGAATACCGGCTGGTAAGAACATGTTGTACAAAAGGCCCNNCCCTTACCGCTTCCCGATGGTGAACGCCTGGAGGGAATCGCCGCTATTGGCCACGATCACGGCCTTGCCGCTTGGTGTGTTGACGAGTGTGAGACCGCTGGCGTCGAGCGGAGCCAGAAAGCCACTCTGAGTCGGCAGCACTGGTGCGAAATGGCCCTTGCCATCGCCTTTGAGCCACAGCCCATTTCCGGCGTCTGCTCGCGGCGTGTTTGGCTCGGCATCGTAGAGGTTTCCCGCCACGATCAAATCGAGGTGGCCGTCACCGTCCACGTCGACGGGGATGATTCCCTTGATCGGCGCGATCTGCGCCAGATTCGGCAACGGCGACGCGCTGAACGTCCCGCCTCCGGTGTTGTGCAGGTACATGCTAGCAAACGTATCCGCCTGATAGTGAAGCGCCCGCTTCAAATCGCTTGCTGCGAGGACCTGCCCGATAGAGAGGTTGGCCATTGAGCCGAAGGTTGGGAATCTGATACCAAGCGGATAGATCGCGCCGCCCAACTGAGCCATGCCGGCAACCGGGTATTCCGTGCCCGCTATCTCCTGCGTGAGAATGATGTCCGTGGTGCGGTTGCCGGTGAGATCCGCGGCGTAGATACCGAATCTGGCGTCCTTGCCCGTCGTGTAGCTGTAGTTCAAGCCGAGGTTTCCAGCCACCAGGTCGGGACGGCCATCGTGGTCGAAGTCCCCGACTGCCAGGCTGTACCACCACCCGCGCATCGGCGGCAGATGCGTGGACGCGGTCACATCGCGCAATCGCTTTCCATCGTTCTTATAGAACTGAATCGGCATCCACTCCCCGACAGTCACCAGATCCAGCCGCCCATCGCCGTCAAAATCGATCCAGGCCGCATCCGTGACCATTCCCCCGGGGTGAGCGAGCTCCGGCGCGACTTCTTCCGTCACATCGGTGAAATGCCCGCCGTCGTTGCGCAGGATGTAGCTGCGCGTGGGGTACGGATACTTGCGGGGCGTCAGGCGACCACCGACAAACAGGTCCGGTTTGCCATCGCCATTGAAATCACCCACTCGCACCGTCCCTTTGCTCGCGAGCATGCTCGGCAGAGCGCGAACATCACGCACGAACCTGCCATCTCCCTGGTTGATGTAGAGCCGATCCTCGAGCAGCGGCGAACTGGGCGTCAGCTGATAACCGCCGCTAGCCACGTACAGGTCGGGCCGCCCGTCTCCGTTCGCGTCAAAGAAAACGGCGGCCCAATCCTCGTATGCCTTGTCCGCCTCCCAGGGTTGGCCCTGAGTGGATTCGACGAAGCTGCCGTCCTTGCGTTGGATCAACAGCTTGCCGGCAACCCCTGCCCCGCCGCCGATGAACATGTCATCGAGGCCGTCGCCGTTTACGTCTGCCACCGCGAGCGCTGGTCCGTGACTCGAAAGCAGGTAAGGCAGGAGAGGCTGTATGCTGTAGTCGATTTGCATGGTCGCCGGCTGCTTGTACTTCAGTCCTTTGACATCGAGCGGTAGGAACCATTGATCTCTGGTCGGCGCAACACCGAGAGCGCCGGAGTGCGCTTTCGCGGCCGCATCGGGCTGTTTCACGAGCAAGAGTCGGTCGACGCTCAGATTCGTCAGCAATTGATATCTGCCGTCGGGCCACGCGATCTCGAGGCTGTCCACCCGCGCCGCGCGCCCCAGCCCGAAATGCGCCCGACCGTCCATCGTGGACATGTATCCCCTGTACGGCGTGTAGTAGACGTACTGCTTCTGTCCTCCCGCAGTGATTTTCAGTTGCGCGCCGATTCCCGCCGTTCGTTCACGCGGAGACTCTCCCACCAGCCTGATGTCCAGGTAGTGATGCGCATCGTCACTGGGGCCGACGTTCTGGTAGATGAATGCGGGCCCGTCGATGTTGTTCACCACGAGATCGAGCTTGCCATCGTTATCCAGATCCGCGTACGCCGCGCCATACGAATAGCTCGGCTGATCCATCCCCCACGGTTTCGTCTCGTCGGTGAAAGTCAGGTCACCATTGTTGCGGAACACGTAGTTGGAGACTTCGTAGCTGGGCAGATCCTTCAGCAGCTTCCGCTTGCGCGCGCTGTCTCCCCTCTGTTGTGCCGAGGCCGCGGCTCCCATGTAATCCAGATCGGTGACGCCTTTGGGATACCCGTTGCTGATGAAGATGTCCTTGTATCCGTCGTTGTCGAAATCCGCGAAGAGCGCGCTCCAGCTCCAATCCGTGTGCGACACGCCCGCCAATCGTGCGATGTCGCTGAAGACGAGATCTCCGTCCTTTGTGACTCCGTTGTTCAACTGAAGGGAGTTCTCGGAGAAGTCATCGCGAAATCCGCGGCGGCGCGAGTCGAGCAAGCCGCCGTAGGTCAGAAATCCGCTCATTCGCTTGCGACGCTCGAGAGAGGCCGGCATCATGTCCACCTGGAGGATGTCCGGCCAGCCATCGTTATTGAAATCGGCGATATCCACGCCCATGCCCGCGAAGCTCGTGTGCTTGAGCCACTTCCCCGCCTTGTTGGTGAACGTCCCGTCACCGTTGTTGACGTACACGACATCGTTGGGCTGTACGTCGTTGGAGACGTAGATGTCGGGCCATCCATCTCCATTCAGATCGGCGACGACGACGCCGAGGCCAAAACCCGTGTCGCGCAGAATGCCTGCCTTGAGCGAGACGTTGGTGAATTTTCCGGGTTTTCCTCCGGGACAGTCGTTCCGATAGAGCTCGTTATAGCTGCCCGGCGTGGTCCCGCGCGCCCCCACCGGGTTGCTCGCGACTCCGCGCGTGAAATCCTTGGGCGAATTGTTGAGCAGAAATAGATCGAGGCATCCGTCCTTGTGTTNNCCTTGTCGTAATCCAGAAAGACGGCGTGCGTCGTGAAGCCGGTGTCGGCTATCCCATATTTCGCTGCAGCCTCGGTGAACGTCCCATGACCGTCGTTGATGAACAGCAAATTCGCCCGGTCCGCGGCCTTGGACCATTCGGGCCCGGAGACTGAGACGTAGATGTCCAGATAACCGTCGTCATTGATGTCCACCATCGTCGCGCCGGTGGCCCATCGGTTGGTTTTGACCCCAGCCCTCTCGGTGATGTCGGTGAACTTCATTCCCCCTTTGTTCAAGTAGAGCCGACTCGAGACCATGTTGCCGGAG
>PKVB01000139.1 GCA_003131365.1 Gemmatimonadota bacterium | reverse complement strand
AAATTCGGCCATCGCGGCGGCAACCAGCCGGTCAAAGATTTTGAATCCGGCAGAATTGAAATCACCTCGCAAAACCACGGCTTTGCCGTCGAAGGAGACGAGCAGTCGGTAAAGGGTGCGGCGGATTTGGAAGTCACCCACGTCAATCTGAACGATCGGACCATCGAAGGCCTTCGGCACCGAACCCTCCCGGTTTTCGGAGTCCAGTATCATCCGGAGGCCGCTCCGGGCCCGCACGACGCCCGGCCACTCTTCCAGGAGTTCCTCAGCGCCCTTAAAGGGGCCATCAGGTAGCGTCAAAATCGCCTTGACACCATATTAGTAAAGCCATAGTTTCAAAGCACTTACGCGCTCTCGCGCGCGTCCATACGGAGTTTTTCAATGACTAAAGCCGACCTCGTCGAGCGTGTCACGACCCAGATTTCACGCACCGCTGGGCCGATGATCTCAAAGAAAGATTGCGCTCGTGTCGTGGACGCTTTCCTCGAAGCAATCAAGGAATCCCTCCAGACCCAGGAAAACATCGAGGTCAGAGGATTCGGCACGTTCAAGATTCGTAATCGGAAAACCCGGATGGCGCGCAATCCACGCACCGGCTCTCCAGTTGAGGTTTCCGCCCGACCTGTCCCCGTCTTCAAGCCGTCTAAAGAGCTGCGAGCCCTCGTCGCTGGCGTCGACATGTCGCAGATGTCGGAAGCATAAGGACTTAGCTTCACAGCAGGCGAGGGGAGTGCGCACGTGTCCACAGTGACGGTGCAGCTATTTGCTTCATACGCCGAGAGCTTCGGCGGGCCCACTCTCGAAATCCCTCTCGACCCGGGCAGCACCGTCGGAGATCTTGTCCACAGCATTCGGTCCCTACCCGGCGCCTATGTCCTTCCCGAATCTCCTCGCGTAGCCGTCAACAGAAGATTTGCGTCCTTCGACCAGGTGGTCGATCCCCGGGACGAGGTTGCGCTGATTCCGCCGGTGGCGGGCGGATGAGACGCTCAGCGATAGTCACACGGGCGATCGACCCGGCCGCTCTGATGGCCGAGGTCCAATCCACAGAATTCGGCGCAATCTCAGTGTTCGCGGGGACCGTTCGCGACACGAACGATGGCCGCAGCGTGACCGCAATCGATTACTCCGCCTACACTTCGATGGCAGAGTCCGAGCTCGAGAGCATTCTCGCGGAGGCTCAAGACCGATTTGGAGTCATGGGAATCGTGGTGGAGCATCGCGTCGGCACCCTCGCCCTCGGCGATGTGAGCGTCGCGATCGTTGCGGCCCACGCTCATCGTGCCCCCGCGCTCGACTGCACGCGCTTCGTGATCGAGGAAATCAAGAAGAGAGTGCCGATCTGGAAGCGGGAGCACTATGCCGATGGCGCCCGCGAGTGGGTCGATCCCACAGCGCGAGGGGTCGCGACCACGTGAGCGTCACGCTGCGCGACGGCTTCGGCCGGAGCATCGAGTATCTCCGCATCTCCGTCACTGACAGGTGCAATTTCCGCTGCCGGTACTGCATGCCCGCCGCCGGACTCGAATGGCTTCCCAAGTCCGATATCCTCTCCTACGAAGAGATTACTCAGGTTGTCCGCGAGCTGGCTCCGCTCGGCTTGCGACGGCTCCGGATCACGGGTGGTGAGCCGACATTGCGGCCACAGCTCGAGCTTCTGGTAGGGATGCTGCGGTCGATTCCCGGAATCGAGGACATCTCGCTCTCGACCAATGGAGTGCGGTTGCCCGAGCTCGCGGGATCGTTCAGGAAGGCGGGGCTCGATCGCGTCAACATGAGCGCCGATTCGCTGCGGCCCGACCGCATCAGACAGATCTCGCGACGAAACACCGACTTCGATCCGATCGCGGCGGCGACAGCGGCTGAGCAGGCTGGTCTCTCGCCCATCAAGATCAATGTGGTCGTCATGCGCGGCATCAACGACGATGAGCTCCGCGACTTCGCACGCCTGACGATCGAGCGCGAATGGCACGTAAGATTTATCGAGTTGATGCCGGTGGGAGAGATGCGGGAGCTCACCTGGGACCACGTCGTCCCCAGCGAGGAAGTTTTGCGGCAGCTTGAAGAGATCGCGCCACTCGAGCCCGCGGCCGGCCCAGCGCGAGGAAATGGGCCCGCGCGGTATTTTCGCTTTGCCAACGCGCGCGGGACGGTTGGCGTCATTACCCCGATGTCGCACACCTACTGTGGCAGCTGCAACCGCGTGAGGCTCACGGCGGACGGACGCCTCCGCACCTGCCTCTTCGGTGATGATGAGGTCGATCTCCGCTCGCCGCTGCGGGAAGGATTGCCACTCGAGCCATTTTTTCGCAGCGCGCTCTCCTCCAAGCCGAAGGAGCACCATCTCCTCCAGATGCAGGTCGGTGGACTTCGAGCGCTGTCGCAAGTCGGCGGCTGAGAGACTCGCCATCCGAGCGGCGCCCGGGTAACTTTCGCGCACGTCTCTCCACACTTAGAACGAGAAAATGGTCAACAAGATTACGGTGGTCGGCGCTGGCAACGTCGGTGCGACCACCGCGCAGCGCATAGCCGAAAAGGAGCTCGCCCGCACCGTCGTGATGGTCGACGTGATGGAAGGTATCCCACAGGGCAAGGCGCTCGACCAGTGGCAGTCGGCTCCGATTGAAGGCTTCGACTCCCGCGTCATCGGCACCAACACCTACGACGAGACGCACGACTCGGAGATCGTCGTCATCACGGCCGGAATCGCGCGGAAGCCTGGCATGTCGCGCGACGATCTCCTCAACACCAACGCCGGAATCGTCAAGCAGGTCTCCGAGCAGATCAAGACGACGTCTCCGAACGCGATCCTGATCGTCGTCTCCAATCCGCTCGACGTGATGTCCTACGTCGCGATGAAGGTAACGGGGTTTCCGCGCCAGAGAGTGCTTGGCATGGCGGGCGTTCTCGACACCGCTCGCTATCGCGCGTTCATCGCCGAGGCGCTGGAC
>PKVB01000097.1:31351-31483 GCA_003131365.1 Gemmatimonadota bacterium | reverse complement strand
TGATCGGCCCCACCGGCGTCGGTAAGACGCTGCTGGCGCGCACGTTAGCCCGCATTCTGGACGTTCCTTTCACGATCGCGGACGCGACGACCCTCACAGAAGCGGGATATGTCGGTGAGGACGTGGAGAACA
>PKVB01000097.1:0-31328 GCA_003131365.1 Gemmatimonadota bacterium | reverse complement strand
TCGGTGCCGCCGCAGGGCGGCCGCAAGCACCCGCAGCAGGAGTACATCCAGCTGAATACGAAGGATATCCTCTTCATCTGTGGCGGCGCTTTCGATGGGCTCGAGAAGATCATCGAGGCTCGTACGGGACGCCGTCAGATCGGGTTCAACGGCGCTGCGGCGAGGGACAAGAAGCTCGCGCAGACCAAGATGTTCAGCGAAGTCGAGCCGGACGATCTGCTCAGGTATGGCCTGATTCCCGAGCTGGTGGGCCGCCTGCCGGTCACGGTCGCTCTCGAGGGCCTCGACGAAGAGGCGCTGGTGCGGATTCTCAAGGAACCCAAGAACGCGCTCACGAAGCAGTACGCCAAGCTGTTCGGACTCGAGGACGTGAAGATCACGTTTGACGAAGGGGCGCTGGTGGCGATCGCGGGCAAGGCGCTCAAGCGTGGCACCGGTGCGCGAGGCCTCCGGGCCATCCTCGAAGAGGTTCTCATGGAAGTGATGTTCGACCTTCCGAGCAGAGAGGATGTGGTCGAGGTTAAGGTGACCGAGTCGTGCATCGCGAATGGCACTCAGCCGCTGCTCGAGATCTCTCCGATGCGGAGAAAGAAGGAGGCGTAAACGCCTCCATCATCTTGCCACAAACTTTTCAGCGGGACAACGAGAGCATCCCGACGTCGGACCGGATACCGGTCCTGCCGCTGCGGGATGTCGTCATTTTCCCCTATGTAGTCATTCCCCTCCTCGTTGGCCGTCCGGCGTCGCTTGCCGCCATCGAAGCCGCGCTGGCGGAGGACAAGATCATCCTGCTGGTCGCCCAGCGCGACGGCGAAAAGCAGGAGCCCGCCGCGGCTGACCTGCACCGGACCGGCGTCATCGGTCGAGTCGTTCAGGTATCGCGGCTTCCGACGGGCACCACCCGCGTCCTGGTCGAAGGAATCGCGCGGGCCCGGGTGACCCGCTACATCCCCGCCGGAAGCGTCCTGAGGGCAGCCGCGGCCCCGTTCCCGTTCGAAGGTCCGGGTCTCGAAGACGTCGCGGAGACGGAAGCGCTGAGCCGGCGCGTGATGAACGCGTTCGAGGAGTACGTCAGTCTCCACCGCCGCATTCCGGCCGAGATCGTCTCGATCATTCAGAGCACCGATTCCGCGGAGCGGCAGGCGTTCGGGGTTGCGGCGCATGTTGCGGTTCGGTTCGAGCTTCGCCAGTCGCTGCTCGAAGCCGACAATCTGCGGAGTCTGCTAGAGATGCTGGCCGACCTGCTCTCGGGCGAGATCGAGTTGCTGCGGCTCGAGCGGAAGATCGACGACGACGTCCGCGGGGCGATGTTCCAGAACCAGCGCGAGTTCTACCTGCAGGAGCAGCTACGGGTAATCCACCGCGAGCTGGGCGAGGAGGACAGCGACGATTTCGCTGAGCTCGAGGCTCAGATTCGAAAAAAGACACTCCCACCCCCAGTTGAAGAAAGGACGCTGCGTGAGCTGAGGAAGCTGCGGCGGATGCCGCCGATGTCTCCCGAGTTCACGGTCGCGCGCAACTTCGTCGACTGGATCGTTTCGATTCCCTGGACCGAGCGGACGGACGAAGTCCTCGACGTCACTCGGGCGAGAGCGATTCTCGACGCGGATCACTATGGACTCGAAGAGGTGAAGGACCGGATCCTCGACTTCATTGCTGTGTTGTCGCTGGTCGGCCGGCTCGACGGACAGATCCTCTGCCTAGTCGGGCCTCCGGGGGTCGGCAAGACTTCGCTCGGCCGCTCGATCGCGCGGGCCTTGAGCCGCAAGTTCGTCCGAATGGCGCTGGGTGGCGTGCGCGACGAGGCGGAGATTCGCGGGCACCGGCGAACCTACATTGGCTCGATGCCGGGCCGCATCATCCAGGCGATGAGGCGCGCGGAAGTCGTCAATCCGGTGATCCTGCTCGACGAAGTCGACAAGCTGGGGCAGGATTTCCGCGGTGATCCCGCGGCGGCGCTGCTCGAGGTCCTCGACCCCGAGCAGAACACGACGTTCAACGACAACTACCTCGAGGTGGACTACGATCTTTCGCAGGTGTTGTTCATCACGACCGCGAACTCGCTGGCCGGAATTCCGGAGCCGCTGCGCGACCGAATGGAGATCCTCCGCATCGCCGGCTATCTCGATCACGAGAAGCTCGCCATCGCGAGGCAGTATCTGCTGCCGAGGCAGATCCAAGCGAACGGCTTGAAGAAAGGAGAGGTCGTTCTCGAGCCGGACGTGCTGATGGCGATCATGCGCGGCTATACTCGCGAGGCCGGAGTGCGCGAGCTGGAGCGGCGCATCGCGCGTGTGTCCAGAAAGCTCGCGCGCAAACGCGCCGAAGTCGCTTCCGGCGCGCTCGAGACGCAAACTGTTTCGGTCGCGGACCTGAAGGAGCTGCTCGGTGCCCCGCCGTTCGATCCGGACGACACGTCGCTCGACGACAAGATCGGCGTCGCATCGGGCCTCGCCTACACGTCGGCGGGTGGCGAGGTGCTGGAGATCGAAGTCAGCGTCGTCAAGGGCCGCGGCAAGGTTCAGCTCACCGGAACGCTCGGCGACGTGATGAAGGAATCGGCGAGCGCCGCTCTCTCGTACGCGCGCGCCCGGGCAAGACCACTGGGCATCGAGTCCGAATTTTACCGGACGCGGGACATCCACATCCACATGCCGGCTGGCGCGACCCCGAAGGATGGTCCGTCCGCCGGAATCGCGATCGCCACGGCCGTGATCAGCGCCCTCACCGGGGTTCCGGTGCGTGGCGATGTCGCAATGACGGGAGAGATCACGCTGCGCGGACGGGTGCTCCCGATCGGTGGGCTCAAGGAGAAGTCGGTCGCAGCGCACCGCAACAAGGTGACCGATGTGATCATTCCGCACGGAAATGCACGGGACATCGAAGAACTCCCAGAAGAAGTTCGAGCATCGGTCCGCTTTCATCCCGTGAAGACGATGGACGAAGTGCTGGCGCTGGCGTTGCGCCCGCAGGCGGGGGCGACGACATCATCGGGCGAAGCGCTCTATGATACCGTAACGCACTAGATGGAGAAGGATCCGGTTGGCGACAAGCTGGTCATCCGGAACGTGGAGTTCATCGGGGGAATGGCCGAGCGTCATGGCTGGCGTCCCGAGTCGTCGCTCCCCGAGGTCGCATTCGCGGGACGCTCGAACGTCGGAAAATCCTCCCTTCTCAACACTCTGGTCCGCCGCAAGTCGTTCGCACGCGTGAGCCGGACCCCGGGCCGCACCCGCGAGATCAACTTCTTCCGAATCAATGACGGCTTCGTTCTCGTAGACCTTCCAGGCTACGGCTACGCCCGCGTTTCCAAGGACAAGAAATCCGAGTGGAGACCGATGATCGAGAGTTACCTGAGGCGGACGACTCAGCTTCGGGGTATAGTCCTGCTGCTGGACATCAGGCGCGAGCCGAGCGATGATGATCGCGCGATGCTGGACTTTCTGGCGGAGACGGAGGTCCCAACGATTGTCGCGTTGACGAAGAAGGACAAGCTGAGCAAGGCGGCAGCTCTCGAGCAGGCCGCAATGATCTCGCGCGCGTTGGCGCTCCCGAGCGAGCAGGTGATTCCGTTCAGCTCGCAGACGGGCGAGGGGCGGACCGAGCTCCTGGAGGCAATCACGGAGCTCGTCGAAGCCGTTCCGGACGCGGACTCGCAGTGAGCGCGCGAGGTGCGCTTGGAGTTGTCTTCGTAGCGGCTATTCTCACCGCGTGCGCCGGCGGAACGCCCGCAGCCTCCGGGCAATCGGGGACGCTCGCGCCAATCACGGATGACACGGTTGGCCGCGCCAGTGTCCCGGTTGGCTTCGGCACGCTGCGGCAGGACGATATCGCCATCAGGCTGGAGCTGCAGGGCCTGATCGTTCGCGCTATACCGCTCGACGAGAACCTCATCCGGCTGCTCACGCCCGATTCGTATCGCGCGCTGCGCGAGCTGCAGGAGAGCAACAAGGCGGCGATCGCCGCTGTGACTCGACGCACCGGGGGCCGATCTCCGGATTTGTGGTACGTGTCGTTCTACGGCGTCCAGCCGGACGTCCACTTCAGCCCAATGGAGCTCGTGATCACGAGCAGCGGGCGCGATTTTCGGGCTCTCGAGGTGCTGCCGCTCAGCTCCGGGTTCGGCGAGCAGAGGTTGAAGCAGCGCGAGACACAAAGCGCGATTTACCTGTTCGACGAGGCGATCGATCTCGATCAGCCGCTGACCGTGACGTTCCAGGACGTGCGTGACGACAGCTGGGACCAGGTCCTCACGCGCGTGGAGCGGGAAAGGGCGCTCGTTCGCGCCAGGGCATCGCGGCCACCTTCGCAGTAGCTGGTTTTTCCTCGGGGCGCACATCAACTTTCCAGACATGCCCATCTATCCGTTGCGCAAGCTTCCCGCCCTTCCGATCGCCGGAATAGAATCACAGTGGCTCGAGAAGATCGCCTCGGAGCTGAAATCCGGTTCCGACCGGTCACTGCTCTGCCGACGGACGCTGTGCGAAATCGCCTATCCGCAGTTTGCTTCGAACTGGGAAACGGCGGTGGAAGACGCCAAGCTTCCGCTGGCAACACGGCTGGCGCTCTCGGCGCTCGATCCCCGCAATGTGACGCTCGAGCCCGAGTACTACGCCGAGTGCGATGACGCGCGTTTCCAGAAGGTGAAGCCACTGCTCTGGCTCTGGTACTCCTTCGATCGCACGGTGGTGGGAGGACAGAACGTGGAGCTGGGAGTTCAGCTGAGGCGTGTACTGGCGCCGTACATCTTCAAGAAATGCGGTGAGAATTTCAAGGCATTCCAGTTCGTCGAGTTCTCGTTCGGCTACAACATGGAGGTTGGCGACAACTGCGTCGTCCACCGGTACGTCCTGCTCGACGATCGCGGCGGCGCCTTCTTCCTGGAGGTCAATGCCCGCCTCCAGGTCGAGCATCCGNNCAACGTGTCGATCAGCGACTTCGCGAACATCTACAGCCACACGCACAGCATCGTCGATCAGCGCGACGTGACCGACGCGCCGACAAGACTCGAGGATGGCGTTCGCATCACGTACCACGCGACGGTGCTTGCGGGAGTGCACGTCGGGGAGCAGGCGATGGTCGGAGCGATGGCTGTGGCAACCAAGGACGTGCGGCCGTTCCACGTGTACGTCGGGATTCCGGCCAAGAGCGTGCGGGTGAAGCCCAACGCGCCCGTGGATCAAGTGAATCTCACTACTGTCAAGAACCGGTAGAGAAAGCAACTGAACTGGCGGGAGGCGTCAGAGGTATAGATGCCAGTTTGCGAGTTCAGTTGCTTTTAGAGAACCCGCAGCGCATCCTCGACCGGTCCAGCGTTTCCACGCGCGAGGAGATGGCGCACATCCCTCAGCCCGCGCGCGGCCCGGGGCCATGTGAACCGATCGCAGGCTTCGTCGACGCTCAACCACTCGAACCGTTGATGCTCGTCGCTGAGAGCGACTTCTGAATCCTCGGCGACAAACGCAGCGAAGACCATCGACATCTGTATTGTTTGAGTCGCGTGCAGATAAAAGCTGTTCACCGTTACGTTGTACAACGCCTTGACTTCGAGTCCCGTCTCCTCGCGCAGCTCCCGAACAGCCGCTCGTTCCGGGCGCTCCCCCGCGTCTATCTTGCCGTAGACGAGCTCCCACGACCCGGGCCTGCTCGCATCCGGCGAACGCTGGAGCGCGAGCACCCGCCAATCGCCGGCGTTGTGGCGAATGACATAGACTTCGACGACTCCCGGAACGATCTGCGTCGTGGGGTTCTGCACTCGTCTCTCGTAGATGATGGGCTTCGGTAGATCATAGCCTGTGCCGGGCTCGCGTGTGCCGGCGCGAGCGCCTTCGGGCTCGAGGACGCGCACCAGCTCCTGCGCGCTGGTATTTCCCGCGAGAAGCTGGGCGCAGCCACAACCCCAAAGCGAGCGTGTGCCGGAAGATCGGGCGGCGGCGAGCAGGCGCCCCGGTGGATCGCCGGCGGCAATGGATCGCTCTATCTCGGGAGTCGTGACGAGCACTTCCGTCACCGCGACGCGTCCGGAATAGCCGGTCATCGAGCATTCCTTGCAGCCCCTAGACACGTAGATCATCGAGTCTTCCGGAATGGCACCCACGAGGCGGCGCGGAACACCGGCGTTCGCGACGAGCTTGCACTCGGGACAGAGCCGCCGAATGAGTCGCTGCGCCACCACTCCCTTGAGAGCGCCGGAGAGCTTCACCGGATCGACGCCGAGGTCGGTGAGGCGAACGATCGAGCTGCAGGCGTCGTTGGTGTGGAGGGTGGCGAACACGAGGTGGCCGGTGAGCGACGCCTGGATGGCAATTGCCGCTGTTTCCCGGTCGCGAATCTCGCCGATCAGAACGACGTCCGGATCCTGCCGGAGCACCGATCTGAGCGCCGACGCGAACGTGAGCCCGGCCTTCTCGTGAATCTGCACCTGTACGATTCCCGGGATTCGATATTCGACCGGATCTTCGACCGTGATGATGTTGACGCCGCGGTGCTGCAGCAGGCGGAGCGCAGCGTATAGCGTGGTCGTTTTGCCCGAACCAGTTGGGCCGGTGACGAGGATCAACCCTTCCCGCACCTCCAGCAGCTTTTGCATCCGCGGGCCGTCGACAGGATCGAGACCAAGCGACTCGACCGAGCGGAGCGCAGCGCGGGAATCGAGGATCCGGATCACGACTTTCTCGCCGTGAGACGCGGGCAGCGTGGAGACACGCAAATCCACGCGAGCGCCGTTAATTGCTACGCGGGCTCTCCCGCCCTGCGGACGCAAACGGTCCGCAATGTCCATTTGCGACATGATCTTGATGCGCGACACGAGCGGGACACCAACGGCTTTCGGGAGGACCATCACTTCCTTCAGCATTCCATCGATGCGATAGCGGACGGCGATTCCGCTCTCCCCTGCCTCGAGATGAATGTCGCTCGCGCCCGTGGCGATTCCCTCGGCCACGATGTGATCGACGAGCTTGATCACCGGGCGCTCGGCCTGCTTCTCATCCAGCTGAGTTTCGGTGTCGTCGGCTTTCTCGATCACGTGTTGGGTCGATGACTTGCCCACGGCATCGAGCAGCCTGCTGACACGGCCGACAGGGGCGTAGACTTCCTCGATCCTCTCCTGGATCCGATCCGGTGACGCGAGGCACATGCGCACCGTGCGGGCGGCGGCGAACGCAAGCGTCTTCTCGCAGTCCAGGTCGTAGGGATTTGAGGTCGCGATGTCGAGCGTGGATTCGGAAATGGCGAGCGGCAGGATTCCGAATCTGCGAGCGAGCCATTCCGGCACCTTGTCGCGCGCCTGGGTGCTGACGAGGAGATCAGCGGCGATTCTGAATCGGGTACGCGTCGAAAGAGCTTCGAGTATCTCTTCGTTTGACAGCAGGCCCTTATCGACGGCGGCACGCCAATAGCTTACCCCGATCGCGCACTCGAGCGCGTCGAGCGAGCTCTTGGGCAAGATGTCCATGAGGATCGGAACGAGCCACTTGTCAGCCGCGACCGAATCGCCGACGGAAGTCATGCCTCAAGCTATGTTGCGTCATCCCGCACCCAATGGGCAAATCAATTCTCGCGAAATCAAGGTGACACGGTGACACCCGCTTCAGCCCTTCGTCCGAGAGGTATGCGTCCCCCTCTCATCCGGTTTCTCGACCTGCCCCTGCGTGAACGGACACGCCTCTTTTTCTTTGGCATCTCGATATTTCTCGGTGCGGCAGCAGCTGCTCCCGCCCTGGCTCAGACGACCTGCCTAGCGCTCCCGGATGCGAGACAAGCGATTGAACGAGGCTGGGCAGCATACAGAACGAACGACATTGCCACGGCCGCGAGCGAGTTCAAACGAGCAATCGCGCTTTGTCCCAGCGAACCAGGTGCGCTCACCGGTGCGGGCTACGCGGCCATGCGGGGGGGATCACTGCCAGAAGCGCGGGCATTTTTCGCTCGCGCCATCGTAGCCGACTCGACCTCCTACGATGCAGTCGCCGGAGCGGGCATGGCCGCGTACAGAACAGGAGACCTCACGGTCGCCCGCCGCAGTTTTGAGCGTGCCCTGCGGATCGTACCCCGTGATTCGACCGCGCTCTCGTATCTTGCCCGAATCCCGGAGCTGCTCTCGGACGTGGTGCTGCCCCCTCAGGTGAGACCAGCCACGACAATTCTGGTGGCGAGAACCGGGCGGCGCGTCATCGAAGTCCGGAAAGGAACCGGCCAATGGGCGCCGATGTGGATCAAGGCCGTGAATCTGGGTGCCGCTCTCCCGGGAAAATTCCCATCGGAATTTCCATCGAACGACAGCACCTACGAGCGGTGGATTGCCATCATCGCCGACATGGGCGCGAACGCGATTCGTGTCTACACCGTGCATCCGCCGCATTTCTACGGCGCACTGAGAAACTGGAATCTCGCTCACCCGGCGCACCCAATCTGGTTGATTCACGGCGTCTGGACGGAGCTGCCCCCTGGCCAGGAGGAGGAGAAGTACGACGATCCTCAATGGCTGGCTCAGTTTCACAGCGAGATGGAGCGTGTCGTCTCGCTGATTCACGGCGACGCGGTGATTCCGCCGTCTCCGGGCCACGCCAGCGGTGCGTACCTCGCGGACGTCTCGCCCTGGACGCTTGGCTACATCATCGGGCGAGAGTGGGAGCCGTACTCGGTCGTGGCTTACAACGCCCTTCAGCCGGACAAGACGAGCTATCGCGGCCGATACATCACCATCGCCGCCGGCAATCCGCTCGAGACGTGGCTTGCCGAACAGTGCGATTACCTCGCGTCGTTCGAGATGGACCGCTATAACGCGCAGAGGCCAATCGCATATACGAATTGGCCGACGCTGGACCCCCTGACGCATCCAACCGAGACCGGAAAGGTTCAGGAGATCGAGCTGTTAACGGCGCGCGGCGAGAAGATAGTGGAGAAGTCGAAGGAGTACGACAACGACGTCGTCGGCCTCGATGCGGTGAAGATGCGGGGGACAACTGCGTTCCCCGCAGGTGTGTTCGCTTCCTACCACGCCTACCCCTACTACCCCGAGTTTCTCGTCGTCGATCCCGGATACTCGAAGGCGCGCTCTCCCGAGGGCCCGAGCAACTACTTCGGCTATCTTCGCGAGCTCATTGCCCACCACGGTGACATGCCCGTCGTGATCAGCGAGTATGGCGTGCCGTCGTCGCGCGGAAACGCGCATTTCCAGCCGCAGGGATGGAATCACGGCGGGCTTTCTGAACAAGAGCAGGCGCTCGCAGACGCGCGGCTGACGCGGGACATCTACGCATCGGGAGCGGCTGGAGCAGGATTGTTCGCGCTGATCGACGAATGGTTCAAGAAGAACTGGATCGTCATCGACTTCGAGTATCCCCTCGAACGAAAGAGACTCTGGCTTAATGCGCTCGACGCGGAAGAGAACTACGGTGTCATCGCAATGCGGGCAGGTCGCAAGGAATCCTCGATAGAGATCGACGGTGACACCGCCGATTGGCGCGGCCGGCCTATCCTCTACGAGGCAATGAATACCCAAACGAAGATTTCGGCGGCGATGCGGCTCAAATCGCTGCGAGTCGCGCAGGACGAAGCCTACGTGTACCTGCGGCTCGATGTAGGCCGGATCGACTGGGCGCACGCTCACTATCAAATCGGTATCGACACCTATCGGCGCGACCTGGGCGACAAGCGGTTGCCAAACACGGGATCACGGGTGCCGACCGGACTGGAATTCGTCGTCGACCTGGCAGGACCCGCAGCGAGTCAGGTTCTCGTGGACCATCCCTACAATCTCTACCGCCCGGTGCAGATTCCCGGGAGCCAGCCCAATGCGACGCAGTACGTATATAACCGCCCTTTCCGCACAGTGGCGAACGACGCGGGCCAATGGGACTCGCTCGTCGTCGTCACGAACCGGCGGCGCATCGCGCGCGACGGGAGAATCTTTCCGCCAATCGGATATGATCGGAACAGGCTGCTCTATTCCCGACAGGCCGACAATTCTCTGGCAGACTGGTTCGCCGACACAACCACCGGCGTGATAGAAATACGCCTGCCATGGGCGATGCTCCAAGTGACGGATCCTTCGTCGCGGAGCGTCCTGTTTGGCAACCCGGTCACTGGTGAGGTCGACGCTGCCGTTACCGACGGCTTCCGGTTTGTCGTCGAGAGCTATGATCCGTCCAACCCGAGCTCAGGCGGCGACAATCTCCCGCGTGGCGCGGGAACATCGAGATTTGCCGAGCCTCCCACGTGGAGCTGGCCACCGTGGGAAACCCCACAGTGGTATGCGGAGGTCAAACCTCTGTTCGCAGCGATGCAGCGGACTTTCGCGGGAATCCCGGATCATCCTCCCGCACGGTAGCACGCGGCCGCGGCGAACCGCAGCCGTCGCGCCTAGAATCCCAATCGCGCTCGCAGCGAGAACGTGTACCACTTGTACTCGCTTCCCGTCTGGCCCGGTCCGGCTACGTTCGCGTAGGCACCAGCGGCGCTGACTTCGCGAGCCGGATCGAAGCGATACCCCAACGACATCGCAGCACGCTCGGCGAGACGCGAGCCCCCGCTGGAACCAAAGAACTCGATGCTCTGCCGGCCGAGTCCAACATCTGCGTCCGCATTCCAGCCGAGCTGACCGCCGATGCGTCCGCGACCGCTTGCCTCTGCGAGAGTGTACCGCCGTGGCGCGAAATAGCCATCCGCCGACGTCGTGTCGTAGCCGAATTGGCGCCCGCCAACAGCGAGACTCCAGTTCCGGCTGTGGGCCCACCGGACGGTGGACGAGAACGCGTTCCGCGCGTTCTCGCGTGTGCCCCCGGTCATTCGCGCGTGGCTCGCCGCGCCGGAGAGCGTGAAACGCGCTGGCAAGGCGACCGTGGCCTCACCGGCAAGATCCGAACTGACGACACCGTTGGCGATCAGCAGCGCCGTCTCATCGAAAGGCGCTCGTGAGCCACTGATTCCAACGGTGAGCGCTCGCCCAACGTTTCCGGTAACGCGCAGAGCACCGCTACCGATCGTCCGCTGGGGATTCGTCGCCGGGAAGAACGTGGATGAATGTCTGGTGACTCCACCATCGGCGCGAAGCTGCCATGAGCTGGAGCCGGGTTGCCACCGCGCGAAAAGGTTGACGGCATCCGCGCGCGAATCGATCGCCGCGAAATTCGCGCTGCGTTCCGTGTACCGGCCTCCAATCGCGCCGTTCCACCAGGCGCGTGCCAGGTAGTCAACGGAGAGAACCGTCGCGCGATTGTGGTCGCTGTCATTGATGCCGACCGCGGTTAACGTCGCACTCGGTCTGAGGTCGGCCTGTACCCAGCGGAGTAACGTGCGCGCATCGCCGTAGGCAGGATTTGCCCGCAACGCCAGCTGGAGCGCCGACTCAGCGTCGGTCTGGCGCCCCTGCCAGCTGAGAACCTGTGCAAGCCCGGTGAGGGCCTCGGGATCCTGAGGGTCGGTCACGAGAACCTGTCGCCAAGTCTGCTCGCTCCGATCCAGCTCACCTCGCCACCCGATCACACGCGCCAAGCCCTTTTTCGCGGCAGCGTTGCCAGTTCTGGCCAACTCTGCGTACATGGCTTCGGCCTCGTCGTACTGGCCGTTCCAGGCGAGTGCGCGCGCGTAATCGATCGATGCGTTGCGGTCTGTGGGGTGATCGCGGATCCAACTCTTGTAGATGGCAATCGCTTCGCTCAACCGACCGGCCCAGGCGAGCGTTTGAGCACGGCCGATCACGGCGCCGCGGGAGCCCTGATTGGTGGCTATCAGCGAATCGTAGGTCGCGATCGCCGAAGCGTATTGCCCTTGCCACGCCAGGGTACGAGCCAGTGCGAGACGCCCTTCCGCGTCGCCCGGCTCCAGAGCTATGTAGCGCCGATATAGGGCTACCGACTCGTCGAGCCGGCCGTCCCACGAACGGAGAGTCGCGAGGCGGAAAACCGCGATGGAAGCTGGCGACGGGTCTTGCGTGACTATTGCCTCGAACAATGTACCAGCTAAGGGATAATCGCCCGCGTCATACGCGCTTGCCGCCCGGACAAGCGCGTCTTTTTGAAGTCCTGGCTGCGCTGCCTCGCTGGATCGGATAGGCGGGACGCCGCTACTGACTGCTGTGCGCCTGGTGGCTGTGGCGCAACCCGCCAGTACCGTGAGACTCGCGAGCGTCAACGAGACTCGGCGAAGTTCGAGGAATGAGCGCATGGAATGCCTAGCTGCTGATGTGGGGTCGAAAGGGGGTCCCAGATTCCTGGTTATCTAGGTACTCCCCCGTATGAAGGACGACGGTGCACGCCGTTCGATAACGACCCAGCCTGGCTCCCTTTCTTCCCGCCTAGAGCACGCTCCAGAAATCGCGTCCGATGTCGACCGAAAACGTCCAGCGTCCGTTGCGCAGGCCACGCGCGACGTCCAAGCGCAGCACATCGAAAAGGGTAAGCGCGCCGAGTCCGACGCCGGGATACCAGCCCTGTCGCGACGGCTTGAAATCGGCGGAGCGGTCTATCCACACCGTTGTCGCGAAGGGAGCGAGGGTGACCGTCCCTGGCGCGCGGCCGAATCTGCCCAGCGGAATCCCGAAAAACGGCGCGAGGAAGCGGTACTCGATCCTTTGGCTCACGCCGCCCCGTCCGACGAATTCGTGAAAGTCGTAGCCCGGGCCGCTGGTTGGACCACCGAGGTAGACGAGGTGTTGCGCTGGCAGCGTGTCGCCACTGAAAACTCCTGCGGCGATTGTGTGAAAGAGAAGCCGGGTCGAGCCGAACGGCTTCTGGAGATCGAGCTCGAGCGACGGCCTGAGGAAATCGCCGGGTTGTGAGTTGGCGGGGCTCGCCCTGCGGATGGCGCTTACAGATAGGTGCGCCCCGAGCTCGTAGCCGGCGAAAGTCAGCGTTGCCCCTCTGTCCAGTCCCACTGTCAGCCGACTCTCGTGCAGAGAGAGCGCCGGTATCGTGGGCTCAAGGCTGCCGTTCGCCGGTCGGGTGTGAACAGCCAGCGGTTCGTGCCGCTCGTAGGCGAGCTCGAACGAAGGCCGCCATCCGAGCCGCGCCACAGATCCGGAGAGAGAGAGAGCCTGCGCGTCGTAGGTGTCCGTGTAGTCGCTGCCGAATTCCTGCGCCGCGATGGTGTTACGCACCAGTGAAGTTTCCTGCTCATCGCTCACATCTCGGTACTGGCGTTCCGCGGCGAGTATGAGCGAGGATCCTGCTCCCGTGCGGTATTCCAGCGCACCGCGCCCCTTGAATTGATTGTCGCTGAACCCATAGCGGCCGGATGCCGCGACGGCAGAACCCGCCCCGACACGCTGAAGGAATCCGCTCCCAAGGCCGAGACCTTCGACCCGGTTGAATCGCGCGATGTCGGAGACGTGCCGTGCCGAGAAGGCGAAGCTCCGGCTGCGAGCCAGTGCCTGCGCGCGGACGAGGGCGCGCGCTTCCTCCTGGACCTTCTTCACGTCCTCGTCGGTGACCGCTCTCACATCCGGAGGCAGCGAATCCAGAATGTGGCCGACGAACGGAAAGGGGTGCAGTGTTCTCTCCGCCGACGGCGCCATCACGATCTCCGGCCCCGTGAAGTAGCTGGCGGGAATTCCCTTGTTCACTTCGTAGCAGCAGATCTCCCATCGGCCCCGGATGATTCCTCGCGCGGGGTAGTCGAGCCACGAGCCTGTGCGGCGAATCTCGATCTCCTGGCGTCGGGGGAGCCAGAAGCGGCCTTCGATGAGCGCGTTCTCGAGGACGACCGACACATCCTCGAGATCCTTGTCTATGAGCGCGGCGCGCGTGAAGCTGAACGNNGCGGCTGGCGGTCGTCCTTCGGACGCACTTTGACCTCATAGACGTCGAGCACGCGGGGGCCGAGGCGGATCTGCAGCGAGTCGTGAATGGCAAAATCGTAGACCTCGAGGCCGGCGGCTGAGAGCGGATGTGGGACGTCCTGAACCTCATCGCCCTCTCCGATTCTGATGATGTTCCTGAAGTTGTTCTGGACGATGCCGAGGTGATCGCGGTGGTAGTTGATGTCGGTCGGCAGCAGTAGAGTGTCGCGGCGCCCCATGATGCGCTGCTTGCTCAGATCGGGAGCGCGCCAGTAGACTTCCAACCCCAGCTCGTCCGCCTTCACGATTTTTGGCGGCTCGGGGAATCCCTCTCCAAATTGTGCGAGGAATGTCACATAGCCGTGCGCCGTCGCCTTGTAGTCGGCGAGGGCGGTGTCGGCGATCNNATGGAATTCAACGCGAACTCGGATAATAGGCGAAGCTTTATGGAATTCAACGCGAACTCGGATAATAGGCGAAGCTTCATGGAGGAAAATTAGTTGCTGGTCGAGCGGGAGGGAGAACAATTGCGGCGGCAAACACTACGGTGAGGCGATGAGCTTCGAGGATTTCAAACGAAGGGCGGCTGGGGCGACACTCGTGCCCGTGTGGGAAGATTGTCTTCTCGACACCGACACACCGGTCTCGGCGTTCGCCAAGCTCAGGCGCGGCCCGTTCGCGTTTCTTCTGGAGTCGGCGCCCGCGGGTGGCGAGACGTGGTCCCGTTACACGTATCTGGGGACGGAGCCTCGCTCAGCGTGGAGGCTTGCGAACGGCGTCGTGGAAGATTGGACCACAGAACGCGGTTGGCATAACGCGCGGAAGCCCGCCGACCCGCTCGCTGATCTGGGCGTCCTCATCGAGGGAGCCCAGCCGGCGGACGTTCCAGAGCTCGGCCAGTTCTGGGGCGGAATCGTCGGATATTTCAGTTACGACATTGTGCGTCTCATCGAGAAGCTTCCCAACCGACCTGAAAACGGTCTCGGAGCTCCCGATGCCGTCTTCGTGTTCACTCGCTCGCTGGTGATACTCGACAATCTTTATGGGCGCGCTCGCGTGGTGGTGTCGGTTCCCGTTCCGAAAGGCGCGCGCGAAGACGAGCTGCGGTCGCAGTACGAGAGCGCCACCACCGAGCTGAACGAAGTTCTCGCGCGCCTGCGGAAACCCGCGCGCCTGGAGGCGATATCGCCGGACTCGAGCGCCCATGCTGTCGAGGGCCACTCCAGCTACGACCGCGCCCATTTCATGGAGCACGTCGAGCGTATCAAGGAGTACATCCGGGCTGGCGACTGCTTTCAGGCGTTGTTGTCGCGCCGAATCGATGTCCCGCTCGACTTCGATCCCGCCGACCTATATCGCGCGCTCCGGGCAATCAATCCGTCGCCCTACATGTACCACCTCGTGCTCGATGGAGTCGAGATCGTGGGCAGCTCTCCGGAGCTGCTGGTACGAGTATCGGATAATCACATCACCCTTCGTCCAATCGCTGGCACGCGTCCTCGCGGCAAGACACCGGAGGAGGACAAGCAGCTCTCCGCGGAGCTTCTCGCCGACGAAAAAGAGCGGGCCGAGCACGTGATGCTGGTCGATCTCGGGAGAAACGACGTCGGACGCGTGGCGAAGTACGGGACGGTGAAAGTCACCGAGCTAATGAAGATCGAGAAGTACTCACACGTGCTGCACATCGTGAGTCAGGTGGAGGGCGAGCTGAATGATGGACTCTCTGCCCTCGACGTGTTTCGCGCCACTTTCCCCGCCGGGACGATGACGGGCGCGCCGAAGATTCGGGCAATGGAAATCATCGACGAGCTGGAGCCGGTGTCACGCGGACCATATGCGGGCGCCATTGGCTACATTGGCGCCGGCGGCAAGCGAATGGATCTGGCGATCACGATCCGTACGTGCGTCATCACGAACGGCACGGCATCGGTCCAGGCTGGGGCTGGCATCGTTGCCGATTCGGTTCCAGAGCGCGAGTGGGACGAGACACGCAGCAAGGCCCAGGCGCTCCTGAATGCCATTGCATCGGTGCGACGACTCCAGAAGGCGCAATGATCGTCGGACTGACTATCCCTTCGTACGAGCGCTTCCAGGTTGGCGGGGCGCGCGTCGTCGCGGCGCAGGCCTGCGCGCCGAGCATCCGTGGAGTGCTGGAGAAGGAAAGGCTTTACGAGTTCGCCTCGCGTCAGCCAGACACCATTCCACTCGTCGGACGCGCGCCCGTCTTCGCGGTGAATCTTCCTGGTGGCTGCGGCAGAGTGGTGGTGCGCCACAACATGCGTGGCGGCTGGATGGCCAAGTTCAACAACGATCTCTTCATCCTGCCAACGCGGGGGTACCGAGAGCTGCTCGCGTCGCTGCGTCTGCGAGCGAGCGGGGTGAGCACGCCCGAGGTGCTCGCCTACGTGTCTTATCCGAAGAATCTCCTGCTGCGCCGCTCCGATGTCGCGACGCGGGAGATCCCCAACGGCCACGATCTTTCCGTCGCTCTGGCCAAGATCACGGATCACGACCACAGGGTCATGGTACTGGACGCCATAGTAAAGCTGCTGCGATCCCTGACCCACGCCGGGGCGCACCACCAGGATCTCAATCTGAAGAACGTGCTGCTCACCGTCGGCGAAGGTCCGGGACTCGATGCGCACGTGCTCGATGTCGATCGCGTTCGGTTCAGCTCGCCCGGGTCGCCGCTCGTGGCGAAAGCAAATCTCGACCGGCTCATTCGCTCGCTACGCAAATGGCGCGATCTTCACTCCCTTCCCTATTCGGCGGAAGACGAAGAGTACCTGCGCTTGAGGAGCGTGGAGTGACCGCCGCAATCGTGCCCGGAGTACCGGACAAGGTCTGCATCGTGATGATGAGCGCCGTCGGCGACGCGGTGCACGTGCTGCCCGTGATCAATGCGCTCAAGCGGGCGAATCCAGCGACGCGCATCACCTGGGTTCTCCAGCCGGGTCCCGCGACGCTCGTGCGGGGCCACCGTTCGGTGGATGAGATAATCGTCTTCGATCGCGCCCGTGGCTTGATGGCGTTCGCGGATGTCTCCTCGGAGCTGGCGAAGAGGCGCTTCGACCTGGTGATCAATCTCCAGGTCTATTTCAAGGCGGGGATCGTCACTGGCGCGACACACGCTCCCATCAAGCTGGGGTTCGACCGCTCGCGGGCGCGCGACCTGAACTGGCTCTTCACCAACAGGAACATTCCGCCGCATTCCATGCAGCACGTGCAGGATCAGTATTTCGAATTTCTCACGGCGCTCGGGGTTTCGCCCCGGCCGGTGGAATGGCATCTCGGTCCATGGCCGGTTGAGCGGGGCTGGCAGCGCGAGTTCATTGCGTCGATCGATCGTCCGATCGCGTCGATCGTCGTCGCGACCAGCAAACCCGAGAAAGATTGGATGCCGGAGCGTTGGGCCGAGGTGAGCGACGCCCTCCACGAGAGATTTGGAATGGGGGTCGTTCTCGTCGGTGGTCGTTCAGAGCGAGAACTGGCCGCGGAGCGAATCGTCATGGAGCGCGCGAAGCACAAACCCCGCTCCGAGCTGGGGAGCGGCTTGAGAAACCTGGTCTCGATTCTGGATGCGTCGGCGCTGGTGCTCTCGCCCGATACAGGTCCGCTGCATATGNNCAGTAATCAGTCTCATGGGCTACACCAATCCAAAGCGTACCGGGCCTTACCGGCGATTCCAGGATCTCATCATCGACGCGTACGGCGAGCCCGGAGAGGATTACCCGATCTCGATGCAGAATCGCCCGGGACGAATGAAGCGAATCGAGACGCGTCACGTGCTGGAGAAGGTGCAGCTGTGGCGCGATCGCTACGCCGACCGAGCTGGAAGATGACGCCGCGAGAATCCAAAGGATCCACTCCGAACAGGTCGCTGAGCATCAAGGTGCCCGTCAAGGAGCAGGTATCGGCCGGCGGCGTGGTGTTTCGCGGCGACAAGGGGAGAGTGGAAGTGGTGATCGTCTCCGTTGGCGGACAGAACAGGTGGCGGCTGCCCAAGGGGCTGGTCGAGGCGGGAGAGAAACCCGAGATAACGGCGGTGCGGGAAGCGCGTGAGGAAGGAGGAGTGTCGAGTGAGGTCGCGCAGCCCATCGAGACGATCGAATACTGGTACGCGGGACTCGACAACGGCATCAAGGTGCGCTTCCACAAGCGCGTTCACTTCTATCTTCTTCGCTATGTGTCTGGCGACACAAGGGACCACGACTGGGAAGTAAACGAAGCGCGCTGGGTACCGATCGAGGATGCGACGAGTCAGCTCGCGTTCGACAACGAAAAGCGGGTGATGGAGAGGGCGCGCGCGCTAGTCGGCTGACGTCGCCAGCTCACCGAACCTGTATTTCACCCCGACGTCTCGCATCAATCCCACCAGCCGCACCAGCGGCAGTCCCATGACGGCGAAATAGTCCCCTTCGATGCGCTCGACGATCGTCGCGCCAAATCCCTGGATTCCGTAAGCGCCCGCCTTGTCCATGGGCTCTCCGGTCGCGATGTACGCCTCGATCTCGTCGTCGCGCAGCCGCCGGAACTTCACGCGCACTTCCTCGACCGCCGAGCGGAGCTTCCTTCCTCGTGAAACCGCGACAGCAGTGATGACCGTGTGCTCGCGACCACTCAGCATGCCGAGCATCCGGGCTGCGTCGGCGGTGTCGACCGGCTTGCCGAGCACTTTGCGATTGGTGACGACGACCGTGTCGGCGCCGATGACGATGAGACCGGGATCACGCACGGCGATGGCACTCGCTTTCTCGCGGGCAAGCCGCTCCGCGTGGCGGCGCGGGGCTTCGCGCGGACGCATCGTCTCGTCGATGTTGGCCGGACGCACCTCGTGCTGGATGCCGATCAGGTTGAGCAGCTCCCGCCGTCTCGGGGAGGCTGACGCGAGCACGACACGACACTCACTCACCGCTCGAGCCACAGCGTGACTGGTCCGTCGTTCACGAGCTCGACATCCATCATTTCGCCGAATTCGCCGCTCTCGACGTGGAGGCCGCGCTCGCGCAACGCTGCGAGAAAACGCTCGTACAAGGGGATCGCCTCCTCGGGGCGCGCGGCGTCGATGAAACTGGGCCGCTTTCCCTTCTCCGCGTTCCCATAAAGAGTGAACTGCGACACGACCAGCATCGCTCCGCCGACTTCCGAGAGCGCGAGATTCATTTTTCCATCGGCGTCGCTGAACAGGCGGAGGCCGGAAGTCTTCTCGGCCATCCAGTCGACTTTCTCGGGAGTGTCGCCATGCGTGAAGCCGACGAGGAGGAGAAATCCCTTCCCAATGCTTCCCGCCCTTCGCTCTCCAATGCGGACTTCCGCCCGCGAGACCCGCTGAAGCAGGACTCTCAGTACTACTCCACCGTGACGGACTTGGCGAGGTTGCNNAGGTTGCGCGGCTGATCGACGTTCGCGCCCCGCTTGACGGCGATGTAGTACGCGAGGAGCTGCAGCGGTACCGACGCAAGCACAGGCGTGAGCATGTCCTTCGTCTCGGGAATGCGGAACTCGTAGTCCAGCTTTCCCGCCAGCATCTCCTCTTCGCGCGTCGTGATCGCGATCACGCGTCCGCCCCTCGCCTTCACCTCCTCCACGTTCGAGACGACCTTTTCGAACACCGAGTCGTGCGGTGTGATGAACACCACGGGCATCTTCTCGTCGATCAACGCGATCGGTCCGTGCTTCATCTCCGCCGCGGGGTAGCCCTCGGCGTGGATGTAGCTGATCTCCTTCAGCTTGAGCGCTCCCTCGAGCGCGGTCGGGAAGCTGTACCCTCGGCCGAGGTAGAGGAAGTTCTGCGCATTCTTGAACTCCTCGGCGATCTTCTCGATCTCGGGTGCCCGGTCGAGAATGTTCTGAATCTTGGAGGGAAGGCTCAGCATCTCCTCGATGATCTCTTTCCCGTCCACCATCGACAGGTTGCGCAGACGGGCGAGCTTGAGCGTGAAGAGGAGCAGGGCGATCACCTGGCTGGTGAACGCCTTCGTAGAGGCGACTCCGATCTCCGGTCCGGCGTGCACGTAGATGCCGCCGTCGCTCTCGCGCGCAATGGTCGAGCCGACGACATTCACGATTCCGTACGTTCGCGCGCCGCGGGATTTTGCCTCGCGCATCGCGGCGAGCGTGTCCGCCGTCTCACCCGATTGTGAGATCACGATGCAAAGCGTTTTGTCCGTGACGACGGGATTCCGGTAGCGGAATTCGGAGGCGTACTCGACTTCCACCGGAATGCGCGCGAGGCTTTCCAACATGTGCTCGCCGATCAGAGCCGAGTGCCAGCTCGTGCCGCAGGCGGTGATGAGGATGTTGTCGAACCTGAGCAGCTCCTCATCGGTCATGTTGAGACCGCCGAGCTTGGACGTTCCCTGGTCCGGCAGCAATCGCCCTCGCATGCAGTTCTCGACCGTCGCCGGCTGCTCGAAGATCTCCTTGAGCATGAAATGGGCGAACCCGCCGCGCTCGATCTGGTCGAGATCCCAGTCGATCTTGCTGACACCGCGCTCGAGCTGCTGCGCCCGCTGATTGAGAATCGTGTAGCCATCGCGCGTGAGGACGGCGACATCGCCATCGTCGAGGTAGACTACTTCGCGCGTCTGCGCCAGAATCGCGGAGACATCGCTGGCAACGTAGTACTCGCCGTCGCCGAGTCCGATGAGGAGCGGACTGCCCTTCCTCGCCGCGACGATCTTGTTCTTGTCCTTGCTCGAGACGACCGCAATTCCGTAGGTGCCTTCGATCTGCCAGAGGGCTTCGATCACGGCATCCTCGAGATTTCCGTCGAACGCCTCTTCGATGAGGTGGGCGATGACTTCGGTATCGGTGTCGGAGACGAAAGTATGGCCGTGCGCGATGAGCTCCTTCTTGAGCGTGCCGGAGTTCTCGATGATTCCGTTGTGGACGACCGCGATATCGCCCTTGCAGTCGACGTGCGGATGCGCGTTGCACTCGTTGGGGACACCGTGCGTCGCCCAGCGCGTATGGCCGATTCCCATGTCGCCAGCGACGGGGCTGGCAGCGAGCGCGCGCTCAAGCTCCGAGATTTTTCCAGCGGCTTTGCGCGTCTCGACCCCACCGCCATTCATTACGGCGACACCGGCGGAGTCGTAGCCGCGGTACTCGAGNNGAGTCGTAGCCGCGGTACTCCATGCGCTTGAGCCCCTCGAGCAGGAGGGGTGTCGCGCCACGCATTCCTATATAGCCGATTATTCCGCACATAAAGATTTCTGGTTGACTGTATTTCTACCGGCCCAGCGCCTCGACCGGCTGCCGGCAATCGCGGACCAGCTGCTGCGCTACTCCCGTTGTCGGGGCTTCTGCAATTACTCGCACGATTGGTTCCGTTCCCGAGGGGCGGATATGCACCCAACGATCCGGCCAAGTCAGCCTCAGCCCATCCTGGGTGTCCACTTCGGCGTCGGGGAAGGCCCGTTTGAGGGCTTCGTAGACCGCGTCGAGAGGTGCGTTCGGTCGGTCCAGCTTGTCCTTAACGATAACGTATCTCGGGTACGCCGCGATGATTTTCGAGAGGGGCTTATCATCCTCCAGGAGGAGCTGGAGGATGAGGGCGGCCCCCACTGGCGCGTCCCTGCCGAAGTGGAGCTCGGAAAGAATTACGCCTCCGTTTCCCTCGCCTCCTATGGGCGCCTTCTCGGAGCGCATTCTGGTGGCGACGTTGACCTCGCCAACGGCGGTGCGGATCACGCGGGTCCCGGCCTCCCTGGCGATGTCGTCCAGAATGCGGCTGGTCGACAGATTCGTGACGATGACGCCCTTTCGGTGCCTCAGGACCACCTTGGACGCGAGCGCGAGCGTGTAATCCTCCCCGATCGCGATTCCTTCCTCCGACACGAGCGCCAGACGGTCCACGTCGGGATCCACCGCCATTCCGATTTCGCAGTGAGAATCCACTACCAGCTTCTGCAACTCTCCCAGGTTTTCGGCGATGGGCTCGGGGGGATGCGGGAAGCGTCCGTCGGGCTCCATGTTGATCGTCGCCAGCTTGCACCCGAGCAGCTCGAGAAGGACCGGCATGAACACCCCGCCCGCGCCACGGACGCAGTCGAGGGCCACTCTGAATTCCCTCTTTCTGATCCCATCGACGTCGAGAAAGGGGAGGGCCAGAATCTTCTCGATGTGCTCCCGCGCCGCGTCCTTGTCCTGAGCAACGGTTCCGAGCTTGTCCCAGGTCGCTCGTGGGATGTTTCCCTCCACGACCTGTCGCATCAGCGCCCCCTCCGCGGCATCGAGAAACAGCCCGGACGGACCGATGAACTTGAGCGCGTTCCACTCGATCGGATTGTGGCTGGCGGTGATGGCGAGGCCGCCGGCGGCGTGGTGGTGCTCGACCGCCAGCTGCACGGTCGGGGTCGGAACCATGCCGATGTCGAGCACGTCGCAGCCAACCGACTGAAGCGCGGCATGAACGACCTGCTGGAACATCGGACCTGACACCCTGCTGTCACGACCAACGACGATGAGCGCTTTCGGACCGGACCGCGCCAGAGCCCAGGCGCCGAAGCCGGCCGCGAATTTAGCAATGATCTCCGGTGTCAACGTCTCTCCGACGCGACCGCGCACGCCGGAGACACCCACCATCAAGCCCTCATAAGCCATTCGTGTTCTGTCCTCTGGTTTCCTTCTGGGCCGGCTGAGTAGCGGGTAATTTACTCGCCACGAGCCGGCCGGACGACGAAAATGCGCGCTCTATTGGTTAACTTCTCAGGCATCATCCATACCTCTCCTTCCAGTGTGAAAGGCGCATGACCCGCATCTTTGACGAGGATCTGAAAGTTTCATTCGGCACCCGCGCGATTCACGCGGGTCAGCGCCCCGATCTCCTGTCGGGCGCGATAATGACGCCGATCTACACGACGTCAACCTACGTTCAGGAAGGCCTCGGCCAGAACAAGGGATATGAGTATGCGCGCGGCAAGAATCCAACGCGCGAAGCGCTGGAGCGGAATGTCGCGGCGCTGGAGGGTGGCACCCACGGCTTTGCGTTCAGCAGCGGCATGGGCGCGACCGATTCCATCATGAAGCTGTTCAAGTCAGGGGACCATATCGTCGCCGGCGAGAGCAGCTACGGCGGCACCTTCAGGCTGTTCGACAAGATCCTCAGGAATTTCGGCCTGTGCTTCTCCTACGTCGACAGCCGCGACCCGCAGAATGTCGAAGACGCGTGCAATGAGCACACGGTCGCGATCATGATGGAGACGCCGACCAATCCGATGATGCGCCTCACCGACCTCACCGCGGTGGGGCAGATTGCAAAGCGCAAGAATGCTCTTTTCATCGTCGACAACACCTTCGCTTCGCCCTATTTCCAGCGGCCGTTCGATCATGGCGCGGACATCGTCTATCACTCGAGCACGAAGTATCTGAATGGACACAGCGACATGGTTGGCGGCATCGCGGTGGTCCGTGACGATGACCTCGCGGAGCGGATGCAGTTTATTCTGAACACGGCTGGCGCGGTTCCCGGCCCGTTCGATGCGTGGCTGGTGCTGCGGGGCACCAAGACTTTGCACCTGCGGATGCCTCGCCACGACGAGAACGGCCGCAAGATTGCCGCGTGGCTCGCGGAAAAGCTCGGAGCCGAGAATGTGATTTATCCAGGGCTGCCTTCGCATCCACAGCACGAGCTGGCGAAACGTCAGATGAAGGGCTTCGGTGGAATGATCTCGGTACTCACGGGGAGCAAGGAGAAGGCGGCCAAAATCCTCGGCAAGGTGCGCGTTTTTTCCCTCGCGGAGTCACTCGGCGGCGTCGAGAGCCTGATCAGCCACCCCGCTTCCATGACCCATGCGTCGGTTCCTCCCGAGCGGCGCGCCGCGCTCGGGCTGACGGATGATCTGATTCGACTTTCATGCGGAGTTGAAGATATTGGGGACCTTCTCTCCGACCTCGAGCAAGCGTTCGCATGAAGGTGCTGATCGTCGGCGGCGGCGGGAGGGAGCATGCCCTCGCTTGGAAGCTGTGCCGGGATGATCCGAACATCAATCTGATCGTCGCTCCAGGAAATCCGGGGATCGCGTCGATCGCGCGATGCGTCCCGATCGGTGTCGACAAACTGGATGACCTCGCTAACCTGGCCGAGGAAGAGATGGTCGACCTGACCATCGTCGGACCTGAGACCCCGCTGGAAGCGGGAATCGCGAATCTATTTCAATCGCGCGGCCTCCCGATCTTCGGTCCGACGCGCGAGGCGGCGCGCATCGAGACCTCGAAGCGCTTCGCGAAGGAGCTGATGGTCCGCGCCGGAATTCCGACGGCGCGGTCAGTGCAGCACACTGACGCCAAGGAAGCGAAGGCAGCGCTCGCCGATTTCTCGTCGCCAGTCGTGATAAAGGCGTCGGGCCTTGCCGGGGGAAAGGGCGTGATCGTCGCGCAGAGCGCCGTCGAAGCGGAGCGCGCGATCAACGCGATGCTGAGCGATCGGGTGTTCGGCGCGGCAGGCCGTGAGATACTCATAGAAGAGTTTATGGAAGGTGAAGAGATCTCGCTTTTCGCGATCACGGATGGACAGGAGGCTCTCCCGTTGTTGGCGGCGCAGGATCATAAGCGACTGCACGAGGGCGATTTCGGGCCCAATACCGGCGGAATGGGCGCGTACGCTCCGACCTCGCTCGCCACGCCGGGGCTCGTCGCGCGCGGGATGTCCGAGATAATCAGGCCGACGCTCGCCGCGATGCGGGAGGCCGGCTCCCCGTTCACAGGCCTCCTGTACGCCGGACTCATGGTCACTAGCGACGGACCCAAGGTCGTGGAATTCAATTGCCGGTTCGGCGATCCCGAGACGCAGGCTCTCATGCCGCTCATGGATTCGTCGCTGCTCGAATTGATCGCGGCGGTCGCCGGGGGTGGCTCTCTGAGCCGCGCGAAGAATCCGGATTGGAAACCGCTCTCCGCGGTTACGACCGTGGTGGCTGCGGCGGGCTACCCCGACAAAGCCCGGACCGGCGACGTCATCGAGCTCCCGCCGTGCGAAAAGGGCGTCGAGATATTCCACGCGGGCACGGCGCGGGACCCAAGGACGAATGAGCTCGTCACAGCGGGCGGCCGTGTGCTCGCAGTGACCGCGGTCGCCTCGAGTCTCATCGAGGCCGCGGAGATCTCGCGATCCCACGCCGAGCAGGTCTCGTTCAAGGGAAAGCAGCTGCGACGCGACATCGGATGGAGGGAGGTCATGCGCGGTGCCCGAACTACCTGAGACCGAGACGATCGCGCGGGATCTCGACGGCGCGATTCGAGGGCGGAAGATAAAAAAGGTTTCCGTCCGCAAAGCCGATGTGCTGCGGGAAGTGACAGCGCGCTCGATCGCGAAGCGCCTCTACGACGCCACGATCCTTCGCAGCTGGCGCCGGGCCAAGCTCGTGGTGATCGATCTCGACACCGGCGACCGAATCGTGGTGNNCGATGGCACTTTCACTGGCTCCGAGCTCGACTATTCGACACTGCGACTCGACCTCGACGACGGCAGAGCTTTGCACTACGCCGACGTCCGCCGACTAGGAACGGTTGCGCTGATGGATGCGGATCGTTTCGAAGAGTACTCGGGCAAACTTGGCATCGAGCCACTTGACCGTGCATTTACGGCCGAGCATCTATCGACGGTTCTTCGGGCCACGAGCCAGGCCATCAAGAAAGTCCTAATGGAGCAGCGAAAAATCGCAGGCATCGGCAACATCTACGCGAACGAGGCGCTCTGGAGAGCGCGCATCGACCCATCGCGCTCGGGGGCGTCGGTGACTTTCGAGCAGGCAAAGCTGCTCCGCGATTCAATCGTCGCCGTGCTGGGTGAAGCGATCGAGGCACGGGGCACAAGCTTTCGCGACTATCGCGACGCGCGGGGAAAGCGCGGCTCGTTCGTGGAAAAGCTCGAGGCCTATGGGCGGGGCGGCCTCCCATGCAGGCGATGCGGCGCGAAGCTTGTCTCCACCCACGCCATCGATGGCCGCGCGACGACGTTGTGCGTGAAGTGTCAGCACTAAGAATGGTTGGCGGCGCTCTCAGGCGCGAGAAGCAGCCCACGAGCGATGCGCAGCTCGCAGTCATGAAATCGAACGTCCGGGAAACTGCGGCAGACAGGCCGGGCGTCTATCGAATGCTCTCGAGCGAAGGCGAGGTGCTGTACGTCGGAAAGTCGAAGCGCGTTCGCTCGCGGCTGATGAGCTATTTTCGCTGCGAGTACCCGGAGGACAAAGGCGCGCGAATCCTCCGCTCCGCCGATTCCATCGAATGGGATTACACGCCGAGCGAATTCGCGGCGCTGTTGCAGGAGCTGAGGCTGATCAAACGCTTCCGCCCGCGCTACAACGTGGCGATGATGCGCGACGCGAGGCACTACTCGTTCATCAAGCTGACGAAGGGAACGGCGCCCAAAATGCTGGTCGTGCGCGGAGCGTCGGGTGAGGAAGCCGGCATTTACTACGGTCCGTTCGTAGGCGCGCAGCGCGTGGGGGAGGCCGTTCGCGAGCTCAATGACGCGTTGATGCTCCGCGATTGCCGCGCCGACCTGAAGATGTTCTACAGCGACCAGGTGGAGCTGTTTCAGCTCACCCCGCGCACACCGGGATGCATCCGCCACGAGATCTCCAAGTGCCTCGGCCCGTGCGTCGGGGGATGCTCGGCCGCGCAATATGACGAGCGCGTCGTGCTCGCCCGCGCGTTTCTGGAGGGGTCGGACGACGGTCCGATCAACATGCTGCGCGGGGAAATGGAGCGTCTGAGCGCACAGCTGGAGTTCGAGAGAGCCGCCGTGTACCGCGACAAGCTCGAGCGGCTGGAGGCGTTGCGCGCGCAGTTCGGCCGGCTTCGTTTCGCGGTGGAGAACCTCTCCTTCGTGTACACGGTGCCGGGCCACGAGGGGGAGGATAAGGTCTATCTCATTCGGCGCGGCGTGGTGCGGGCCGAGGTGATGAAGCCGAAGTCCTCGAAGGATCGCCGCACGATGAAGCAGCTGGTGGAGGACATCTTCTCGCAGAAGGAGTCGCCGACGGCGCAGGTCCCGACTCANNTATTGCTCTCGTCGTGGTTCAGAAGATTCCCGAAGGAGATGAAGCGGACGAAGCAGGTGAGCTGACCCGCTTCGTCCAGTGATCTATTGCACCTGCACCGTAGCGGTGAGGGGTGGGAGTCTCCCTTGATCGACGGTGATTTGGAACGCACCTCGGGCCGATGGATTGAACTGATAGGAATGCGCCTCGCTCCTGATTATTTCGGGACAGACTACGCCCTTATTCCCTATTGTGTGGTCCACTCCCCACGCCGTCAGCGACGCACCAGACGCGACGCTCGTGGCTTCGAGGTGGTCGAATGACTGGCACCCGTTGACAAGGACGGTGAGAACAACGGTTAGCGGACTACCGACCGGTGAAGTCGCGGGGGCATCGATCTTATCCACACCGAGTACTACGGATTGGTCTGGAGCAAACGGGTTGCACGCGACAGCTGCTCCGACAAGGGCAGCGACACCAATTCCGAACCAAGCACGTTTCAGATTAACCTCCAAAGGTTGATTGGCTCACCCTCAACTTTCCGCAGAGAACACGCCCGCGCAAGTAAATGTTGAGCTTCCGGCTATTTCTTCTCGCCTTCCCAGCGTTTTACGAGCTTCTGCTCGACTCCGAGCTGGTCGAGCATCCTCGCCACCACGAAGTCGACGAGATCCGAGACCTGCTGGGGACGGTGATAGAATCCCGGCGACGCCGGCATCACGACAGCGCCCGCGCGCGTAAGCCGCAGCATGTTGCCGAGGTGAATCGCGCTAAGCGGAGTCTCGCGCGGGACAAGAACGAGCTTTCGCCGCTCTTTCAACGTGACATCAGCCGCCCGCTCGATCAGCGAGCGTGATGCACCGACCGCAATTGCCGATAAGGTCCCCATCGAACACGGGCACACGATCATCCCCGCTGTGAGCGCTGAGCCGGAAGCTGGTCGCGCGCCTCTGTCTTCGTTGGAGAAAGTCTCAATGCACGAATCCCAGTCATGCTTTCCTACAAAGTCGCGGAGCGCGTCGATCGAGTCGATTCCGGATTCGGTCTCGAGCAGTCGCATTCCGTACTTCGACACGATCAGCGATACTGGTCGGTGCGCAGCGACCAGCTGCTGCAACAGTCTCACCGCATAGGGCGCTCCCGATGCGCCGGTTATTCCCACCACGATCGGCGGAGTACCGCTCATCTCAGCAGCCGCTCGGCGAACACAAATCCGAGGAATACGATGCTGATGACGCCGTTCATGGTGAAGAAGGCGGCATCGAGGCGCGAGAAATCATTCGGTTTGACCAGCGAGTGCTCGTACAGCAGCAGTAGCCCCGCTACAACAACGCCTGCGTAATAAAGGATTCCCACTCCGGCGCCCAATCCCCCGACGGCCAGAGCGGCAACCGTCACAAAGTGCAGTATGCGCGCGATGCCGAGCGCGTTCGCTTCCCCGAAAGAAGACGGGACCGAATAGAGCCCGTTCTCACGATCAAACGAGACGTCCTGTAGGGCGTACAAGATGTCGAAGCCGCCCACCCAGGTCGCGACGGCGATCGCCAGCGCGATGAGCATCCACCACGGATCACTCCAGTGGCCCGTGATCGCGAGATACCCGCCGACCGGTGCGATCGACAGACCGACGCCCAGCACCAGATGCGACCAGTGCGTGAACCGCTTGGTGTAGCTGTAGAACAGCACCCACGCGAGCGCGAGCGGGGAGAGAATGAGGCAAAGCATGTTGAGCTGCCACGCGGCCACGAAGAACACCGCGGACGCGATCGCAACCGCCACGCCCGCCTCGCGCACACCCATCGTTCCCGAAGGGATCTCCCGCGACTGCGTGCGGGGATTGCGCGCGTCGATCTCGCGATCGACGATCCTGTTGAATCCCATCGCCGCGAAGCGCGCTGTCGTGAAGGCGACGACTACCCAGATCACATCGTTCGGCGTAATCGGAGCGAAGTAGCTCGCCAGCACCACTCCGACGAGCGCGAACGGCAGCGCGAATATCGTGTGCGGCAGGCGAACGAGATTCGCGTGACGGAGCAGCAGTCCCTGGCCGCGGAACGTTTGCCCTTCGCGCCCGGTTGCCGACGTCAACGGATCCTTACCGGGCGTCATTGGCCTTCTCTTTTTGTCGGTTTCTCGTTCGAACCGAGGCCAAGCTTCGCCCAGATCTCATCGACCTGCGTCTTCGTCTCGACGTCCATCTCGATCAGCTTCGGCCAGTTGCGCGTGAATCCCTCCTCCGGCCACTTCCGCGTGGCGTCGATTCCCATCTTGGACCCGTACGTGAACGCGCGGCTGGAGTGATCGAGCACATCGATAGGACCCATTGAGAAGCGCACGTCCCGCTCTGGATCGATGTGGTTGAGTGCCACCCACCACGCTTCCTGCACGTTGCGCACGTTCACTTCCTTGTCGAGTACGACGATCACCTTCGCCAGCGACATGAGCCCCTGTCCCCACATTGCGTTCATCACCTTGTACGCCTGACCGGGATACTGCTTGTCGATCGACACGAACACGAGATTGTGAAAAATCCCCNNGACGATTTCCGGCACGGTGAGCTTGAGCAGCGGCAGGAAGATCCGCTCTGTCGCGTGTCCGAGGTAGTAGTCCTCCATCGGGGGCCGTCCGACAATCGTGGTGGCATAGACGGGCGAACGCCGCATCGTCAGCGCCGTCACGTGCACCTGAGGATATAAGTCGGCCTCGGAATAGAATCCGGTGTGATCTCCGAACGGCCCCTCGACCACGAGCGGTTCCGAGGGATCGATGTAGCCCTCGATCACGAACTCGGCTTCGGCAGGGACTTCCAGATCACACGTGACCGCCTTCGCGAGGCTCACCGGACGCTTGCGCAGAAATCCCGCGAATAGGAATTCGTCGATCGTTGGTGGCAGGGGTGCCGACGCCGAATAGACCGAGGCCGGATCTGCCCCGATCGCGATGACCACTGGCATCCGCTCTCCCTTCTCAGCCATCTCGCGCCAGTGTGCCGCCCCGACCTTGTGCCGCTGCCAGTGCATTGCCAGCGTGCGCGGGCCCAGCACCTGCACGCGATACATACCAACGTTGCGGATGCCGCGCTTGGGATCCTTCGAGATCACCATTGGCAGCGTGATGTAAGGTCCGCCGTCTTCGGGCCAGCAGGTGATGATCGGCAGCTTCGACAGGTCCACCTCGTCGCCCTTCAACACCACTTCCTGGCACGCCGGCTTGCCGCTCCGAACGCGCGGCGGAAACTTTCCGAGCTCCAGTAGTCGCGGAAGCATCGAGAGCTTGCCCATAATGCCCTCTGGCACCTTGAGATCGAGCATCTCGGTGATACGCGAGCCGATCTCGTCGAGATCGTCCACGCCGAGCGAGAGGGACATTCTCCGCATCGAGCCGAAAAGGTTGATGACGACGGGATACTGCGACCGCTCGCCAGAATCGAGAATGACGTTTTCGAAGTAAAGAGCACTGCCCCCGCGGGGCTGTTTCATTACGCGATCCGCGATCTCGCACAGCTCGAGACGCGCTTTCACGGGCTCACGAACACGCGCCATCTCTCCGGCGCGATCGATGGCGGACAGGAACTGCGAGATGTTATCAAGGCTCACCTGGCTCCAATGGAACTGTTGGGACGTTCTCCGACGTGAATCGCCGCGGCTCCAAACGACAGGCTCGACCACGTCACCTTTGTGAATCCGGCATTCTCCAACCTATTCGCGAGCTCCTCTTCGACGGGAAAATTCGCAACCGATCGGGGAAGATAGTGGTACGCCGTGCGGTGTCCGCTGACCAGCCGGCCAATGACGGGCAGCACGTGATGGAAGTACGACTGATAGAGCGCCCGCACGACGCGAAGGCGGGGCGTGGAGAGCTCGAGTATCACGAAACGGCCGCCGGGAGCAAGCACGCGAAACGCTTCCTTGAGCGATGCCTCGAGGCCGACGACATTCCTGATCCCGAACGCCACGATCGCGCCCGCGAGCTGCCCAGACGCGAGCGGAAGCTGGACTGCGTCGGCGGTCACGGGCGCAATTCGGGCGCTCTTCACCTTGGCTGCTCCTGCCTTCAGCATTGGCTCCGCGAAGTCAGCCCCTATGACCAGACCCCGGAAGCCGGGCAAATTCGAAATCTCCGAGGCGACATCCATCGTGCCCGCGCACAGGTCGAGATATCGCCCGCCCTGATCCCGTTCGACGCCAAGCGAGGCGATAGCCATGCGACGCCATCGGCGGTCGATGTTGAGGCTCAGTACATGATTGAGGAGATCGTAGCGCGGGGCGATCTCGGAGAAGATCCGCTGCACGTACGCGCGCTTCTCAGCGCCACCGGCAGCGGCGGCACTGGCAGTCGCCCTGTCTATGTCGGTGGCCAGCATCGTCCGAAAGTTGCCCGGCAACGGTGCGCGGGGCAAGCTATCTTTCCCGCGCCTCCCAAACATGCCATCAAGGTCCTACACCGACGTATCCGACCAGCAGGTGGTCGTCTTCGCCCAGGAAGGGCGCGAGGACGCCTATCGCGAGCTGATCAAGCGCTATGAGCGACCCGTGTTCTCGCTCATATACCGCATGGTG
>PKVB01000155.1:26671-26825 GCA_003131365.1 Gemmatimonadota bacterium | reverse complement strand
GATGCCGATCGCCAGCGCCAGCAGGAGCGCTATTGGCAGAGCGCCCGCGACCAACCGCTCGGCATTGAGCGTCTCGTTCGTCGCGTCGGCAACCCGCTGCCGGGTGCTGTTCCGAAGGGTTGTCGCGCTCGCGCCGAGCGCGCTGTCGACCGAA
>PKVB01000155.1:0-26618 GCA_003131365.1 Gemmatimonadota bacterium | reverse complement strand
GAGACGGTACCGGTCGAGTGAATCGGTCAGCGAAACGAGCCCGTCGATCACACTCTGCATCCGTACCGCGCTTTTCTGATCGTGGATGAACAGCAGCGCATCCTCGGCCCGGCGGGCGTCATCGGTTCGCTCGCGAAACGATCCGAGCAGGAGCGAGGCCGCGAATTCGNNGCACCAGCGTGATCGCGAACAGGCCCCACGCGAGGCGGGCGCGTAGTGTCATTTCAGCGTTTTGGATTTCGGCAAGCCTGCAAATTATCGTTCAACACTGGTAGACGGAACAGCGACGTGATGATAGTCTCACGTCATATGACGCCCAATTCGATTCCTTCCTTATGACCGTTGCGCCTTTTTCGCGAATCTCTGAGCTACCCGCATGCTCCGGCCAGACCGTGCGGGTGCGCGGCTGGGTCACGCACGTGCGGTCGTCGGGAAAGGTCGCGTTCATCGTGATGCGCGACGGGACGGGGCTGCTCCAGGCGGTGCTCGTCAAGAACGCCGTCTCACCCGAGGCCTGGGATCGGTTCGGCAAGCTGACGCAGGAGACTTCCATCGAGGTCGAGGGCGAAGTCCGCCCCGATGCACGCGCGCCTGGTGGGTTCGAGCTTGGCGTCAAGGATCTCTCGACCTACGGGGAGAGCCCGATCGACTATCCGATCCAGCCGAANNCGAGGTCGAGCAGGCGATCCGCGATTTTTTCTACGAGCGCGATTTCATCCTCGTGGATACTCCGATCCTTACGGCTGCGATCGGGGAGCGAAGCGGGCTGTTCGGAACCGAGTATTTCGACCTGGGCACCGCATACCTGGCGCAGACCGGCCAGCTCTATGGCGAGGCGGCCGCGGCCGCGTTCGGAAAGATCTANNTCTGGATGGTCGAGCCCGAGGTCGCCTTCAACGACTCCGACGACAACATGCGTCTCCAGGAGGAGTTCGTTTCGTACATCGTGGCGCGGGTCCTCGAGCGCCGGCAACCCGAGCTGAAGGAGCTCGAGCGCGACATCTCCAAGCTGGAGAAAATCAAGGCGCCGTTTCCTCGCATCGACTACAGCGACGCGGTAAAGATTCTGCAAGGGAAGGGAAGCTCGGTGAAGTGGGGCGACGATCTTGGCGCGGAGGACGAGTCGCTGCTGGTCGAGGGACAGGGCACTCCCGTTTTCATCTACAACTATCCGAAGCAGGCAAAAGCCTTCTATATGAAGGAAAACCCCGCCGACCCGCGCACGGTGCTTTGCGACGACCTGCTGGCGCCGGAGGGTTATGGCGAGATCATCGGCGGATCTCAGCGCGAAGACGATCACGACAAGCTTCTCGCCAGAATCAAGNNGGAGGGCTTGCCCGTCGACGCCTACAACTGGTACCTCGACCTAAGGAAGTACGGCACGTTCGTCCACTCCGGGTTCGGGCTCGGGCTGGAGAGGACGGTGGGTTGGATATGCGGGATTCATCACATTCGCGAGGCAATCGCGTTTCCGCGAACAATGAATCGGCTGCGGCCGTGATCGTCGATTGTTTCGCTGCGTCGGACACCTTCGCACACTGAGGACACCACCATGGGATTCGAGCAGTACCACGAGCCGGCGAGCGAGCTGTCGGCGAAAACGCGCACGTTTGCGCGGATGATCACTTCAATGATCGAGGAGGCCGAAGCAATTGGCTGGTACGAACAGCGTCTGTCGCTCGAGAAGGATCGCTCGGCGCGCGACATCATGCGCAACGCCCAGCACGAGGAGTTCAAGCATTTCGGGATGGACCTCGAGTTCCTGCTGCGGCGAAAGCCCAAATGGCGCGAGATCCTGCAGGGGATTCTGTTCAAGCCCGGCGACATCGTCGAGCACGGTGTAGAGGCGGAGGAAGAAAGCTCCGAGTAGCTGCATCTGGCGGAATTTCCGCCGCGGTGAAAGTTTCTTCTCATGATGGTTCTCTCGGCGCTCCGACCGGACGCGGGCCTCTTCGAATTCCTTGCACACAGGGCTCGCTCGGCGTCCGTGCGTCGACTCGCGATCGATGCGGCGGTGGGAGCGGGGGCGTTCGTCGCGGCGCTCCGGTGGAGCTCGGTGGCGCCGCTGGTGATTGCGAGCGTCGCGACCCTTCTTTTTTCCTACGGGGCCTGGGGGATGCTCGATCGAGTGCAGTCGAACTTCGCGAGTCGTCTCGGGCCGAGGTCAGCCGGGCTAATCGAAGCGCTTTGCGCCCTTTGCGCGATTCTCGGAGTGCTGGCCGTCGCCGGCGTTCTGCTGACCGTGTGGGCACTCGCGCTCGGAACCTGGATCAGTTAGTCAAAGCCAACTCAGCGCGCAATCGTAGTTCGCGTCGAAGCCCAGGAAGAAGGCGAAACTCGTCGTTCCGACGGAGATGGCGAGCGCACTGAAGAAGAACAAAAAGGCGGCCGCTGCGTTTGAAGGATTTCCGCCAAGCCACCAACGAGAGTACGCCGACTGGATTTCCGAGGCGAAGAGAGACGAAACGCGGAAGCGTCGTGTCGATGCCGCGGTCGAGTGGATGGCCGAGGGGAAATCGCGGAACTGGAAATACGAAAAGCGCTGACTAACGGGCAGACTCTTCGGTCTTGGCCTCCTCCCACAGCGCGTCGAGCTTCTCGAGCCCGGCGTGTGGAACGTCGATCCCTCGCTCCCGCGCCATCATTTCGATCCGCTGAAACCGGCGCTCGAACTTCGCGTTTGCCTTGTCGAGCGCGATGGATGAGTGGACGCCCGCTTTCCGGCAAAGATTGACGACTGCGAACAGAAGGTCGCCGAGCTCGGCCTCGAGACCGTAGTGACGTTCGTCGAGTATGGGAGGAGTGCCCGGTTTTGGCGGCGGCGACTTCTCGAGCTCGGCCCGTACCTCTCCCAGCTCTTCTTCGACTTTCTCGGCCGGTCCGTCGACGTTTGGCCAGTCGAACCCGACGCCCGCGGCGCGATCCTGTAGCCGGTGCGCGCGGTGCAAAGCCGGAAGTCCGGCGGGGAGCCCGTCCGCGATGCTCTTCCGGTCCTTCGACTTCATTCGCTCCCATGGCTCCTTCGCCGCGTCCCCATAGAGATGCGGATGCCGTCCCCTCATCTTGGTGATCAGTCCTTCCGCGACATCGCCGAACGCGAAAGCGCCACGTTCCTCCGCCAACACCGAGTGAAAGAGAACCTGCAGCAGCACGTCGCCCAGCTCCTCTCGTACTAGCTTGTCGTCTTCGAGACGGATCGCCTCGTCGAGCTCGTGCGCTTCTTCGATCAGGTACGGGCGAAGCGACTCGTGCGTTTGGGACGCGTCCCATTCGCAGCGGGCCCGGAGATCGCGCATGAGCGCGAGCGTGTCGTTGAGAGAGTGCGTGCTTGGTTTGTTCATTGATGTGTAAACGCGGACGAAGTTTCTTGAAGGCGCCAGTGGTCGGGGGTATACTACCCGCAACATAAACTAAGCGTTGATGAAGCAATCTTTAGCTCGCGCCCGGGTCGAGATCGATCTTGGCGCGTTGCAGCGTAATGGAGCATCGCTCGCGCGGCGCGCGGGCGTTCCACTGCTGCCGATGATCAAGGCGGACGCCTACGGGTTGGGTGCCGCCGCGGCTTTGCGGGCACTCGATGTTCTGGAGCCGTGGGGGTACGGGGTGGCCACCGTCGCCGAGGGCGAGGAGCTTCGCCACCTCGGCGTTACTCGTCCCGTTGTGGTGTTCACGCCATTGCTCGACCAGGAGCTCACGCGCGTCCGATCCGCGCGACTGACTCCGACGCTCGGGTTCCCGGCCGAGATCGAGGCATGGCGTCGTGCTGGAGGAGGCGCGTGGCATCTCTCGATCGACACCGGCATGAGCCGCGCGGGGATTCCGTGGCGCCAGATGTCCGAGATCAGGCATCTGACGGAGTTGCTGCCACCCGAAGGCGCGTTCACGCACTTTCACTCCGCCGAGCTCGATGATGGAACCCTCGAGGAACAGGAGCGGCTGTTTCGCGATGCGGTGGCATCGCTGCCGTCCCGCCCGAGACTGCTCCACGCGGCCAACAGCGCTGCCGTCGCGCGTCAGGGCAGGAGCGATTGGGATCTCGTGCGTCCCGGGATTTTTCTCTATGGCGTGGGCAGCGGAAGCAGCGCGGCAATCCAGCCGGAGCCGGTCGTCAACCTTCGCGCTCCGATCGTCGAGATCCGAGATCTCCAGGCCGGCGACACGGTGAGCTACGACGCGACGCTTCGGGTGGAGCGAGCGGCGCGAATTGCGACGCTCGCAGTCGGCTACGCCGACGGCTATCCGAGGTCTCTCAGCGAACGCGGGTCCGTGCTCGTAGGAGGTACGTTGGCTCCTGTAGCGGGCACGGTCACCATGGACATGACGATGATAGATGTCACGACGGTTCGATGCGAAGTCGGAGACGTCGCAACTTTGATCGGCAGCGCGGGGGACACGGTGCTTACGGTCGAGCGCGTGGCGGACGACGCGGGCATGTCTCCCTATGAGCTCATCACCGGTTTGCGATCGCGAGTCGAGCGGACTTACACGGGCGCGCGCAGTTGAAGCGGGCAGTCATCATCATTCTCGACGGCGTCGGCATCGGTGAGGCTCCCGACGCGGCTCTCTATGGAGACACCGGGAGTGACACGCTCGGAAACGTCGCGCGAGCGTGCGGTGGTCTCGCTCTCCCGCGCCTGGAGCGCTTTGGGTTGGGGAATATTCGCCCCCTCGAAGGCATGCGGCGGCGCGGCGACGCCGCCGGGGCCTGGGGCACCATGCGACCAGCATCAGCGGGCAAGGACAGCATCGCGGGTCACTGGGAGATCGCCGGAGTCCATCTCGATAGCGCGTTCCCAACCTTTCCCAACGGATTCCCGCGCGACGTGATAGAGAGGTTCTCGCGCGAGACCGGCCGCGGCGTGATCGCAAACGTCGTCGGAAGCGGGACAGACGTGATCGAGAGGTACGCGGCCGAGCACGTCGTGACTGGCAGCTGGATTGTCTACACGTCGGCGGATTCAGTTTTTCAGATTGCGGCCCACGAACAAGTCATCCCTCTCGACGAGCTGTATCGCGGCTGCGGGATCGCGCGAAAAATGCTCGTTCCCCCCAATGATGTGTCCCGGGTGATCGCGCGCCCGTTCGAGGGAGCGCCGGGAAGCTACATGCGGACGGCAAACCGTCGTGACTATTCGATCGAGCCGCCTTCGGAAACGCTGCTCGATGCGCTGTCGAACGCGGGGATCCCGCGGGCCGGTGTCGGCAAAGTCGACGATCTTTTCGCTGGACGATCCCTCAAGTCGCACCACACTGCATCGAACGCGGAAGGCATCCGTGGCATCAAGAATTGGCTCTCGACCGCGGAAAGTGGGTTCCTTTTTGCCAACCTAGTAGATTTCGACCAGTTGTACGGGCACCGCAACGACGTTGCGGGATTTTATGGTGCGTTGCGCGAGTTCGACGCGGCACTGCCTTCCATCACATCGCGGCTCAAAGAGGACGATCTGCTGTTCATTACGGCCGACCACGGCAATGATCCTACAACGCCTTCCACCGATCATGCTCGAGAGCGCGTGCCTTTGCTGGTAGGAGGCATGCGCGTCGTACCCCGGGATCTTGGGGACCGCGATACATTCTCGGACCTCGGCGCGACCGTTGCGGAATGGTTTGGCCTCTCCTTCAGGGGTCGCGGCAAATCGTTTCTGTCAGAGCTGGTAGTCTGATGAAGAGGGATTCGAGGCAGGACGCCTCCCTCCGGGAGGCCGCGTTGCGCGCGCTGGAGAACGCGTACGCTCCCTATTCGAACTTCCGCGTCGGAGCCGCTCTGCGCGCCCGGAGCGGCGAGCTCATCACAGGCTGCAACGTCGAGAACTCGGTGAACGGCCTTGCAATGTGCGCGGAAACCCTTGCGGTGGCTTCTGCTGTCTCACAAGGACTTACCGAATTCGACGAGATCGCCATCGCAACAGAAGACAGCGAGCCCACCCCACCGTGTGGCGCGTGCAGACAGGTCCTGAACGAGTTCGCGCCGAACATAAAAATTTCGAGCTACACGCGCGAGGGAAAGGAAGCAACTTGGACCCTTCAAGAGCTGCTTCCCTTCGCTTTCGCGCTGAACCCTTCACGTGGAAGAGTGTAGTGAAGCTTTCGCCAATCCTGCCGCGAGTGTTCGCGGCCGCGGCTTTGTTTGTTTCGATCTCGTCGTGTTCGGAGAACCTCGATAGCACGGGGGTTTGCGACGTTCTGTGCACCCAAATCGGTGGCGCCGTCCAGAACATCACACTCGACGCCGTGCTTGTCGACACGACGGTGCAAGCGCTGTCGGGGCTGGGAACCGAACCAGGACTTCTCCTGGCATCGCGCGGAGACACGCTCGACACCCGGGTCGTCATCCGCTTCGACTCGCTGCCCGCGACCTTCGTCCCTACGGGCGACACGGCGCAACCAATCGCCAGCGTGGACAGCGCCTATATCCGGCTCATGCTCGATACGACCACGATCAAGGGCACGGACCCAGTCACGATCGAAGCCTATGATGTCGACACGACGGCAAACGATACCTCTTCGGCGGCCTTGCTGGCTCTTTTCCGGCCGGACCGATTCATCTCGTCCCAGACCTTCCTGCGAGCCCAGCTGACCGATANNTATTTCATCTCGAATGCGGCGGTGCTCTCAAGGATTCAGAGCGGTGCAGCACTCCGCGTCGGACTTCGCGCGGTCAGCGTGGGATCGTCGCAGCTGCGCTTCATCTCCACCGAAGGCTCGTTCGGGCCGACGATGTTCTTCCGCGCGACGCCGGACACTCTGACGGCGCCTCTGACGGTGTTGCCATTTTCGAGGACTCCGGTCGGTGAGGCCATCCTTGCCGCCAACCTCTCCGATTACACGCTGATCGCGAAGGGTCCGCCGCCGGCGCCGCCCAGCGTCCTCGCAGTGGGGGGATTGCCCGCGCGCAGGGCCTACATCCTGTTCGACATACCGTCCAACATCATCGACTCCGCGACGATCATACGCGCGACCCTGTTGCTCAATCAGTTGCCGAACGCCGGGATCGACCCGACAGACACCGTCGCGTTCNNTGCCCCAGGTGGTTCTGGCGGGGAAAGCCGTAACGGATCCCGCGAAGGCGGCGCAAATCATCGGCGCCATTAGTATCGACACGCTCAGGCTCAGACCGGGCGACGCAGGTCCCGCAAATGTGGAGCTTGCGAGCGCAATTGCGATCTGGCGCACTGTGAAGCCTGACACCCTTTCACGCGCGATCGTGCTGAAATCCGTTTCCGAGGGGAACTCGCCGCTCGAGCTGCGCTTCTCCTCCAGCGAGGACGTCGTCGCCGCTCTGCGGCCGCGGCTGAGAATCAGTTTCACATCCAAAGTTCCCCTGAGGCTTCCCTGATGCACAAATCACTCTGGGCGGGAATCGCTCTCTTCACGGTCTCCTTCGCTTCTCGCGGCGGAGCCCAGGGCGCCCTGAGTCTTGAGGGTCTCGGGTTTCCTACCGGCGGGCTTAGCGCTCGCGCGGAAGGGACGGGCGGCGGGGTCGCCGATTTCGACGCGCTGAGTACCGTGAGCCCCGCGTCAGTCGCGGGAGTCGGATCGCCCGCGCTTTTTCTGCAGTATTCGCCTGAGTTCCGACGCGTGACCAGTCCAGCGGGAAGTGCCACCACGACGACGGCCCGCTTCCCGCTCGTTGTTGGAGTGCTACCCATGGGGGAATCCTGGACGATGGCCCTCAGCTCCTCGACTTTCCTTGATCGCTCGTCCGAGACCAGTCTCTCGCGCGTGGAAGTGGTCGGCGGCCCTACGGACACGGTCACCGTCACCGAGCAAAACAAAGTGCTCGGCGCGATCGACGACTTCAGATTGGCGCTGGCGTGGTCCACGAGCCCAAAATTTCGGATCGGGGTTGGCGGGCACGCATTCGCCGGCAGCAATCGAATCACCTTTTCGCAGCTATTTCCCGACAGCACGAAATTCATCAGCTCGTCGCAGGCCGGCCGCATCAGCTACGCCGGGTTCGCCGCTTCGGTCGGCATGGAGTTCCGTCCGTCGCGCGTGATCGGATTCGCGATCTCCGGCCGCAAGGGTGGAGATCTCCGCGCGCAATCGGGGGATACTGCGATCGGCAAAGGGCGCCTTCCGGATCATTACTCGGGGTCGGTGACGTTCGAGGGCATCCCCGGAGTCATCGTCTCGGCGCGGGCCGCGCATGACAACTGGAGCTCGCTCGCCTCGCTTTCTTCGTCGGGGATTCAGGCATTCGATGGCTGGGACATCGGTGGCGGTGTGGAAGCGACCGGGCCACGTATCATGCAGCGAATCGTCACTGTCAGGGCCGGCGCCAGATTCCGGACGCTGCCTTTTGGGTTCAACGGCGAGAAAGTATCGGAGAAGACTTTCGCGGCCGGGCTCGGCGCTCCGCTCACGCGTGACCGGGCGAGCCTCGACATCGCAATTCAGCGCGCCGCCAGAACCGCCGGCTCCGACGTGAAAGAGCGCGGATTCATTCTCAGCGTCGGGCTGAGAGTTTCCCCCTGATATGGCGGACGCGGGCCGCAAGCCCGAAGTCATCCTCGTCGCTGACGACATTCCCGCCAACGTCGAGCTGCTGCTGGATCAGCTGAACAGCCTGGGTTACGACACGATCACAGCGGTAGACGGACCGTCGGCTGTCGCGGTGACTTTCGAGCAGCAACCCGATCTGTGCATTCTCGACGTGTCGATGCCGGCGGGCGATCTCGGCGTGGATGATCGATCGACAGGATTCGAAGTGTGCCGTCGCATCAAGCGCGACCCACGCACGTCTCGCATTCCGGTGATCTTCGTGACCGCGCTCAACGACACGAGCGACCGTNNCCGTGTGCGCGGCATTGAGGCGGGGGGCGACGATTTCCTTACGAAGCCCCACAATCGCCTGGTGCTTGGTGCGCGCGTCCGGAGTCTGCTCAAGCTCAAGGCAGCCACCGACGCACTGGAGGACAGCCTGCGCAAACTGCGCGAGCTCGAGAAAGTTCGCGACGATCTTATGAAGATGATCGTACACGATCTGAAGACGCCGCTCACCTCCGTGCTGGCGACGCTCGAAATGCTCTCCGATGGTGACTTCGGGCAGGTATCCACGTCGCAGAAAGTCGCGATCGGCGACGTCGAGGCCAAGTCCGAGGATTTGCTGGCGCTGATCAACGACATCCTTGAGGTGGCGAGGATCGAAGAGGCGAACATAACACTTGCCCTTTCGCCCATGGCTCCGGGGGCGCTACTCGCCGAGCTGGTTCATGAGTGGGGGCACAGATTCCAGCAAGAGCAGACGACCGTTTCCGTTTCGGTGGCTGATGACGCGCCGATCTTCACCGGTGACAAGGGGTTGATCAAGCGCGTTTTCTCCAACCTGATTCAGAACGCGGTGACGCACTCCTCCAAAGCCGTCCATCTCGAGTTCAGCGCCCGACGCGCAGGTCACGGAGTTCTCTTCACAGTGACCGACAACGGGCCGGGAATCCCGCCGGAATATCATGAAATCATTTTCCGGAAGTTTGGACAGGTCGAGGTGCCGCGGACGCCGCGTACCCGTAGCTCAGGGCTCGGTCTTACGTTCTGCAAGCTCGTCGTCGAGAGACACCACGGCCGAATTTGGGTCAAGAGCGCCGAGGGGAAGGGAAGCTCCTTCTATATCGAGCTCCCGTCGGATCCCACGGCGATGGATACGCCCCCCGCGGGCACGCAACAGATCGCGGCGAGCGNNAGCGGAACCGGCTCGACCCGATGACGCCTTAGCGCGATCCTCGGGCCGAAGCTTATCTTTCGCTCATGCTCCAGACTCCCCGCCCAACGGTCTACATAGAGACGTACGGTTGCCAGATGAACGTCAGCGATTCCGAGCTCATGCTCGGAAGGCTGGTAGAGTCCGGCTATGAATCCGTCGAGCAGCCCGACGGCGCGGATGTCATTCTCATCAACACCTGCGCGATCCGCGAACACGCCGAGCAGCGGGTGATCGGCCGGATTGGCGAGATGAAGAGCCGGATGAAACGCGATGCCGTGCTCGGCGTCACTGGCTGTATGGCGCAACGGCTCGGGTCGCAGCTGCTCGATCGCGCGAAGCACGTGAGCCTCGTGATCGGTCCCGATGGCTATCGTGATTTGCCCTCGCTGATCGACAGCGCCCGCGCCGGCGTCCGTACGACCGCCACGGACTTCGATCTCGAGGAGCACTACGAGGATTTCCAGCCGCGGCGCTTCGACGGAGTAAAGGCGTGGATTCCGGTGCAGCGGGGATGCGATTACAAATGCACCTACTGCATCGTCCCGACGACCCGGGGACCGGAAAGAAGTCGTCAGCTCACGGAGGTCGTGCGCGAAACAGAAGCCGTCGTCGCTTCCGGGATTTCGGAGATCGTCCTGCTCGGGCAAACGGTGAACTCGTACTTCGACGGCCGGCACGACTTCGCGGATCTACTGCGCGCAGTCGGTGGAGTCCCCGGTGTGAGACGGCTGCGCTTCACGAGTCCTCACCCGAACGATTTCAGCAAGGCCGTGATCAGGGCGATGGCCGAGACCGAAGCGTATTGCGAGCACGTGCATCTTCCGATGCAGTCGGGCTCGACCCGCACACTCAAGCGAATGCTCCGTCGCTACACGCGCGAGCAGTACCTCGCGTGCGTAGACGAGCTGCGCGCGGCGATCCCCAACGTTTCGCTGACGACCGACGTCATCGTCGGATTTCCCGGCGAGACCGAAGCCGATTTCGAGGAGACGCTGAGCGCCGTGCAAGAAGTCGGGTTCGACGACGCGTTCACCTTCAAGTTCTCGCTTCGTGACGGAACGCCCGCGACCCGACTCCCGGCGTCCGACACAATCTCCGACGAGGTCGCGAGCGACAGGCTCGCCAGACTCATCGCGACCGTTCGCGGCGCCAATCGGGAGCGGAACCTCAAGCTCCTCGGCGAGCGGCGCGAGGTTCTCGTCGAGAAATCCGCGCGACGAGGCGGGCTGCTTCAGTCGCGGACGCGAGACTTCAAGGTCGTCATGATCCCGGGCGATGTTTCTCTGATCGGGCAGTACCTCACCGTCAAGCTCACCGGGACGACCGGCTCGACCTTCCTCGGCCAGGTCGTAGGCCAGCGCGCGGAGCTTCCGCTCGCAGTGTAATCCGCTCGCTTTGATTGCGCCAATCGGGCCGGCCGCTCGAAGGTCGTTGACGAATCCGATGTATGTCTTGGGCAGTTCGTTGAGCTGCTGCTCAGACTTGGGTGACCTCGATCGGATAGACACTCGCCATGATACGAAACTGGCGTCGCGTGGTATGATTTCGCCCTTTTGTTCCCAACTATGAGGGCATATGGTCAATACAAGTCACCCATGCGCTGAGATTCTTACTGCGGACGAAGCTGATCTCACTCCGGGCCAGCATGAGCGCAACGTTCACAAGTAAGGAGGCAACGTGTTTGCAAGGTCCTCGCTTGTTGCAGTCGTGAGTTTTGGAATTGGCGCGCTCGGTTTGGCGTGCGCGCCTGACGCGTCGGGCCCAGCGGCAATACCCGGCCAAGAACAGATTTTGAACGTCGACGCATCTCCGGCGTCCGTACTCGCAGCGAATGCTGGCCTTTCCTCTCTCGGTGGTGATCAGGCGCAGCAAATTCGGTGGGCTGTGCAAGGGCGTCGGCTGCGCCGCGGTCAGGACGATATGCTCCGCATAGAAGCAGTAGTTCCTTGCTTCGCGGGCTACTACGTAGATGAAAATGAACAAATAGTCTTGCTGCAAAAATCCCCTTCGCTCGCGTCCGCACAAACGCTCCGCAAAATGGTACACGATGCATACGCCACCAACCCGTCAGCGATTGTGAGAGCGATTATGGCACGGGCGTCTAACGCCACCGTCCATGATGCTGTTTTCAGTCTCTCGGAACTCGTAGCTTGGGAGCGCACTGTACTCGAGAATTGCCAGGCTATTCCCGGCTGCAATGGGACGGGCGTATCCGTCGTGAACANNACAAACTGACGGTGACTGTTGATCAAGCGGAAAACGTCGCAAATACTCGTACGGCGCTCGTCGCACTTGGAATCCCGGCCGAAGCCCAAAACATTGAAATATCGGGACCAGTCGTACTCACCGTCGTTAGGTGGACGGATGTGGTACGTCCGACGCGGGGGGGCATAATGGTTACCATGCACGGCGCGCCCGGGTGGCCCGATACCGTTCAATTGGCAGAGTCCCACGGTTTTAACGTTCAACTTTCAGATCAGCCGGGTACGCCCACGCAGTTCCTGACATCGGGCCACGCCCCCAACGAGTTCAACGCGACAAACGGTCATCTAGGCGATCCGATTTATCAAGCCAATTATTTCCTGGGCAATGGAGCGATAGGGACAGTTACTACGAACCCGCCTTGGGAGACAGCGACATGCTTGCCAGGATATCAGTATTGCACTCAGTACGACGGCGCGTTGGGAACCTTCAGCGCAGGGGTCAGTGGAGACCGGCGTATTGGAACGTCAAGATACGAGGGCGATAGCGGCAAGGTAGGCACCCCGGAGATAAATAACTGGTATCCGATAGTTGGAACGCTAGAGCCAGATCAAGTGACAACCAACCCAACGGGAGTGCACAAGTCCGGATATCGGACCGGCACCACTACCGGGGCAATGACCGAGACCTATTACAGCGTTCAGGCGACGAACTTCCCATGGGGCTTTACGGGGCACGTCTCCGTGTTATTCTGGGGGTTCGCTAGAGCCACCCATATGGGCTGGGGTCCGGGTGACAGCGGGGCGCCCGTGTTCGCGCGAACGACCGCGTGCGGGGTCTACTGCGCGATTGGTTTGCAATCAGGTGGCCAGGGATCACAGGGCCCAATAACCGGTATTTGCAATGCGGGATTGGGATGCAGCGTTGTCATCTCTCCGTTGAGTGCAATAGAGCAAGGACTTCATATGGGCCGTCTAAATCCGCGCACAACTCCCTAACCAGCCGAATCGCTGCACGGCTCGGACGCCCGAGATCGGCTTTACTGGCCAACGCATTACCGATTAGAGTGAACGAAGAAACATGCGCCAGTCCAATACTATCATGCGTCCGGGTGTGAGAGCCGCTATCCGTATTAGCTATTGCTTCATCACAGTGAATGCATTCGCGATCGGTTGCTCCGGAGCAGCCACGCACCCTCGCGAAAGGGACCCGCGCCCCCTTGCTTTCTGTGACCCGACTGCGCGGGCTGCGCCTGCGGAGCGTCTCACGTCAATCGTCCGAACACCAACTAGGTATGAGCAAATGGCTCGGCAAGTCCCAGGTGGGTTCGCTGGCTTTAGAAGGGAAGAATCAAGGCCCGGATGGCTGCTCTTGCTCGTTGATACGGCGCAGGCGTCCGCTGCTCGAATTTTCTTGCTGCAGGTACTTACGAGTGGAGATGCGGACTTACTACCCGAGGTGAAAGCAACGGATCTCACACGCGCACGAGCGGTACCCGTTGTCTGGAGCTTGGCCCAGCTGCATGACTGGCTTCGTGTTCTCACTCCGACTCTGCTGAAAGCAGGACCAGACTCAAACCTCGTTGTTCGTGGAGTCGGCATCTCGCCTGAACGAAACAGGCTCTCCGTAACCGTTGGCGACGAGCGGTCTCGCGCCGGCGTCGAGAAGTTGCTTGGCCGACTGAACGTTCCTTGTCGCTTGGTGGAGACCGAGATTAGCGGACCGTTGGTGTTTTAACACCCTGGAGTAACAACCTACCCGACNNGCTGCTAGGAGCTGCTCCTGCTCCGCTCGCTTTGATTGCGCGATCCGCGGAATGATTCCGCCAGTGTCGCGCTAGCGATCTAGGATAGGGCAGCGCTCGGTTGGAGCCCAGCTGCCCCTCATCACAGCCGCATACCTCGCATACATAAGCGGCCTACTCGCCGGGTTCGGCGGCTATGCCTGGATTGCGGTCGTCGTTGCCGCGATCGCGTTCGCGGCCGCCTGGTTTCGCGCGCGTTCGGAGCAGTCAGCGCTCGCCCTGGTATTCGCGGCAGCGGCGATTCTCGCCGTCACGACGCCACGTCCGGAGCGTCCGACGGTTCATCTACGGAAGCGTGAGCCTCCGTCCGACATCCTGTCGCGCGTCAGAGCGCGCGCCGCGCGCTCGATAGACCGGACGTTCGGTGACGATGCGCCGCTGGCGCGGGCGCTCCTCATCGCCGACCAGCATCAGATCCCGACCGAGATGCGCGATCGCTACGCCTCGGCGGGACTGATTCATATGCTCTCGATCTCGGGTCTTCATGTCGCTGTGATCGCGGCCGCGATGGAGCTTCTCTTTCAGGTCGCGCGCATGTCGCGCCGGGTCTCACTGTTCGGAGCATTCGTCGCAACCGGCGTGTACGTGGCTGTAATAGGAGCGCCACCGCCGGCTCTCAGGTCGGCGGCGATGCTGGGAGTGTCGATGGCCTCGCGGCTCTCGCAGCGGCCGACATCGCCCTGGGCAGCATGGGCCGTCGGCGCGCTCGTGCCACTCGTTCAACCGAGAATTGCCGTGGACGTGGGCTATCAGCTCAGCGTTCTCGGCATGTGCGCGCTGGTGGCGGCCGGATCGCTGTGGCGACGACACCTCGCCAACCGATTGGATGGCTGGAAGGGGAAGCTCGCCAGGGAGCTGGTCACGTCCCTCGTGGCCTGCGCGGTCACCGCGCCGCTCGTTGCCTGGGTGTTCGGCCGTGTCAGCATGATCGCGCCGTTGTCCAATCTGGTTGCTGCTCCGATAGTCACGCTTGCTCAGCCAATTCTGTTTCTGGCACTGCTCGTGTCGCCGCTCGGAGCGGTCGCCCGCTTCTTCGCGCAGGCGGTGCACCCGCTTCTCTTTGCCTTCGACTGGGTTGCCTGGGCGGCGGCATCTACACCCGGCGCTGCCATAACCGTAACCACTACGCTCATCACGGCCCTCCTTGGCGCAATCGCGGCCGTCGCCATGGTCGTTGCGTGCTCGAGTCGCTTTCCCGCGCGGCCGGCGATCACGGGATTAGCCGCGCTCGCGACCATGGCAATTGCTCCTGTGTTGCCGCCTCTGACGCAATCACGGAGCGACCGCGTCGAGCTCCACGTCCTCGACGTGGGACAGGGGGACGCGATCCTGGTTCGAACGAATCGCGGCCACTGGATACTGCTCGATGCAGGTCCCGCCTGGCGCGGCGGCGACGCGGGTCGCACGACGGTGCTGCCATACATCCTTCGGCGGGGTGGCTCGCTCGAGGCGTTCGTGCTTTCTCATCCACATACCGATCATGTGGGCGGAGCGGCGAGCGTTCTCAATGCGATGCGTCCACCCGCGTATTGGGATGCGGCGTTCGCGGGGGGATCGGACGCGTACATCGCTTCGCTCGCCGCCGCCAGACAAAAGGGAATCGAATGGCACCGCGTTCATCCCGGCGATTCGATTCGGGTAGATGGAGTGAGTGTCTCCTTCCTCGCGCCTGATTCCGCGTGGACAGTCGGGCTCAAGGATCCCAACCTCGCGAGCACGATCGCCGTCGTGCGTTACGGCGTGGTGCGCTTTCTGCTCGTTGGAGACGCCGAGCGTGCGGAAGAGGACTGGTTATTGGCGCATCATCGCGACGAGCTCCGCGCCCAGGTCCTCAAGGTTGGCCACCATGGCAGCTCGACCAGCAGCAGCGATGCATTCCTGGCTGCGGTTCATCCGGACGTCGCGGTAATTTCCGTGGGCGCTGGCAACATGTACGGGCATCCCAGCAACGATGTCCTGCACGCGCTGTCGCGAATTGGAGCCGAGGTGCTGCGCACCGACGAAGCGGGAACGGTGATAGTGCGTACGGACGGTGTTCACATCGAGATCGAAGCAAAGGGAGATAAATGGGAGCTGGCTCACGACTCGTCAGGGCATTGATCGGAGAGAGAATCGATCTACCTGAAGAAATGGTTCGACGTTATCCCGACCTCGCTCAGGCGAAGTATCGTCGCGGCGGACTGCCCGTCAGAATCGGCGGTTGGTCGGTGGGAACCAGCACGGCGGCAGCCATCACGCTCTGGAGAACGGTGTTCGTCGCGCCGACGACCGTGCTCGATGCCGAGCTGCTCTTGCACGAGCTCCGTCACGTCCACCAATTTTTGGAACACAGGGCATTTCCTGTCAGCTACCTCTGGCAGTCCATCCGTTACGGCTACACGCGTAACGCTTACGAAGTCGATGCTCGCCGGTATTCCGCGTCCCGCCTCGGTACCGGTGACAAGGATCTCTGAGTGGTCAAGCACACCGCGACATCAGTCGTAACGATCGAGCGTTTCATCATCGAGCAGGAGAAGCTCCACCCCGAAGCGACGGGCGAGCTCTCCGGCCTGCTCTACGATCTCGCGCTCGCGGCGAAAATGATCGCCAACAAGGTGCGTAGCGCGGGGCTCGCCGACATACTCGGCGCGACCGATCTCGAGAACGTTCAGGGAGAGACGCAGCAGAAGCTCGATGTGCTGGCGAACGAGATCATCATCAAGGCAGTCGATCATGGCGGGCGGCTCTGCGCGATGGCGTCAGAGGAGGAGCCGGGCATCATCGACATCCCAGCCAACTTTCGGTGCGGGACNNAATACTGCCTCCTCTTCGATCCGCTCGATGGCTCGTCGAACATCGACGTCAACGTGCCCGTCGGCACGATCTTCTCCGTCGTCCGCAAGATCACTCGCGGCAGCCGTGGCGAAATGGAGGACATGCTGCAGCCGGGACGGCGACAGGTCGCCGCGGGCTACGTGATCTACGGGTCGAGCACGATGCTGGTGTACACCACAGGGCAGGGCGCTCACGGGTTCACGCTCGATCCGTCGCTGGGGGAATTCCTTCTCTCGCATCCGAACATCCGGACGCCCGACATTGGGAGATATCTGTCGGTCAACGACTCCTACCACAGCCAGTGGGAGTCGAACGTCCAGAATCTGATGAGCTATTATCGCGGACAGGATGGCAACCGGCAGCCGATGAGCACGCGGTATGTCGGCTCCCTCGTCGCCGATTTCCATCGCAATCTCCTTGGCGGCGGCCTCTTTGCATACCCCGCCAATCGAAGGAACAAGCGCGGCAAGCTTCGCCTCCTTTACGAGGCGTGTCCGCTCGCCTTCATCGTCGAGCAGGCTGGCGGCGCGGCCAGCGATGGCCAGGAGCGTATCCTCGATATCCATCCGACCGAGCTGCATCAGCGGACGCCGCTCTTCATCGGCAGCGCCAACGACGTCGATGCCGCGCGCAAGATGCTGGGCAACGCGAAGAGTGCCAGCTCGGTTTCGCCGGTAGGATCGGTAGGCGCGTGAAGCCCCGCCGGCGCCCCGGCCGGTGCGCGTGAGCAAGCACGAGCCCGGCGAGAAGCTTTCTCCCTCGGGCATCCCCCTTAAAACGGTATATCGGCCGGAAGATGCGGAGCTCGACTACGCATCCGCGCTCGGCGATCCGGGAGAATGGCCGTACACGCGCGGCGTTCAGCCCTCGATGTATCGCGGTCGACTCTGGACGATGCGTCAGTACGCCGGATTCGGCAGCGCGAAGGGAACGAATGAGCGCTTCAAGATGCTGCTCGACGCCGGACAGACGGGACTCTCCGTTGCGTTCGATCTTCCGACCCAGATGGGACTCGATTCCGATTCGCCGCGCTCCCTCGGAGAGGTGGGAAGGGCCGGCGTGGCAATCGACAGTGTCGAAGACATGCGCGCCCTCCTCGAAGGCATCCCGCTCGACCAGGTCTCGACCTCGATGACGATCAACGCTACGGCGGCGACGCTGCTGGCCATGTACATCGTCGTGGCGGAGGAGCGTGGGATCGCGCGCGACAAGTTGAGCGGCACGATCCAGAACGACATTCTCAAAGAGTACATCGCGCGCGGAACCTACATCTATCCGCCCGAGCCAAGCATGGCACTGATTGCGGAAGTGTTCCGATTTTGCGCCGATGAAGTTCCCAACTGGAATCCGATCTCTATCTCGGGGTACCACATCCGGGAAGCGGGCGCCACGGCGGTTCAGGAGCTCGCCTTCACGCTTGCGAACACGATCCAGTACGTCACCCGCGCAATCGAAGCCGGGCTGGCGGTGGACTCGTTTGCACCGAGGTTGTCATTCTTCTTCGCCGCCCACAGTGATCTGTTCGAGGAAGTCGCGAAGTTTCGCGCGGCGCGACGACTCTATGCGCGGATCATGCGTGGCCGCTTCCACGCGTCGGCGTCGAGTGCGCGGCTGCGCTTTCACACCCAGACTGGCGGGGTCACGCTCACTGCTCAGCAGCCGCTCAACAATGTGGTTCGCGTGGCAGTGCAGGCGCTGGCAGCGACTCTGGGTGGAACGCAATCTCTCCACACGAACGGGTACGACGAGGCGCTCGCGCTCCCGACGGCCGAAGCGGCGAAGCTCGCGTTGCGCACACAGCAGATCGTGGGATACGAGTCCGGCATTGCCAACACCGCCGATCCTCTTGCCGGGAGTTACTACGTCGAAAACCTCACCACGCAGCTCGAAGAGCGCGCCCTCGAGCTGATCCTGAAAGTGGACGAGCTTGGAGGCTCGGAGAAAGCGATCGCCGCCGGATTTTTCCAGGAAGAGATCGCGCGTAGCGCGTACGAGCATCAGCTGCGCGTTGAGGCCGGCGAGACGGTGATAGTGGGCGTCAATCGCTTCGCGGACGAGGAAGAGACGCTGTCCATTGCTGTTCCCGACTACTCGGCTCTGGAGAAAGCGCAGGTGAAAAACGTGAAGGCCCTGCGCAAGAAACGGAACGCCGCTGACGTCAAGCGAGCTCTGGCCGGCCTAGCCACGGCCTCGGCAAAGGATTCGAAGCAGCCGCGGCTGATGCCCATCATCATCGACGCGGTGCGCGCACGCGCGACGGTTGGAGAGATTTCGGAAACTCTGGCGGCAAACTGGGGTTTCTACCGTCCGCCACTCTAGAACCGTCGAAAGATTCCGGTTCGATTTGCCATGAGTCGCCCGAAGGTCGAGCATCGCTCCGCTCGATCGTCGCTCTATCCATGCCGGTGCCGGCGAGATCACGTCGCTTGCCGCCGCGCTTGAGCCGCTCTCTCCAGCAAACTAGCTTTCAGCGTAGCCCGCAGTTCTCTCCCGGACCAACATGCCCACATACGAGTTTCGTTGCCTCACGGGCCACGAGTTCGAAAAGTTTTATCGCTCCATTAGCGGCGCGCCCAGCGAAGTCGCATGCCCGACGTGCGGCAAAAAGGCGGAGCGGCAAATCTCGGCCGGCGGCGGACTCGTCTTCAAAGGCTCCGGCTTCTACATCACCGACTACGGGAAGGACGGCAAGAAGCCGCAGGTTGCTCCAACGAAGGCAACGAGCGCGAACAGCGGGGCGGAGTCCGCTGGTCTGAAGGGAGAATCGAAATCCGGCGCCGAGGCAAAACCGTCCGGTGATCCCAAGCCGGGCATGGACTCAAAATCGGCGAGCGCCCCAAAGCCGGCGGCTGCATCGAAGTCCGCCGCGAAAGGGTCGTCCCGGAGAGCGAAAAGCAGCGAATGACTGCTGCTGACCAGATCCGCACCGAGCTGATTCGCGCCGCGCGCGGCCTCGGTGCGCCCGAGGACGTGGATCCGTTGATGGAGCGCCCGCGGGAGTCTTCGCACGGCGACTGGGCAACGAATCTCGCCATGGTTCTCGCCAAACCGCTCAAGTCGCGGCCGCGTGACATCGCCGAACGGTTGCGTGACTCGATGAGTCTCGAGAGCGCGGGAGTGTCGAAGATCGACATCGCCGGACCCGGCTTCATGAATTTCTGGATCGATGCCGGTCGCATCGCCTCGGGACTGCGCGACATCATCGCCGCCGACGAGAGTTACGGAGGCAGCAAGGTCGGAGCCGGACGTGTCGTCAACGTCGAATTCGTCTCCGCGAATCCGACGGGGCCGTTGCACGTCGGTCACGGACGGCAGGCCGCGCTCGGAGATGCAATCTCTACACTGCTCGAGGTCACGGGCTGGAAGGTGACACGCGAGTACTACTACAACGACGCCGGCGTTCAAATCGACAATCTCGCCGCCAGCGTCGAGGCGAGACTCAACGAGATCCGCGGCAAGCCGGCTCAGATTCCAGAGGGCGGTTATCACGGCGAGTATATTCGCGAGCTGGCCGAGCGATACAACGCGGGCAGCGACGGGCTCTCGGTGCGCGAGTTCGCGGTGCGCGAGCTGAGAAAGGAGCAGGACCTCGATCTGCAGGCCTTCGGAGTGCGCTTCGACCGCTACTTCCTCGAATCGTCGCTCTACACGGAAGGGATGGTCGAAGACACCGTGCGCCTTCTCGTTGCGTCGGGAAAAACGTACGAGCACGAAGGCGCGCTCTGGCTCCGGACAACCGAGTTCGGCGACGACAAGGACCGCGTGATGCGGAAGAGCGACGGCACGTACACATACTTTCTGCCAGATATCGCCTATCACGTAACCAAGTGGAAGCGCGGATTTCGCCGGGCGATCGACGTCCAGGGCGCCGATCACCACAGCACTGTGACGCGGGTGCGCGCGGGCCTCCAGGCGCTCGACATGGGCGTGAGCGAGAAGTACCCCGAATACGTGCTGCATCAGATGGTGACGGTCATGAAGCACGGCGAAGAGGTGAAGATCTCCAAGCGCGCGGGCAGCTACGTCACCGTTCGGGATCTCGTCAACGAGGTGGGGCGCGACGCGGTGCGCTACTTCTTCCTCATGCGGAAGAGCGACTCGCAGCTGATCTTCAACGTGGATCTCGCCGCTTCGCACTCGGAAGAAAATCCGGTCTACTACATCCAGATGGCGCACGCGCGCATGTGCGGCATCTTCCGCGTCGGTGAAATCGATCGGGAGTCGGTGTCGGGCGAGAACGTGAGCTTCGACTTGCTGAGCGAGCCGGAGGAGCAGGAGCTGATCAAGGCGCTGCTCGACTTCCCGGCAGTCGTCGAATCAGCCGCGGAAACGCTGGAGCCTCAGCGCATCGCGACCTATCTCCTCGAGACGGCGCGGCTCGCGCACCTGTGGTATCACAAGCATCACGTTCTGGAGCAAGCCGAGGATGTGACACGCGTCCGGCTGGTGCTGGCGAGGGGTGCCCAGATCGTGCTGCGGAACGGGCTGCAAATCCTCGGCATCACGGCGCCGGAGAGAATGTAGTTGCCGCGGCCGCCCGCTCGGTTACCATTAGCACCCTGACCTCTTCTCAAACGATATAGGCGCGAATGTCTGTCCTCGTTGTTGGCTCGGTTGCGCTCGACTCGGTCGAGACCCCGTTCGGAAAGGCGGATGACGTCCTTGGCGGATCCGCGACATTCTTTGCCGCATCGGCGAGTCATCTCACCAAGGTGAGCGTCGTCGGGGTCGTCGGCTCCGACTATCCCATCGAGAAGCTCGATCCGCTCGAGGAGCGCGGAGTCGATTTCAGCGGTCTCGAGCGCGCGGAAGGGCAGTCCTTTCGCTGGCGCGGCCGCTATCGGCACGATCTCAACTCGGCGGAGACGCTGGAGACGCACCTCGGAGTTTTCTCCCACTTCAGTCCCAAGATTCCGGCGAAACTTCGCTCGTCACCGTATCTCTTCCTCGCCAACATCGACCCGCGGCTCCAGCTCGACGTCCTCGGGCAGGTCGATAAGCCCAAGCTCGTCGCTTGCGACACGATGAACTTCTGGATCCAAAGCCGGCGCGCCGATGTTCTGAAGCTGCTGGGACATGTCGACCTCATGACGCTCAATGACGCGGAAGCACGCCAGCTGACGGAAAAGGCGAATCTCGTTCAGGCGGCGCAGTGGATCATGGCGCGCGGACCGCGGCACGTCATAATCAAGAAGGGCGAGCACGGCGCCTTCATGTTCACCGAAAAGTCCATCTTCTTCGCGCCCGCGTTTCCGCTGGAAAACGTGTTCGATCCTACGGGCGCGGGAGACGCGTTCGCGGGAGGATTCATCGGCTACCTCGCCGCGACGGGCGATCTGAGCGAGGGCAACATGCGACGCGCCGTCATTTACGGCTCAGTCATGGGATCGTTCGCCGTCGAGAAATTCTCGATCGAGCGCCTCATGACTGTGACTCGCGCCGAGATCGATCAGCGCATGCGCGAAATGCGACGGCTCGTGGCGTTCGAGGAGGAGTTGCCCGCGTGAGCGATGACGCGCTTCGCTACGGAAGCGCCGGAGTCGATATCGATGCTTCCAATGCGGCAAAGAATCGGATCAGGAAGCTCGTTGAATCCACGTTCACCAAAGGTGTCGTAGGCGGCTTCGGTGGCTTCGGGGGAATGTTCCGCATTCCTCCGAATCTCGAGAAGCCGGTGCTCGTTTCGAGCGCCGATGGCGTCGGCACCAAGATCAAGGTCGCGATCGAGGCTGGCCGGCACGACACGATCGGGCGCGACCTCGTCAGCCATTGCGTCAACGATATCCTCGTCCAGGGCGCGCTCCCGGCCTTCTTTCTCGACTACATAGCGTTCGGAAAACTCGACCCGACGGTCGTCGAAGCCGTCGTCGCGGGGGTTGCCACCGGCTGCCGTGAGAACGGTTGCGCGCTAATAGGCGGGGAAACGGCCGAAATGCCCGGTTTGTACACGCCGCCTGATTACGACTTGGCGGGCTTCATCGTCGGTTATGTGGAAGAAGATCGCATTCTCGGCCCGCACCGTGTGCGGCCCGATGATGTCCTGATCGGTCTTCCGAGCTCGGGATTGCACACAAACGGATACTCACTCGCACGCATGGTCGTGACAGATCGGCTGAAGCTGCGACTGACAGATCCGTTTCCGGGTGGTGGCGGGAGCGTCGCGGATGTTTTTCTGGCCGAGCATCGGTCGTATTTGCCAGCGCTGCAACCCGCGCTCGATCGGGTTCACGCGATGGCGCATATCACCGGCGGAGGATTGCTGGAGAATCTCGATCGCGCTCTGCCGAAGACGCTGGACGCTGTAATAGATGTCTCGAGCTGGGAAACCCCGAATGTCTTCAGGGTTTTGATGGGCGCGGGGGCAGTGGAACCCGCGGAGATGTACCGAACGTTCAACATGGGTATAGGAATGGTCGTCATCTGCGCGCCGTCCGACGTAAAGGCAGTGTTGTCGGCGGCATCCGCGGCTGGGGTTGCGGGCTGGAAGATCGGCTCGCTCAGACCCGGTTCCGGGGCAGTCATACTTTCTTGAGGAACTTACAAATGAAAGGTCGTTTGTTCATTTCGCTCGCAGCAATGGCGCTCGCGGCTACATCCGCCAGTGCTCAGGGTATCGACACCCAGAGCTGCCCGCCGGGCACCGTCAATGGTCTGGGAGTTCCGGATCAGGCCCGCGCTTCGCAGGACGCATGTCAGAAGGCGATCGATCTCTTCAAGTACCTGGCGCCGCAGCTAGGCACGAGCATCGCGGGCGGCAACGCGACACTCGGCCAGGCGGGAAGTCTGGGTGGCCTCGGTCACTTTTCTCTGGGTCTCAGGGTCAACGCTGTTCAAGGCAGCCTCCCGCAGATTCAGAACGTCACGCCGTCCGTGACCGGCGCGACAAATACGCCTCCTATCGATACCAAGACTCAACTCTTTCCGATGCCGACGGCCGATCTCGCGATCGGCATCTTCAAGGGCCTGCCGCTCGCCATCACCAACGTCGGCGGAGTAGACCTCCTCGTCAGTGCGTCGTACGTGCCCGAGTTCAATAGCAGCGGAGTGAGTGTCAAGGTGCCCAATGGCTCGCTCAAGCTTGGCTATGGCGCGCGCATCGGAATCCTGCAGGAATCGCTGCTCGTCCCGGGCGTCTCGGTGAGCTATATCCGCCGCGATCTGCCGACAGTTAACATCTCGGCAAACAGCGGAAATGACTCGCTGTACGTCAACAACCTTGCCCTGAAAACAACTGCCTTGCGCCTTGTCGCTAGCAAAGGCTTCCTGTTGTTCGGCCTCGCTGCTGGTATCGGTCAGGACAAGTACGAGTCATCCACGGAAATTGGTGCGCACCTTGCCGCACGAGCGGTCCCGCCTATCTCAGCGTTCAACACTGCTCCAGTTTCGCTTTCCCAGAGCATCACCCGCACGAATATGTTTGCGGATTTGTCGATAAACCTTCTGATTTTGAAGCTGACCGGCGAAATTGGACAAGTATCCGGCGGCACAATCAACACTTACAATACCTTCAGTGGCAAGCAAGCAGCCGATTCCAGAGTCTACGGATCGGTCGGAGCTCGATTCGGGTTCTAACGACGAGCGCGACGCGGAGTACATGCGTCGCGCGCTCGTCCTCGCCCAGCAAGGGTGGGGTCAAACAGCGCCGAACCCTATGGTCGGCGCTGTTGTCGTTCGCGACGGCGTCGTCGTTGGGGAAGGGTACCACGCCCGCTATGGTGACGCGCACGCCGAGCTGGTCGCGCTCAAGGCGGCGGGCGATCGCGCGCGCGGCTCGACCATGTACGTCACCCTCGAGCCGTGCAACCATTTCGGAAAGCAGCCGCCTTGCACCGAGGCGATTCTCGAGGCTCGGGTAAAGCGCGTCGTGATCGCCGCTGCTGACCCCACCGCGCTCGCTGGTGGCGGCGCGCGTCACCTCGCCGATTACGGCGTCGAGGTCGACTTTTCCGTCGAAGAGGTCGCGGCACTGGAGCTCAATGCTCCATTCTTTTTCGCCGCGACCAATCCAACGAAACCCTGGGTGACGCTCAAGCTCGCGCTCTCGAGCGACGGGAAGATGAATGATCCCAGCGGGGAGCGACGCTGGATCAGCAACGAGCTCTCACGAAAGGAAGTTCAGCGGCTCCGCGCGAACGTCGACGCCATCGCGGTTGGACTCGGGACCGTGCGCGCGGACGATCCACAACTGACGGCACGGGGATCGATTCGCCCGCGAGTACCACCCACGCGCGTCGTATTCGACAGAAACGCCGAAACCCCGCTCGATTCGACGCTCGTCCGGACGGCGAAGGAGACCCCGACCATAGTATTCGCGCACCATCCGCCGGTCGCCCGCCTCGCTGCGCTCCACAATGCGGGAGTCGACGTCTTCGAGGCCGAAGACCTCCCGGCAGCACTGGAGGCGCTCCATGGATTCGAGGTTCAACACCTGCTCGTGGAGGGCGGCGCCCGCGTCGCGCGGGAGTTCCTGCGTCAGAGCCTGGTGGACCGACTGATTATCTTTCAGTCACCAATCACTCTTGGCCCCGCCGCGCTCGGTCCATTCGATGAATTGCCTGGCGACTTTCGCGAGACGCTCTCCAGGCTCCCCATCGTCCGGCGCGCGGAGTTTGGAGAGGATGTGATGTCGGTGTACGCGCTGCGTGAGGCTTGAATGTTTACCGGATTGATCGAGGCGGTTGGCGAAGTTGAGAGCGTGCGGCAGACCGATGCCGGACGCGAGCTTCGCATTCGCGCTCCGTTCACCGATCTCAAGAATGGCGAGAGCATCGCCATAAACGGCGCCTGCCTGACCGTTCGTGAATTCGGCGCTGGCTGGTTCGACGCGGCCGCGGTCGTGACCACGCTCGAGCGAACGGCCATTGGCGACTGGAAGGCAGGAACACGGCTCAATCTCGAGCGGTCGCTGCGGTCCACAGACAGGCTTGGCGGACACATCGTGCAGGGTCACGTGGACTGTGTCGGTGTCGTGGCCGCGGTCGAGCGCAGCGCTGATGCGCTGCTCGTCGACCTTTCGCTGCCGCAATCGGTCGAGCCGCTTTTCGTGCTGCACGGGTCGATCGCCGTCGACGGCGTCAGCCTCACCGTGAATGAGTTGAAGCCTGGCGGTTTGCAACTTTCGCTGATCGAGTACACCTTGCGTCATACCACGCTGGGCGATTTGAAGCCGGGAGCCCGGGTGCACGTAGAGGCGGACGTAATCGCTAAACACGTGCGGCGACTTCTGGAGCCATACCTGCGCGAAGCGTCGGCGCTAAATTCGCTGGACGATTTTTCGCTGGACCATTAGAGGAATAATGAATTTCGGAACAGTCGAGCAGGCAATTGCCGACATCAAGGTCGGCAAGCTGATCGTCGTCGCCGACGATGAGGATCGCGAGAACGAAGGAGATCTTATTTGCGCGGCCGAGCTGGTCACGCCGGAAATGATCAACTTCATGATCCGCAAGGCGGGCGGGTGGATTTGTCTCGCGCTGACCGGGGAACGTGCCGACCAGCTCGAGCTCGCCCAACAGAGCGAAGTCAACACCGACGAGTACCGCACTGCTTTCACCATCAGCATCGATGCGGACGAGCGCTTTGGCATCACCACGGGAGTTAGCGCGCAGGATCGCGCCAAGACCATCCGTGTTGCCGTCGATCCCAAGAGCGTTCCCACCGATCTGCGCCGTCCTGGACACGTCCCCCCGCTCCGCGCACGCGAAGGAGGAGTACTCCAGCGCGTGGGCCACACAGAGGCGGCGGTTGATCTCGCCCGCCTTGCGGGCCTCATTCCGGCCGGAGTCGTCTGCGAGATTCTTAGCGAGGACGGCTCGAGCGCCCGCCGTCCCGAGCTCGAGCGATTTGCGGAGAAGCACGGGCTCACATTCATCACGGTCGCACAGCTCGTCGCGCATCGCCTTCAGACCGAGCGGCTCGTGCATCGCGTCGCCGAGGCTCGGCTTCCGACGGAAGTGGGGATCTGGCGCGTCGTCGGCTACCGCAATGACGTCGACAAGCACGAGCACATAGCGCTGGTTTTCGGCGACGTCGCGCCCGACTCGAGCGTGCTGGTGAGAATGCACTCAAAATGTCTCACCGGTGATGTCTTCCATT
>PKVB01000229.1 GCA_003131365.1 Gemmatimonadota bacterium | reverse complement strand
GATCTGGTGGCCGCATTTGGGACACCTCGATCTTGGCTTCACCACTGAGAGGCCTTCGGGCCAGCGTCCAATGCAGACATTGAGGAACGAGCCCATCACCGCTCCAACAACGAAAACGTAGATGCCTTCGAGAATTTCAATCATGATCGAAGCTGATAGAGAATGATTCCGGTCGCAACCGCGACGTTGAGGGACTCGACGTTGCGGGCGATGGGAAGCGAAACAATGCGTTGCGCCTTCGCGCGGATCGCGGGAGACAATCCGGAGCCTTCGTTACCGACGGNNCACTGGAGCGCGGCCGTTTTCCAACGGGCTTCCTCCGGCGTCGGCCGCCCACAGGTCGATTTTTTTTGCCGCGAGAAAGCTCAATAGATCGTCAATCCCCGCGTGAAAGGCCTGGTGCTGAAACTGTGCGCCCATCGAGCTCCTGATCACCTTGGGGTTCCAAAGATCGACCGTGCCGGGAAGTGCGATCGTCGCCGTGGCACCGAGTGCCGCCGCCGTACGGACAATGGTGCCCGCGTTGCCGGGGTCCTGCACCCCATCAAGGACGATCAAGCGGCACACTCCGGCGACATCGAGTGTATCAAGTGAGCGCTCGGGAACTTCTCCGATCGCGATGACACCCTGCGGCGACTCGGTTTCGGCGGCGGACCGGAAGTCTTTTTCGGAGACCTCGGTCACCTCGATGCCGGACTCGTCGAGAGTCTTTCGCAAGGCCTGGCCTCGGGGCGCGTCGGCGAGTTGGGGAGCCACAAGCGCGCCGCGAACGGCGAGGTCCGAGCGAAGCAGCTCCTCGACCGAGCGTACGCCCTCGGCCACGAAGAGCGAGTGCTTTTCGCGCGCCTTTCTACGGCTCAGATCGCGCGCCAGTGTCAGGAGTTTCACGTGTTGGTTTTGCAGGGCTCAGCTGGAATAGGACTTGCCTCCGCGTCTCATTTGAAATCCCATTGCTGGAGTAACAATGAAGCGAATTGTCGTAGGTATCGCGATTACTTGCTCCCTTACTGCGTGCGCCATTTCGCAGCAACAGGAAGTGCAGATGGGACAGGAATATGCGCAACAGATCAACGCGCAACTACCGATCGTCCAGGATCCGGAGATCAATCGCTATATCAACGTCCTGGGAGACTCGATTGCCAGGCTAACGGCCCGCCGTGATCTCGACTGGCAATTCTTCATCGTAGACTCCAAGGAAGTAAACGCTTTCGCGGTGCCCGGCGGCTTCGTCTACGTGAATCGCGGTCTCATCGAGCGCGCCGACCAAATGGACGAGCTCGCGGGCGTGCTGGGTCACGAAATCGGACACGTGGTGCGCCGGCACACGGTGAAGCAGATGGAGAAGGCGCAGGGCGCAAACATCGGCGTGACCCTGGCGTGCGTTCTCACGGGCGTCTGCAACAATCAGGCTGCCGGCACGGCGATCAATGTCCTCGGCGGCGCCGTGTTCGCCCGCTTCAGCCGGCAGGACGAGGCCGAAGCGGATCAGGAAGGGTTCAAGAACACCGTGCGGGCCGGCATCAGCCCGGTCGGAATGGTGACCATGTTCCGAAAGCTGCTCGAGGAGCGGAAAAGCCATCCGGGCGCCGTCGAATCGATGTTCCTGACGCACCCGCTCGAAGAGGATCGCATTCAGGCGGTTCAGGCGCAAATCAACCAGCTGCCACCCGCCACCCTCGCATCACTCGGCGCCGATACGCGCAACTTCCACTCGTTCAAGGCGAGAATTCTGTCGTTGCCGCCGTCGCCACCGCCGCGCCAGGTCCAGTAACCGGCGTCGGTTTCCCGCTCGATGATGCGCCGTGATCTTTCGCGGCGCATCTTTCGTTTATGAGGATAGCGCTCACAATCGCGGGCTCCGACTCGGGTGGCTGCGCCGGGATCCAGGCCGATCTGAAAACATTTCAGAGATTCGGCGTGTTCGGAACGTCGGCCATCACCGCCATCACAGCGCAGAACACCCAGGGCGTCAGCGGTTGGGACGCAGTATCGCCCGCGATGGTTCGCGCGCAGATCGATTCCGTCGCCGAGGATCTATTCCCGGGCGCGTTCAAGACCGGGATGCTCGCCAACGCGGCAGTCGCGACGATCGTCGCCGCGGCGATCCGCGACCACGACCTCCGCAACTACGTGCTCGATCCGGTGATGGTCGCGACGTCGGGCGATGTGCTGTTCGAGCCTGACACGATCGAGGTCATCCGGCGCGAGCTCGTTCCGCTGGCGGCACTCGTTACGCCGAACATCCACGAAGCGGCGATTCTAATCGGCGAGGAGATCGACGATGAAGATTCCATGGAGCATGCCGCCGAGGTGCTGGTGAACGAGATGGGAGCGCAAGCTGCCCTCATCAAGGGCGGTCACCTCGATTCGGGCAACAGAGTCGTGGACATGCTTTACGACGGAGACATCCGCACTTTTCGCGGGCAGCGCCTCGACACGACGAGCACTCACGGGACCGGCTGCACTCTGTCGGCGGCGATTACGGCGCAGCTGGCCAGGGGGGAATCGCTGCACGCGGCAGTGCGCAGCGCGATCGATTACGTTCACAACGCGATCGCCACAGCGCCGGGGCTTGGATCTGGACACGGGCCCCTCAACCACCTTGCCGCCGACACCTGACGACCTCGACGGCAGCCGCCGACGGCCTATCTGATCGCGGACAATTGAGGCGCGGCGGAGCGCGCGACAAACTCTGTCACCAGCGACTCGAAGGCGGCGCTGACGCGTTTGGTTGTCTCCAGTACTTCGGCGTGACTGAGCGCTGAGCCAGTGACCCCGGCCGCGGCGTTCGTGATGCAGCTCACACCCGCGACTCGCATACCCAGCGCTCTGGCCACGATGACTTCAGGAACGGTCGACATTCCAACCGCGTCAGCGCCGAGCAGCCGCAACATCTTCACTTCGCTCGGAGTCTCATAGGACGGGCCCAGCAGTCCGGCGTACACGCCTTCACGAAGCGTGATGCCGAGCTTTTCCGCCGACGTGCGCAGGAGCCACCGAAGACCGGGGTTGTATGCGTCGGTCATGTCGGGAAAGCGAATCTCCCCTTTGCGCGCCTCTCCGACGAGAGGATTTGTTCCCATCAGATTGAGATGATCCGAGATCATCATCAGGTCTCCTACCGCCAGCTTGGATGAGATTCCACCGGCGGCATTCGAGACGAAGAGATCCTGCGCGCCAAGCGCGTGAAATACGCGGACAGGAAACGCCGCGAGCGCGGCGGGATGTCCCTCATACATGTGGAATCGGCCGCTCAACGCCACGACATCACGCCCGCCCAGTGACCCGACGATGACGGCGCCCTCGTGTCCAGCGACCGTTGCCTCGGGAAAACCGGGAATGTCGCGGAACGGAATGCGGGCGGCATCGCCGATGGAGTTCGATAGCCCGCCCAGCCCCGAGCCGAGTATGATTCCGATCTTTGGCTGTTGAGATTCGGAGCGCTTGCGAATCGCGGCGGCGGCTGTGATCACCGCCTCTGTCGAGTATTCGCCCTTCATTCGTCCGGCCCGATGAGCTGTTCGATCTTGTCCGACACTTCCTCGATCAGCATGAGGCGCTCCTCCCAGGGAAGAAATGCGCTTTCGAAGCCGTTGAGCGCAATGCCGGCCAGCTCTTCAACTGTGAGGTCGAGGTGCTCCGCCGCAAAGACGTATTCGTCCGTAAGCGTAGTCGCGCTCATCAGACGGTTGTCGGTGTTGAGCGTCACGTTGAGGCCGCGATCGAAGTATTCGCGGAACGGATGGGTCGCGTATGAATCGGCGACACGCGTCTGCACGTTGCTGGTGAGACAGACCTCGAGCGCGATCCGTCGATCGTTGACGTACTGAGTGAGATCCGCATCCTCTATGAGCCGCGTTCCGTGGCCGATGCGGTTCGCCCCGCACACGTGCACGGCCTCCCGCACCGATTCGGCTCCATCACCTTCACCGGCGTGAACAGTGACCGCGAGATTGTGCTCACGCGCGTACCTGAAGGCCTCGACGTGGCGCGCCGCTGGATTCCCCCTCTCCCCTCCGGCAAGGTCGAACGCCACCACGCCGTCGTTCCTGAACTCGACGGCGAGCCTGGCCATCTCGAGCGAGCTTTCAGGCGGCAATTGGCGCAACGCGCAGATGATGAACCGCGCCGTGATGTCGAAGTCTTTCTCGGCGCGACGAAGGCCGCGCAGGGGGGCCTCGACCGCTTGCACGAGCGTGAGTCCCTGAACGACGTTCAGGAGCGGAGCATTTCGCACCTCGATGTAGCGCACACCGTCTTCGACTGCGTCCTCGACCAGCTCATAGGCGATGCGCTCGAGGGCGTCCTCACTTTGCATGACGGAGATCGTCACGTCGAAGCGCCGCAGGTAATCGTCGAGGTTCTCGGCGTCATCCACCCTCATGAATTCCGCCAGCTCCTCCGGCGTGTGCCTCGGCAGCTGGACCCGATGCTCCCGCGCCAGCTCCAGAAGCGTTGACGGCCGAAGTGAGCCGTCCAGATGGCAATGCAGGTCCGCCTTTGGGAGCTGGCGGAGCTTGTTAGAAAAAATTGAAAGTGGCATTACAATGGGTTGAAGTCCTGGTCGTCGCCGGCGGCCTGCCGAGCGCGAACGATGCGAAAAATCGCGCCGCTGTGCACGGGGGTGTTGTTGGCCGTCACAATCCCGCGGCTGTCGGTGATCATCCGCTCGCCGCTGCGAACCGCCACGGCCTGCGTTTCATCCCAGGATTCGACCGCCTCGAGAGCCGTCGCCGCGGCGTCGACATCGACCGGGCGGCCATTGATGTAGATGCGGACGGTCTCGCTCACGGTAAGATGGGAGCGATGCGTACTTCCGCCGGCGCGGTAATCGGCTCCGGGAGCGTTTTCAGATAGTCGATGAGAGCGTCGAGGTCTACGATGTTAAGCGGCTTCGATAGAGTGGCTCGCCCGCCCGCGTTGTACCCTTCTCCTCCGGTCGCGAGGAAATCGTTGACGGTTACGCTGTACGTCTTCGTGTCGGAGAGCGGGGTGCCATCCGACATCGTCACCGAGACGATGCGCGCGCCCTTGGGCTGCGTGGGATCGTACTTGATGGTGAGGCCGCTGACGTGATCGTCCACCGAATTCCTGGCGAGCATGGCCTCCAGCAATCCCCGCAGCTGGGAACCGGTCATGGTGAGAGCGTACAGCGTGTTTCCGAAGGGCTGGATCTCGAACAGCGATCCGTACGTTGCGTCGCCCGCACGGAGCTCGGTGCGGATTCCCCCGTTGTTCATGATCGCGACATCGCCCTTCCCCGCCCAGCGCTGCGCATCGGCGATGAGATTGCCGAGTGGATATTGGGGACCCTGGCGCGGGAGGGTCGTCGGGATGGTCGCAACGCGACGGCTTACGAGCGGGGCGACACGCGCAACCGCCCTGCGAACTATTGAATCAATCGCGGGGACAGGCTGAATTGTGTCCGAGGCCAGCTCGCGCACCTGGTGTCGAACAGGGAGTCCCGCGCTACTGCCTATCGGCAGATCGAGGACGTCGATTGCGCGGCCGCTCGAGCGCGCCTGCACGATCGGAATTCCCTTGACCTCGGTGTTGACGAGCGTGTGGGTGTGTCCGCTCACGACAGCGTCGACCTTGGTCGTGAGCTTGCGCGCGAAGTCTATGATCTCTCCGCCACAGTCCGTCGCCCCGTCCCTGCCGCAGCTCGCTCCGGCGTGTGCGATCACCACCACGAAGTTCGCGCCGCGTTTTCTGAGCGCGGTTCCAATGCTGTCCACGATCGGCGCAGGATCGTCGAAGCGCAGCCCCACGACATTGCCGGCGCGAGTCGACGTCGGAGTGGAGACGGTGGATACGCCGATGATTCCTATACGCGTGGCACCCCGCTTTACGATCGTGTCGTTGCGGATCCATTTGACGTCGCGCCCGTCGGTGTATCGAACGTTGGCGCCAAAGATTCCGAACTTCGCCTGCCGCATGCGGGCGCGGAGCGAGTCGGTTCCCCAGTCGAACTCGTGGTTGCCGAGCGCGGCCGCGGCGTATCCCATCCTATTGTAGTACTCCACCACTGGCCGGCCATACGCGAGGTTGGAGGCGGGCGTGCCCTGGAACATGTCGCCGGCGTCGAGCAAGAGAGTCTCGCAGCGCGGAGCGCATTCGTTGCGGGCGCGATCGATTGCCGCGGCGACGTAGGCAGCACCACCGCGGCGGACGCCGTTCACATCCGGACGGGGCTCGAGCGCACCGTGGAAGTCGTTGGTGGCGATGATGCGGAGGAAGCGCGTTCCGGTTGGGAACGGAGGCCGCGACGCATTCACGCTTGCTGGTGCCAGCGGTGCAACAGCGGCAGGCTCGAGGATGACATGGAGGATGCGCCCGGATAACGCGGTTTGACCCCCGATCGGTACGTTCCCGTTGACCAACCTCCAATTCAGCTTGAAATAATCCGCTTGCCTGACCACGCCTCGCGTCTTCACCTCGTCGATCAACAGCTGCCGGATTTCCTGCTGCTTGTCATAAACCACCGGCGCACCGCTCAGCATCGCGTAGCCGCCACCGCCCGTCTGCCGGTAGTTGTTAAGTGCCATCGTGAACGAGTCGTTATCACGGACAGCCGCACCCTTGTAGTCGAGTCGCGCAATCCTCGATCCGACCGGCCGCGACACATCCATCACGTAATCGACGCCGGACACGATGTCGAAGTTGTAGCCCGGGATGTGCGGATCCGTCTCGAGTGGAGCAGTCGGTGAAGCGGGTGTCCGATAATATCTGCTGCTAAACTCCAGATAATCACGGAGCTGCTTTCCGCTGATCTGGACCGCGCGGAGCGTGTTGTCGTATGGATAGAGCTGCGCAACCTGCGCGATGGTGATGGGACCCGGTCCCATCACCACATCGGTCGAGAAAGCCGCCGTCGACGCTAGATCGCTTCCGGCCGCTTTTCTCTCAGTTTCGAGAATGAAGTCGATGAGCGGCGTGTCCTTGAATCGCGCCGAGTCCGCGCTCCAGCGCTCGGACGTGGATCCGATCGGTGTCGTCACGTAAGCCACGGTCTCGCGATGAATTGCGTCCGTCGCGGCAAGGACCGCCGCGTTCTCGGCGTGTCCGGCCGACTGGACGATGTCACTCCTCTTCTCGCTGACGATCCACCGGCCGCCCGATCGCGACACGACCAGATGCGCGACGCCAACGCTCGTCGCCCAGTTCTTTGGCTGAACGAGGAGCGTCTGGCCGATCGTGCTGCCACGATTCTCCTTGTGTGAGTGCCCGTAGAGCACGAGGTCGATTCCAGGAACTTCGCTGGCGACCCGCGCCGCGACATTCTCGCTCGGCACGCCCGTGGTCAGAGTGTCATAGCTCGAGGGCTCATTGAGGCCCGAGTGCACGGTTACGAGCACGATGTCCGCGCCAGCCGCACGAGTCTCCTGAACGGCTTGTCTCACCGCGGCCACTATGTCGCCAAAGCGCAGGCGCCCTTTGATGTTCTCGGCATCCCACAGCGTGACGCCGGGCGTCGTCGCGCCCACGATCCCAATTTTCAGACCCGCACGCTCGATGATCGTCCACGGACGATATACGTGTACTCCCTCGGGATCGAGCCGGTAAGTGTTGGCGGAAAGAAACGGGAATTTTGCCTGCCGCACAGCTGAGTCGAGGTAGGGAACGCCGTAGTTGTATTCATGATTTCCGATTGCCGAGGCGTCGTACTGCATCGCATTCATCGCGGCGATGATCGGGTTCGTGCGATCGCGGGAGACCCGGGCCGCCACGTATGCAAGCGGATTCCCCTGAAGC
>PKVB01000221.1 GCA_003131365.1 Gemmatimonadota bacterium | reverse complement strand
CGACCTTCACGATCAAGGCGAACAGAAGCTGGACGCTGAAGATCAAGTCACAGAACGCAGCGAGCTGGACCTATGTCGGCAGCGACGCCGGTGTGAAGCCGATCAGCGACCTTGCATGGTCGACCGCGGTTGGTGGAACCTTCGCAGCGATTACCGCAGCCGACGCGACGTTCACTTCGGGCGCGAGCTCGACGAACGGTACGGCAGCACAGGCCTTCTTCAGAACGAGCTGGACGTCTGACTTCACGAGCGCAAGCAATGCTCCAGGTACCTACAGCTTGCCGATCGTTTTCACCCTGACGGCTCCGTAACTGATGTTCAATTCTCGCTCGCGCTCGCCCGAAAGGGCGGGCGTAGAGCGCAGAGGGCGAGTCCGGGGAACCGTACTCGCCCTTTGCGCTGTAATAGGGGTGGTGGTCTCGCAGCCCGCGTCCGCGCAGCTGCTGGTAGATCCGCTCGAGGTGACCATGGTCACCGCCGCAACGACCCGCGTGTCAGCCAGCTTCTCGCTGTCGAACACGTCCAACGAGGTCGTCCAGGCGTCGATCACGCGCTCGGACTGGGACCGCGTCGAGAACGGCGACAATCGCTTTCTGCCCGCGGGCTCGAGCGGCACGTCGTGCGGCTCAATGCTCACCGTCTCGCCTCTCTCGATCCGCGTCGAGCCGCATACCTCCCGCATCGTCCGCCTTGCCGTTCAAACGGACGCGGCCGTGACGAAAGAGTGCTGGGATATCTTCTTCGTCGAGGAAGTGCCAAGGCGCGCTTCGGCGAAGGGCAACTCGCTGCAGTACATCTTCCGGACCGGCGTGAAAGTCTACGTCGCGCCTCCCGGGCTCTCGCGCGATGGAGCGGTCGAGAACATGGCCGTCGAAGACGTCCCGGTTACCCCGGCGACCTCGTCGACGACTCCCGTCAAGACCGTGGCTAACGCTCCGGCGGCGACCAAGCGACAGATCTCGGTGCGCTTCCACAACACCGGCGGCATGCACCTGATCTCCAAGGGGCGTTTGGAGTTTCGACGTCTCGACAACTCGCTCGCGATGCAGGTCCCGATCGCGGAATTCCCCACCCTGCCTGGCGCGACCCGCAAAGTGATGGTCGATGTTCCGGCCGGGCTGGCTCCCGGCGATTACGTCGTACTCGCACTCATCGATTTCGGCGGCGCGGAGCTCGTTGCCGGCCAGATCGACTTCCAGGCGAAGTAGGTAAACATGTCTACGCTCAGGCGGATGCTAATTATCGGCAGCACCAGCGCGGCGATCTCGCTGTCGCTGGCTCTGCTCGCGTCTCCGCTCGCGGCGCAGAACCCGGTTACCTCGCTCACTCTGTCGGGGCAGACGATCACTTTCCCCGCGCCGACAGCCGCCGACTACATCAACGGCTTCGTCAACTCGGCGACCGGTGTCACGTTCACGGTGAACGCAACCTCGGGCAATCAATCACATACGACGACCATCAGGATTCGCTCGACTTCCGCGAACCTGGGGAACGGCAAGCTGCTGGCCGATCTGCAATGGCGCCGCTCCGATCTGGCGACATGGAACAGCATCACGACCACGGATGCTACGGTCGAGGCGCGCGTAGTGCGCCGCAACACAACGAACGATCCGTGGAATAACACGATCTTCTTCCGCATGCTGTTGGTTTGGACCGATGACCCGCCTGGTACGAGCTCAGCGAATTACCGGATCACGCTTTCGCAGACGGTCCCGTGATCACGCGCGGCCGCGGCGTCGGTATCGCCGCATTCGTTTTCGTCGTTTCGGGCGTTCTCTCCACGGCAACGGCACAATCGACCTCATCGTCCACGCCTGGCCCTGACCTCCGCGTCACATCGCTGGTCATGGGGAATGGCTCCGGATCCGACTCGGCGAGCGACGTCGAGATCACACTCCCGTCGGTCACGGTGTCTGGCTCGCCCCGCAGCTATCAGGTCGTCTCCATTCCTGTTCCGGGCGCCTTTGCGGACGTCATGAAACTGGACGTCGACGTTGTGCCACACGGAGACTTCGTCGTGCTTGGACCTCGAACACGCTCACTTGAAAGCTCCAAGAGGGGCCGAGTGGGTGTCACGATCGGGATCCCGGCGAGCGCGCTGGCGGGACGGTTCGTGGCCGCCGAGGCGCGATTCTCTTCCCCGGCCTCGGCCACGCTCGTCGTGCCGATCGAGATAGAAGTCAATCTCGTCCGCCAGATCCAGCTTCATCCAGCAACTGCCGCGATCAACGCACAGGCCGGCAAGAATGTAATTCTGCCGTTCGAGATCGCTAACAACGGCAACGCTGTTGAGAGCGTTCAGGCTGAGCTCACGCTTCCGGCCGGATGGGCATCGCGAGAGGTGCATCAGACGCCAATCTCGATCCGCCCCGGCCAAACGATCAAGCGCCGGGTGAGACTCGAGGTTCCCGCGCTCTCGAGCACCGGCTCGTCGTTCGTTCGCGTAGACGTCACCGAAAAGGGCAACGTACTGGATTCCGAGACGATGACCGTGGAAGTATTCAACTCGGGCTCGATCGGCAGCCAGGCGGGACCTCTCGTCACATCGGCCTTCTCGCACGCCGCGGATGAGAACGGGCGCCCGAATAGCCTTTTCACACTGAGCGCCGTCGGCGCGCTTTACGATTCAGTGCGCATCGACGCCAGAATGTCGTCGGGTTCCGCGATCGGTGGCGCAGCCAGCAACGCTTTCGCTCGAATCGGGTCCTACCAGTCATCAGCGTCGGTCGTGCTGTCCGCTCCTTCTGGTCAGCTGAGCCTCGGCAATACCGGTACGTCGTTCTCCGATCTGACGGGCCTCTATCCATACGGCCAGGGTGCGCTCGTGCACGTGCAGAACGTGAAGTGGAATCTCACGAGCATGGGCGCGCTGTCCATGGCGGCTCAGGGATCGACTGAGCGCAAGCCGATGCTCGGGTTGCGTGGCGAGCGGAGCTTCGGCGACTTACTTCTGAACAGTTCCATTACTCACCTCGCGGATGCCGGACTGTCGCCGCGCCGCCTGGACGCGTTCGGCGTCGGTGCCGCGGTGCCGTCTCTCTTCGGCAGCACGCTCAAGGCTGAAGTCGCTGAGCGCCGGTTCCTTGGCGGAAGCGGAATCGGCTGGTCGAGCGAGTTGGTGCGGACGGACGCGGACAACACCGAGCAGCTACGCCTGACTCACGCGCCTGGTGGAAGCGATGCTTACGCGCGCGCCGCGAACGAGATGGTGGCCAACGTGTCGGAGCGCCTGACTTCGCGCGCGACAGTGAGCGCGAGTGCCTGGCGTACATCAGATGTGACTTCGGTGTTCACCGGTATCAAATCGAATGGATTTTCAGTGCGGCCGCAGTACGCGATCCGCGAAGCCACGACAATCGCGGTGGAGATGCGCTCGTACCTCTTCGACGCGACTTCGCGTCCGGGAGTGTCCGACGCCGGCGGCGGGTTTGGAAGCGAGGAACGCCAGCTTGGGATAAGCTTCAGCAGCTACCTGCGTCAGTATTACGTGAACAGCTCGGCGTATCTCGGCACCGTCACACGCACGGTTGCTCCAGTGGGGCAAGCGACGCTAAGCAGCCGCACGCCGAGAAACTACTGGGCGACGAATGCAGGGTGGTCAGGACCGGGCGGCCTCGTCGAGCTACAGACGCGCATCGAGCAAACGCGCGACGCAGGCGGTTTTGTCAATCAGCAGAGCATGATCGGCGTTCGGGGCCAGCAGGTTGTCCTTCCATGGTTTGGAGGCATCCGCGGCGAGGGTGAGCTGCAACGCGTGAACGGATTCGGTGGTGACAACACCGCCATCATGCGAGCGGGCCTCGCCATTCCTCTGATCAACGGCTTTGCCCTCAAGATCGATGCCGAGCGCAACTCCATATTCCACTCGACCAGTGGCCGTGTACCGTGGATTTTCGGCGCGCGCTTCGAGCATTCGATGACGATGCCAATGCTACGCACTCCTGGAACTTCGGGATACGTGTACGAGGATCAGAACGGGAATCAGCGTCGCGACAGCGGTGAGCCAGGCGTCGCCGGAGCAATCGTCAGACGTGGTTCCGAAACGGCTGTAGCCGACGCCAGCGGCAAGTATAGAGTGAGTGGCGATCAGACAAAACCGGTCACGATCGACGAAGCATCGCTTCCCGATGGCTGGGCACCGAGCGGCCCGTCTACCGGTGATCTAAGCGTGACCTTGTCAACGTCGGCCGAAGTCGAGCTAGTCGTCGCGCCACGATCGGGGCTTTCGGCGGTGGTGGTCGATCTGAGCAAAGCGCACGTCGTCGCGCGCGACAGCGCAGGTCGCGAGTGGGCGGCCACAATGACGGGACCCACGACCGCCACGTTCGAGTCGCTACCGGTAGGAACTTACAAGCTCGATTTCGATCTCTCGGAGTTGAGCGAGCCGCTCGTGCCGCGCACTCCACTGCCGTTGCTGGTTGTGAGCGGGAAAGATTCGAAGTCGATCACTGTCACGCTGGATCCACGTCCGATTCGGATGTGGAACGGCTCCGGCAAGCAGGGCAGCGGCACACAGAAGAACAGTGCGCCGCCGAGCAACCAGAGCTCGAAGTCGACCGTCAATCCGAGTGGCTCATGAACGGCGTGACGAGACCGTGGGCTCGGACAACTCTTGGAGCGCTCCTGTTCGCGAGCAGCTCGCTGCTCTCGGCGTGTCTCAAGTCCACTGAACCGCAAGCGTCGCTACTGGATCTCAACGGTTCGTGGAACTACGCCGGAGTCCAGACGAGCCCCGTGCGCGAGACCCTCACCGGAACGCTGACAATCTCACGTGAATCGGGGATGAGCTTTCAAGGAAACCTCGTTCTTCAGAGCGTGGACGAACGAACCGGTCAGCCCAGAAGCCTTAGTGGTGTCGTAAGTGGCACCGAAAGCGGAGTTGACGTCATCGACTTCGATGCGGACGTCGAGTCGCCTGCGCGCAGGCATGTGGGTCGGATCGTAGCGGACACAATTACCGGGACCTGGATCGGCTCTTCACCAGATGGGACCACGTCTTCCGGAACCTTTAGAGTTGAACGGGAGACGAAATGAGAAGATCGGCTGGATTCGGCATAACGCTAATAGCCATGCTGATCGGTGCGTCGGCGCAGCCCGGGGCCGCAGGCGCTCAGTGCAATGCGTCTGGCGCCGGTGGCACCTGCAATCAGGCAGGCAGCGTAACCATGACTGCTGGTCGCGTGGTGAGACTCCAGATGACAGCGGCCTCGACCGCGCTCACACCACCGACGCCAACCGATTTCGATGCCGGCTTGAACGCCACAACGGGACCGACCCTGACCATCAGCTCCAACGCCGCCTGGACCCTCCACATTCGCTCCGCGGCGACGTTCTGGACCGCCACGAACACATCACCCGGCGCTCCGGCGCGCACGACAAAACCCGCGGCGGATCTCAAGTGGAGCACCGCGTCGAACGGGACGTTCAACGGGCTCACGACCAGCGACGTAAACCTCGTCACGGGTGTTGCGACCGCGAGCAGCGTAACCACGCTGTTCTTCCAGACGCTTTACAGCTGGACGCTGGACACCCCCGGCAACTACAGCCTCGCGGTCGTTCTGACGCTGACATCCCCCTAGCGCAAGGCGACCAAGCGGTACCCCGCTCAATGGCGACGAAATCGCGCAAAGCCGTGGACAGATTCGTCGGTGTCAAGCGCACCCAAGCGGGTTCATGAGTCGTGACGATAAAGTCACGTTGGGTTAACGAAAAAATCATGCAATACAGGCACTTACCGGAAACAGAGGGCGCTAGAACGGTTGCAGAGGGAGTCCTGCGGAGTCCTTCTTATGCAAGGGCGATTGAGCCGCTTGCATCATCCAACCGCTGCAGGAGAATACCGATGTCACGCAACAAAAAAGGGTTTACCCTTATTGAGCTTTTGATCGTAGTCGTCATCATCGGCATTCTTG
>PKVB01000136.1 GCA_003131365.1 Gemmatimonadota bacterium | reverse complement strand
CGACAATTACTCTAACGGGTTGCCACGCACCTTTACGCGGGCGCTCGTGGCGGGACCGGATACGGGAGTCACGAATTTCGTCGCCGCCACCAAATCCCCCATCGATACGGTGGTGAAGGGATGGCTCGTTTCGATGTACGCCGACCACCTTGGCATCACGGGGCTCGACCCGAAGTACCAGTACCGTTCGTACAATTTCCGCAGCGTGATGCCGCCCGTGGCGAAGGCGGTCCTCAATCAAGCGGTCGCAAGCTATCCATTGACGTTACGGTCCATCGGGAGCGGCAGCGACAACATCTCGGCGATGAACCAATCGGGCACCGGGTCGTACTTCCGGCTCACGGTCGCGGCGGGCGCGGGTGCGAAGAACGTGAAGATTCTAAATACTTCCGGCACCGCCAACGCGAGCTTTACGGGCGAGCATATCTACGTTCTGCGGGTTCAATAGCGCCGAAGTTAAGCGTCCCGCAGCGCCGTGATGGGCGTCTCCCGGAAAACATCGCGTCCGGCGAGCAGTCCGATGAGCAGCGTGAGCCCCACGATCGCCGCCGCAATGCCCGCAACTGGCAAAATCGCCGGCGCGAATGGCGTCTTGAACATGTAGCGCACGACGGCCCAGCCGCCGGCCAGCGACAACAACATTCCAGTCAGCCCGCCCATCAAGCCGAGCAGCGAGTACTCGGCGAGAAGGATCCGGGCGATCTGCCCGCGCGTGGCGCCCAGTGTTTTGAGCAGGACACCTTCTCGAATCCTCTCGCGCCGCGTTGCCGACACCGCGCTGAATAGAACCGGGATTGCGACGGCGAGGCTGAAGAGCGCCATGAACCGGATCGCGAGCGACACCCTCTCGACGATCTTGTCCACCGTGCGCTTGATCGCCGTGAGGTCAATGCTCGATACATTCGGGAATCGGTTCACGACTTGGCGCTGCAGGAGAGCGACAGCGGCGGGATCCTTCACCTGCGCGAGCAGCACGTACTGGTTCGGCGCCCCCTTCAGCGCGGGCGGCGCGAACACCACGAAGAAGTTGGGCTCGAACCGGGTCCACATGACCTTTCGGAGACTGGTGATGCGCGTGGGGATCTCAACGCCCTGCACGTTCCAGGCGATGACGTCGCCGAGCTTGACGTTGAGCTCCGTCGCGATTCCTTCCTCGAGAGAGATCTCTCCGGTATCCCGCGCAACCTTGATCGCGCTGTCGCTGAACCATTTGCCGGCAACGATCGTCTCGCTGGACGCTGGCTTCTCGCGATAGGTCGACCGGAACTCACGCCTGAGCGCCCACCCCGCGCGGCCACGCTGCCCGCGAGCAATCGGGGTCATGTCGCTGACGCGTTTCCCATTGATCGAGGCGATGCGCATGGTGACCACGGGTGCCAACTGGACCACGTCGTGGCCCCCACCTCTGACGATCGAATCGAGACCCGCCGCCTGATCCTGCTGCACGTCGAAGAAGACCACATTGCCCCGTGACTCGGCCGCGGCCGTCGTGAATCGACGCAGTAGGTTGTTCTGCACGAGAAAGAGCGTGCTCACCAGGAACGCGCCGAAACCGAGAGCGAGCGTCACGGCGCGGGTCTGATTTCCGGGGCGATAGAGGTTCGCCACACCCTGTCGCACCACGTACGGCCAACGCGTTCGAAGTCCTTTGCGCGCGGCCCAGGAGAGAAGTGCCGCGCTGGCGGCGAGAGCGAGGATCGCAAGGCCGGTCGCCCCGCTCATCGCGAATGCCTGCCTGGTCGTTTGCGCCCGCGAGAGGGCGATGCCGACGACGCTCAGCACCATCGCTGCATTCACGACTATTCTTGGCGCATCCTTCCACCTCATGCGCAATACTTCGGCGTCGGTGTCGCGCCGCAGCGTCTGAAGCGGCGAGACGTTGCGGAGGGCGAGCAGGGGGCGCAGCGCAAAGATGAGCGCGATCCATCCCCCAACCACGAGGCCGGTGAGCACCGCCGTAGGCACAAGCGTTACACGTACATCGATTGGCAGATAATCGGTGAGCACGTGTGGAAGGAGAAACTGGATGGCCACGCCTAGCGCGGCACCAGCGGCAGCGCCCACCAGGCCCATCGCCGCGGCCTGCACGACGTAGATCGTCAGGACCTGACCGCTCGATGCGCCAAGACAGCGAAGCACGGCTACAGTGTCGATCTTGCGCGCGACGAAGGCGCGAACTCCGCTCGCCACTCCAATCCCGCCAAGCAGCAGTGCCACCAGCCCAACGATGCCGATGAAGCTCGTGAGGTTTTCGATTGCATCCTGGGTCGCCATTTCGCTCTGCGTGACGGTGCGGACGCGCACCTGCTGGTCCTCGACACGTTTCTTGAACGGTGTGACGAACTTGTCGGGATCGACGCCGGCCGGGAGCTTCGCCAGGACCGTTCTTTCCGCGGTGCTTCCGAAGACCAATAGCTGCGTCTCGGCCACGTAGCGTGCGGGAATGAAGATGCGCGGGCCGAGCATCTCGGCGATGCCGGCGGCACCCGGGACATCCTTGATGGTGGCGACGATTGTGAAGGTGCCGAAGCCAAGCTTGAGCGTGTCGCCGACTCTGGCGTTGAGCGACGCGAGGAGGGACGGATCGACGATCGCATTCGCGCCCTGCCTGAGGAGTGCCCAGCGTCCGGCCGGCTCCGTCACGACGCCGCCGTAGAACGGATAGTTGTCGGTGACGCCGCGCACCTGCGCGAAGCGGGTGCCGCTTGTGCGCGGGACCACAGCCATGGACGGGAAGGTCGTCACCCTGGCGAACGAAAGTCCGTGGCGCGCGAGCGAATCGAAGAGGGAATCGATCGCCGGAGGAATCGGCTTGGAGGAGTTGAACTGAACGTCCCCACCCATCAGGGAGCGCGATTGATCCTTCACCGACTGGATGATGTTGGCCGAGAAGGAGTCGATGGCGACGAGCGCGGCGACGCCCAGGGAGATCGACGACATGTACAGCAGCAGCCGCCGGCGGGCGGTGCGGCTCTCGCGCCAGGCGAGACCCCAGACGCTTCGCGACAGGCCGATCACGGCCTGATCTCGGCGGCTCGGCTCAACACTTCAGGGATTCTCACGCGGAGATCGCGGCGTCCGCGCCGGTATCTTCCACGACGGCGCCGTCCAGCAGCCTGATCATGCGCGACGCCTTCGACGCGAGCGTGAGCTCGTGGGTCACCAGCACGATCGTGGAGCCGCCATCGGTGTTGAGCGACTGAAGCAGCTCGAAGATCCGTTGGCCGGTCGCGTTGTCGAGATTTCCAGTCGGCTCGTCGGCGAAGAGGATCTTGGGCGAGTTCGCGAAGGCCCGTGCGACCGCGACCCGCTGCTGTTCTCCGCCCGAAAGCTGGGTGGGAAAATGGTGACCTCGGCCCGAAAGCCCCACGCGATCGATCAGGTCGCGCGCCCGCTCGACCGCGCCCGGCGTGCCACGCAGCTCGAGCGGAACCTGCACGTTCTCGAGGGCAGTAAGCGTCGGGATAAGCTGAAAGCTCTGGAAAACGAAGCCGACTTTCTCACCACGCAATCGGGCGCGATCGTTCTCCGATAGCTTTCCGAGGTCGGTATCGTCGAGGAGCACAGTTCCGCGCGTCGGGGTATCAAGACCGGCGAGGAGTCCCAGGAGGGTCGTCTTGCCGCTGCCGGAAGGTCCGACGATTGCGACGAAGGCTCCCTGCGGTATCGTGAACGTTACGTCGCGCAGCACGGCGAGCTTCTGCTCGCCGCTCATGTATTCTTTGGTTACTTCACGGGCAATCAGCATGAACGAGGTTGTGTTTTGGCTTCACGGACGACGGGTGGCTCAGGCGGTCGCGCTCGCGTGTGTCGTCGCGTGTGGCTCGGGCGGAAATGCGGACAGTGCGAAGAATTCGAGAGAGAAGGATAACACGAGTGTAGCGAAGGGAGCGGGATCGCCCACAGCGGTGGATAGCAGCGCCGGTTCAATACGCACGCCAGTCGTTCTTTTCTTCGGCACGAGTCTCACGGCCGGGCTCGGACTGGATCCGGAGCAGGCATTTCCGTCGCTGATCGAGAAGAAAGCGCTGGCGGAGGGCGTTCCCATCAAGGTGGTGAATGCCGGCTTGTCGGGTGAGACGACCGCGGGCGCGGTGCGACGCATCGACTGGGTGCTTCGCGCACCGGCGGATCTGGTCGTGATCGAGGGGGGCGCGAACGACGCGCTTCGCGGTCTCGCGCCCGAGGATGCACTCGCGAATCTCGAGCAGCTGATCGCCGCTGTGAGAGCGAAGCAGCCAGGGGCGAAGATCGCTCTGGTTCAGATGGAAGCACCCCCCAACTTCGGCGTGTCCTACACCCGGAGCTTTCACGCGATCTATCCCGAAGTCGCAAAGAAGGAGAATGTCACTCTGCTGCCATTTCTGCTCGGCGGGGTGGCAGGAATTCCGCGACTCAACCAGCCCGACGGTATTCATCCAAACGTGACTGGCGAGCAAATCGTCGCCGACAACGTGTG
>PKVB01000018.1 GCA_003131365.1 Gemmatimonadota bacterium | reverse complement strand
TTGCCGCTCGCTCCCTCCGCCGTGCGAGGTGGTGGCTGGATCTCGGCGGGTATGATCTCCACCGTCCAGACCCCGTTCCCCATTTTCGCGGAGACTGCTCCGAAGATCTGGCCGCATTTCTGCGCGCCCTCTCCGGCGTCTGAGACTATCTCTATGGTGTGCTCCGCCCGATTGAGGACAGTCGGTGCAATGCGAAGCTCGGGACTGGCAGGCGCGGCGACAGCGGTCATGGGCGGACATGCCTCTTTTCGGGAGAGGATCGGGATACTGTAATTCTCACCGGCCAGCCAATAGCGTCAGTCAGTAATAGGGGCGACTTTTGTCAGGGATTCCCCTGTATTAACTCCCCCCTTCCCGCAGGCGTTAACGCCGATTGTGACTCGCGCCTCGGCTGCGTATGTTCGCTTTGGGTTCAGAATCCAACCGCCGCGCCGCCCAAGTCACCGGACCGCCTGGCACGACCAAGGATAAGAGGCACCATGAAATCCCGGAAACTTTGGATGGTCCCGGCTGCGGCCGGCCTCCTGGCACTCCTGATGAGCGGTCCCACGGCCGTTGTGGCGCAGGTCCCCACGCCGTCACCCGGCAAGATGCCTCAGCAGCAGGATAGCATGAAAAAAATGCAGGCTATGAGCGCCATGATGGAAGGACCGCACCATGTGCTGGCGATGGCCTACGGTGAGAATCTGGCGAGGTTCGCTCAGGCGTTGCAGGCGCAAGTCACCAAATCAACGACCGTCAACCTCGACCTGGCTCGGCCGGCGGTGGCCGAGATGAGGCGCAGTTTCGACCAGATGAAGCAACACCATCAGGCGCAGATGTCGATGATGGGCGACCAGACGAAGCCGCCGATGGCGGGAATGATGCAAGAAATGGAGACCCACCTCACGGCGCTTGGCAATCATCTCACGGCCCTGGAATCCGAAGTGAATGCGAGTACGCCGGACCCCAAGAAAGTCTCCGAGCATACCACCGAGATCCTGAAGCTGCGTGCCGGCATGTCGGCGATGCACGCCAACGCCAAGCCCGACCAAATGAAGTGACGCAGAACTCGCCCCGGTTATGGATGCACCGGTAAGCGGGGCTTTCCTTCGACGCCTCAGCTCTTGCGCACTCCGGTTGCGCTCCGCGTGCGCGCCTCAACGTATCGGACAATTGCGGCCAGTTGTCCATCGCCATCGAGACCTGCTTCGGCGATGACGCGCGCGCCCGGTCCACTCCCCGGGTAGCGCCCATGTGAGAACGGATGCAGCGTCACCGACCTGCCGAGGTCGGAACGAATCCAGCGATACATCGTGGGAAGCGTGAACCCCGTCAGTCCCATCGCGTGCATCGCGACACTTTCCGGATAAATCCCGTCCCGCTCCACCGGTGACAGCAGGTCGAAGAGCTCGGCGCTCGCCACGTAATAGACGTCCAGATCTATTCCTTTCGCCGCGAGAAGCGGCAGCGTCTGCTCCACGAACGCATACGCGACTCCCGACTCCTGGATCACAATCGATCCATCGCTGCGACCGTTCGCGCTTCGCAGCTTGTACATTCCCCTCGCCGAATCCGACGCAGGGGCGAGTCCGAGCGCCTTTCTGTCGGGCACTGTTTCCGATGGCCGGCTGACGAACGGCGCGATGATCGCTGGTGAGCTGCGCAGAGCGGCCGCCATGAGAGGCCAAATCTCCTGCGAATCCCACGGTGTGAGGGTGATCATCGTGCCCCTGGGAAAATTCTCCTGAAGAAGCTGCAACGGTTGGGGATCCGCGTGCGTGGGTCCGTCCTCGCCCGTCTTCAGGCCGGCGTGACCACAGACGAGAATGAATGGACGATACGGACCGGGATCGAGCACCTGCCGCGCCTGATTTCCTATCGCGTGCAAGCGGGCCGCGATGTGTCCGAGGGGCGCGATGAACGCGGCGTACGATGCGCCGACTCCGATGTGATGCCCGAACGTGGAAATGCCGGAGAGAACGCCGCTCATGGCGTCCTCACAGATTCCGCCGATTGACAGAGTGCGCGAGTCGGGATTCGAGAGGGCGTTGAAGTAGCCCGGAGCGAATCCCACCGCCGCCTCGTTGAGGCTCGTCGATCCAAGAAGATCGGCGGCCGAAATGAAAAGGGCACCGCCGCTTTCCCTGTTCAGATATCCGAGCGTCTTTCCGAGCTGCCCGCGCAACGTGGTTGACGCGCCGGGAGAAAGCTCCAGCGATGGCGGCGTCGATGTAGACTTCTTCACGAGCGACATAATCCGCAGCACGTTGGGTGACTTCCTGGAGCGACGACGGTTGCGCTTGTGCAAGCGCCCACGCGCGGCCGTCACCCGGTCCGCCATCCGGCCGACCACCTCACGCTTCGATTNNCCATTCCGACCGCGGAGAGCGCTTCCCAGAAGCATCTCTCGACGACCTCGGGGCTCGAGCCTCCGCCGCAGCGCGGATTTGCGGGGTCGCATAGCGGAAGGCCCACCGGACTCTCCGCGACGAGAGGCGCCATCGCCTGGTAGAATCCCAGGGCGCAAAGCTTGTGGCCGGCGCCATGTGACGCGCGGCCTTCGATTCCGTAGCGCCATCCTTTGGTCGTGCGGTAGACGATGGCGGTCGGCTGCCCGTTCCCGAGGCTGAGCGCGCGCCGCTGCGCGGCCACGATCTGCTGGACGTCCGTTCCGTCGGGAACGTAGATGACGTTCCAGTCATTGAGATAGAACAGCTCGCACGGTGTCCACTGCACGTAGTCACCGGGAGCCGTGCCCTCGCGCGTGACATGCTCCGAGTCTATGGACGCCTGGTTCCAGTCGAGATGGACGATGACGTTACCGAGCGAAGCGGTTCCCGCAGCGGCCAGTGCTTCAGCCACTCGGCCTGGAGTCAGTCCACCTTCTCCCTCCACGATGTGCACACGAGGCGGATCCTCCCGATAGCAGTCGGCGGCGGCGAACGCGAGGCCGATCGACGATGCGAGCCCCACTCCCGATGCTCCCGTTGCGAGTCGCACGAAGGGAGTCGCCGGAGTCGGGTGACCGTCGAGCGCCTTCGATTTCAGAGATCGCGCGAGCGGCGCGGGCCCAGCGGGATTTCTCCGGAAGCCGAGCAGGTCCTCGAGGCGAAGCTGGAGACGGATGTCGGAGGGAAGCAGGGAGGGTGCACCGATCCGGACTATCTCGTTTCTGAGCGCCCACATCGAGTAGAGACCCAGCGCTTTATGACCCGCGGCGAACGATATGATATCGGCTTTTTCGCTGAGTGGATCGGAAAAGTCGTAATCCATCGCGTCGAAGAGCAGCGCCGACACGAATCGCCCAGACGATATCGATCCGCCCGGATGCCCCGACATCGGTACGTAGTTGTACATCATCGCGCAGAGCGATCGGTAGATCATGTCGAGCGTCTCGAATGCCTCGACCTCCTGCGCGCTGAGCGGCAATGACGTGTCTTCGCCCATGTCGATCCATTGTCCCCGATGCGCTCCGAACGGTGAAGCGGGTAACGCAACGGCGTCGGGCGCCTCTTCCAGTGCGATTGTCAATGCTGCTCCTGTCGCTTTCGCGGCTAGTACAGGTGTCGTCCTTCCTTCACGAATGTCCGAAAGCCATCGGCGTCGCGACTCGCGCGCTCGACGCGTTCCATTCCCAGCTTTAGTTGCTCGAGCGAAGTCGCAATCGAGAGCCGCAGATAGTGGCTCCCCTCGCTTCCAATGCGCCCGAATGATTTTCTGTCCAGCGTCGCGACGTGATGTCTGAAGAGCAGAAAAAGCTGAAAGAGCGTCGAAGGCGTGGTGATGTCGCGCATCGGCTCCGGCAGCGATGCATGCGCCTCGATTGCGCCAAGCTTCTCGCAGATACCAGCGATGTTCGGGAAAACGTAGAACGCGCCTTTCGGCTTCTGACAGCGTATGCCGCCTATTGAATTCAGGGCATCCACGACAAAATCGCGCCGCTTCGAGAAGGCATCCACCATGGTAGTGATGGAGATCTCGCTCTCCGGTGATTCGAGAGCGACCTTGGCCCCCATCTGGTTGTATCCGGGAACACAGGAGAAGTAGTTGATGTTCAGATTCTTGAACACCGCCGCCTCCTCGGCCGTCGGGAACACTGCCCAGCCGATCCGCCCGCCTGTCCAGGAATAAGACTTCGAGACTCCGGACACGATCACCGTCCGCTCTTCCATTCCCGGAATCGATGCAATCGAAATGTGCTTCGCGCCGTCGAAGACGATCCGCTCGTACACCTCGTCAGAGTAGACCCGCGTTTCGGGTGCGGACCGGGCGAGAATTACCTGAGAGATCTCATCGAGCTGATTGCGCGTCGCGACTCCCCCAGTGGGGTTCGAGGGAAAGTTGNNGACGAGCTTCGTGCGCTCGGTCATGAGACGCGCGAGGTCGCTGCCCTGGAAGCTGAAACCAGAGCTCTCCTCCAGATGGAGCGGAACCGCGGATGCTCCGATGTACCGGACGAAGGATTCGTAGATGGGGAACCCCGGGCTCGGGTAGATGACCTCGTCG
>PKVB01000031.1:31138-31289 GCA_003131365.1 Gemmatimonadota bacterium | reverse complement strand
GCTTGATGTCGCGGTGAACGACTCCGTGTTCGTGCGCATAGGACAGCGCGCTCAACACATCGCGAAGAATCTGCGTCGCTTCTCGAACTGGTAGTTCTCCCGAGCGGGCGAGTCTCGTGCGCAACGACTCGCCCTCGATGAACGGCATCGT
>PKVB01000031.1:0-31085 GCA_003131365.1 Gemmatimonadota bacterium | reverse complement strand
ATCTCTTCCGCGACGAAAACGCGAGACATCCCACCCCCGCCGAGCTCACGCTCAATGGTGTAGTTGTCGCCGAGTGCGCGTTGGAGCTGTTCCCTTAGATCGGGCGCGAGGATTCCTTTTATGGAGAGGGTCTAATGTATGGCTACTCTCTCCCACGTCCAACATTTGCCTCATTGAGGCGGTCCAGTTCGGGAATCTTCTCCTAGTTGGCGGCCCTGGATATTCATCGAGCCAGGCAACGTATACCGCGGCCATCAACTGGCACGCTGTTAGCCCCTGGCAGATAGTCTACAGTTGCAGTTTTTTTATCGACAATGTCCCGACTCTCCTTCCTTCCTGGGGTCCTCTGCTCGGCCCTCGGTCTAACTGCAGGCGCGCAGACGACGGCGCCGCCACTCGCGAACGGCGGGTTCCCCCTCGTCTCACCCTCTGCCCCCCGGATCCTTTTCGAATCGAATCGGACCGGAAAAACGCAGCTCTGGATCATCTCCGACGATGGCACCGGCGAGAGGCAGCTCACCACCCGAGACAGTGTCGCGGGCGGACAGTGGGCACCAGATGGCAAATCGATCTTCTACACCGTATTGATTCGGGATACGAGCCGGCTGTACGAGCTCTGGCCGGACAGCTCACCCTCGCGCGACCGCATGATCGGAACGTTCCCCGGCCGCGGGCCACAAGTGTCACCGGCGCGAACCAGAGTCGTTTACGACGTCGGACCCTGGACGGCCTCCCGACTCGTGCTCACCGACGGGCAAGGCCGCTCGCCACGACAAGTGACTAACGACTCTCTGACGGTTTGGCGCGGTGTGTGGTCCCCGAACGGTCGCCGGCTGGCGTACGCGGTGAGCAAGAAAAGCGGTATGAGTGTGTGGGTCATGAACGAGGACGGATCGAACCCACATCAGGTGACCCACCTGACGCCCGAGGAAGGACGGGCTCAAATGCCGGCGTGGCATCCCGATAGTCATCAGCTGGCATTTCAGGCCAACGCGATTTCACCCAAAGGCAAATCCACTCTGTGGCTCGTCAACCTGCAAACCATCGGCGCCCGGGAGATTGCTCCCCACACTGAAGCCTTTCTCGACGAGACGCCGAGCTGGTTTTCGGATGGGAAGCGAGTCGCGTTCCAGAGCAATCGCAGCGGCAAGATGGAGATATGGGTCGTGAATGCAGATGGATCGCAGTTGCGGCAGGTTACCGGGCTCCATTGAGCTGCACTTGATGCAACCCGCGGCCATCCACTGGCCCCCCGATAGCTCCTGGCAGGTAGTCTTCTGTTGATTTTTTTTTCGTGACCAAATCCAACCCGGGACGCTACATGGATCGCAGAAACTTTGTCCAGCGCGGCGCTACCCTCGGTGGGGCTACGGCACTACTCGGCTTCAATCCGATCGGGGCTGGCGCCGAGCAGGTATCCAAAGAGCCGCGAGAAATGCCTCCAGAGTTAGCCCGACTTAAGTCACGCGCAACGGACGCGCCTGCTCCGATCACCGAGACCGAGCGAGTGGCACGCCGTGAGAAGGCCCAGCGCCTCATGAAGGAGCTTGGCTACTCCGCGATGCTGATCGAGCCGGGCGCGAACATGACGTACTTCTCGGGAATCGAGTGGGGGCGAAGCGAGCGCCTCTTCGCCTTGATCCTGCCGCAGGCGGGCAAGGGCATCGTGATCTCGCCGGCTTTCGAGGAACAGCGCGCCGCCAACCAGGTGGATGGAAGATTCGAGATTCGCGTGTGGCAGGAGAACGAGAGTCCCGAGGCGCTCATCGCCGGCGTCCTCAAGCAGTGGGGTATTGCAACGGGCAAGCTCGCCGTCGACGGGAGCGCGCGCACGTTCGTGTTCAACGAGCTGGCGCTCGCCGTCCCCGCGATGCAGATGGGGACCGCGGAGCCGATCACGAATGCGTGCCGAGGGGTGAAGACCACGCACGAGATCGAGATCATGCGATTCGCGAATCAGATCACACTCGATGCGTACCGCGCCGCACACAAAACCCTGCGCGCGGGGATGACGCAGGCGGAGCTTGCCAAGAACGTGTCAGAAGCGTTCTCGAAGCTCGGCTACCCCGGTGGCGCGCTCGTGCTGTTCGGTGAGTCGTCCGCGTACCCGCACGGCTTGCCGAAGCCGCGCTCGCTCGAAGACAACCAGGTTGTCCTGATCGATGGCGGCACCACCGTGCTCGGTTACCAGTCCGACATTACACGCACCGTCGTTTTCGGTCGGCCCGCTCCGGAGGCCCAGAAGGTATTCGACATCGTGCACGAAGCGCAGAGGCAAGCGCTCGCTTTCGCGGGACCGGGCAAGAAGTGCGGAGAGGTGGATGGCACCGCGCGGAAGGTGATTGCCGATGCCGGCTACGGGCCGGATTATCGAACTTTCACGCATCGCCTCGGGCACGGGATCGGCCTGGAAGGCCACGAGTGGCCGTACCTCGTTCGCGGGAGCCAGATCGTAATGCAGCCTGGGATGACGTTCAGCGATGAGCCCGGGATTTACCAGTACGGCAAGTTCGGGATTCGGCTCGAGGACATCATGGCGATCACGGAGAATGGAGCGGAGATGATGACACCGCCGCAGACATCGCTATCGCCCATGACGTAGGGCTGATTGAATNNCCCGCGAACGGGGCGAGCAAAGCTCATCCCGTTCTGTTCGAGAATACCAAGGCAGGGGGCCGTAGGCTTTCCGGACTATTGGCCCCGGGCTTTCATACTGACGCTCCTCGCCGGACGTATCTTGAAGTAGCGCTGCAGCAGGCAACATCTGCGGGCGGGGACGGGAGGCAGGATGATTCACACAGAAGAGGTCGCACAACCCGATGAGGTGTCGCGCAAGCCGCGCGATGACGAGCTCGACGCATATGGGGTTACCGATCGCGGAAAGGTTCGGGCCGAGAATCAGGATCACTTCCTGCTCGGCTCCCTCCGCAAGCGCCTACAAATTCGGCAGTCGAGCCTCGCACTCGACAAGATCCCGCTCGCGGAGGAGCGCGTCGCCTCGTTCATGATGGTCGCCGACGGAGTGGGCGGAGGACTGAAGGGCGAGCAGGCAAGCAGGATGGCTCTCGAGGTGGCAACCCGGTACATCGCCGAGGGTGCCCGTTGTTACTATCGGTTCGACGAGGAAGGTGTCGATCTGGGCCACTCGCTGGAGGAAGGCGCGAAGAGGTGCCACGAGGCGCTTCAGGAGCGCGCCGCATCCGACCCGGAAGCGGCCGGGATGGCGACCACGCTCACTCTCTACATCGGCGTGTGGCCGTGGGTCTACCTCCTTCAGGTCGGGGACTCCCGCTACTACCAGTACCGCGACGGCGCGTTGACTCAGATCTCGCGGGACCAGACGCTCGCCCAGGAACTGGCTGACCAGGGAATCATGCCGAGAGATCTCGTGGAGAAGTCACCTTTGGCGAACGTTCTCTCCAGCTCGATCGGGGGACAGCAGACGGCTCCCGTCGTCACCCGAATTCCGAATTCCTGGGGGACGGTCCACCTCCTTTGCAGCGACGGGCTCACTCGGCATGTCCCGAACGAGAGAATTGCGGAGCGGCTGAGCGCAATGCCGTCGGCGCGGAAGGTTGCCGAGGAGCTTGTTCAGGATGCTCTGGACGCTGGCGGAACTGACAACATCACCGTGATCGTCGGGCGAGCGGTCCCTAAAGACTGAGGGGTCGTTCCTCGAACACTATGGTGAATATCTCAATCGAAGGCGATCGCGTTCATTTAGATGTAGAGGGCCTCGACAAGCTGTGGTCGCTGCGAAGTCGACTCGACATTCCCCTCGCGCACGTTCGCGCTGTTCAGATCGATCCTGAGGCGGCGCTCGGATGGTGGCATGGCCTGAGGCTCATGGGATCAAATATTCCGGGCATCCTCACGGTCGGCACTTTCTATCAGCACGGTGAGCTTGTCTTCTACGACGTTCACGATCCCGAGCGAACCATCGTGTTGGAGCTCGACCACGAGAGATACAAGCGGTTGATCGTGGAAGTCGAAGATCCAGAGGCTGCCCGAAAGATGATCGAGCAAGCGATCAAGCGCCGGCGCCTTTGAAGGCCCGCCCGATGATCTCTTGCGCCTCCGACTGTATCCTCCTGAGATGGTCGGCACCGAGGAAGCTCTCCGCGTAGAGCTTGTAAATATCCTCGGTTCCCGAGGGCCGGGCCGCGAACCACCCGTTCTCCGCAATGACCTTCAGTCCGCCAATCGCGTTGGTGGTCCCCGGGGCCGTCGTCATCATCGAGACGATCTTCTCGCCCGCAAGCTCCGTCTCCTTGACGTCACTCGCTGAAAGCTTTGCCAGAACTTTCTTCTGCTCCGCAGTGGCGGGCGCGTCGATGCGCTCATAGACAGGATCCCCGAATTCTCGCGTGAGGTCCTGGTAAAGCTCGCCCGGATCCTTCCCGGTCACCGCAGTCATCTCCGCCGCGAGCAGTCCCATGATGATCCCGTCCTTGTCCGTCGTCCACGCGCTGCCATCCCGGCGCAGGAACGAAGCGCCGGCGCTCTCCTCGCCCCCGAATCCGAGCGAGCCGTCCACCAGTCCGCCGACGAACCACTTGAACCCGACGGGCGTCTCCCTGAGCGTGCGGCCGAGTCGAGCGGTCACACGGTCGATCATGCTGCTGCTGACGACGGTTTTTCCGACTGCCGCCGTCGCCGGCCAATTGGGGCGATGTGTGAAGAGGTAAGAGATCGCCACCGCGAGGTAATGATTCGGGCTCAGCAGTCCCACGCTCTTCGCGACGATGCCGTGGCGATCGTGATCGGGATCGCACGCCCACGCGACGTCGAAACGATCCCTGAGCCCGATCAGCCGCTGCATCGCGTAGGGCGATGAGCAATCCATTCTGATCTTTCCGTCCCAATCCACCGTCATGAAGCGAAAGGTCGCGTCCACGACATCGCTTACAACGGTCAACGGAATCTTGTAGCGATCGGCGATCATTCCCCAGTAGCGGACGCCCGCGCCGCCGAGTGGGTCGACGCCGAGTGTGAGGTGGGCGCCGCGAATGGCGTCGAGATCGATGACCGCCGCCAGGTCGCCGATGTAAGCGTCCATGTAGTCGTGACGGTGCGTCGTCGCCGCGCTCTTGGCTCTGGCGAACGGAACCTGTCGCACGCCCTTGAGACCGTCGGCGAGAAACGCGTTCGCTTTATCCTGAACCCAGCCGGTGATCGCCGAGTCAGCCGGGCCACCGTTGGGCGGGTCGTACTTGAATCCTCCATCTTCCGGGGGATTGTGCGAGGGCGTGACCACAATGCCGTCGGCGAGCTCTTGGGTTCTGCCGCGGTTGTGCGCGAGGATCGCGTGCGAGACGACGGGCGTCGGAGTAAATCCTTCGCGATCGTCGATCATTACCTCGACGTCGTTCGCAGCGAGGACTTCGAGCGCCGAGGCGAACGCCGATTCCGAGAGCGCGTGGGTGTCGATCCCCATGAAGAGCGGACCATCGATGCCGTTCTGCGCACGATAGAGACAGATCGCCTGGGTGATGGCGAGGATGTGCTCTTCGTTGAACGAGCTCTCGACGGATGTTCCGCGGTGGCCCGAGGTCCCGAACGCGACCCGCTGCGCGGCGACCGAGGCGTCGGGCTCGAGCGCGTAGTACGACGTCATGAGTCGCGGAATGTTGGCGAGTATCGATTCCGGCGCCGGCTTACCGGCCAACGGGCTGATTCTCATAGTCCTACCTGGTTGCGTTCGTTCCTTGCATCCACAAAACCGAAGCAGGGGGCTGTAAGCTTTGCAGCGAATATGCTGGGCGCTTTCATACAGGCGGTCTGGGTGTGGAAGGACACGATCGCTACCTACAGGTTACTGCACTGATTGGTACGGGTCTACTGTTTGCGTAACTTTCTGCCAATGAGATTTCGCGTCCCGTTCCGCGAGCCCGTCAACGGCATGACTCACCTCGTCGGTGCAGTCCTCTCCATCGTCGGACTCGTGGTCCTCCTCGTCATCGCCGTCGATAACGGAAGCACTCGGCAGATCGTCGCGTTCTCCATCTTTGGCGCGAGCCTCGTCTCGATGTACTGCGCCAGCGCGTTTTACCACTCGCTCAAGGTCTCGCCTGGGGCGGTCGCGCACCTCCGGCGCATCGATCACATGATGATCTATATTCTCATCGCTGGATCGTACACGCCCGTCTGTCTGGTGCTGCTGCGCGGCCGGCTCGGTATCGGGCTGCTCATCGCAGTCTGGTCGCTCGCCGCCATGGGAGTATTTCAGACCGTCGTCTGGATGCACGCCCCACAGTGGCTCGCGACTGCGTTGTACATCGGAATGGGTTGGCTCGCCGTGTTCATCGTTCGGCCCCTGCTTGCCGCGGCCCCGGCGGGATTCCTCCTCTGGCTGCTCGCGGGCGGAATCATTTACACTCTGGGCGCCGTTGTGCACGCCACCAAATGGCCCCGCGCGACATCGGGCGCCACACCGCGGCTCTTTGGGTCCCACGAGATCTGGCACTTGTGCGTGATGGGCGGGAGCTTTGCTCACTACTGGGCAATGCTCGCGTACGTCTCCAAAGCGGCATAGGCCGGGCCGACGGTGCCCGCTGCGCCCGGAGCGCGACGCGATAGAGTGAACTGGGTCGCGCATCTCGCGCTCATTCTCGCCGTGGCAACTGTAACCGCGAACCTTGCTGGTCGCAGCGACAGGAGGCTGCTCCGGGTAATAAGCCTCGCCGTTATGGTCGTATTGGTCGTGCTCTTCATTGCACAGACCTTCAGAGCTCACCGCGTTGGCGGACCTTTGGGCAAAACGACCGCCTACGCTCTCTCTGCCGCTGGAGCACTATGCACGCTGCTCGCCCGATTGGCGTCGGCTCAATCGACGGCGGTTGCGCTCACGATATTTGGCGCGCTGTTTTACGTCGGGNNTTTCGCCAACTTCGGGGCTCGCAGTAGTCGTCCCATTCACGTAGTCTTGAAGGTTCAACTCATTCGACAGGATCGCAGAATGCTCCTCCGCAATCTTCTGGCAGTCATTCTTCTCCCTCTCGCTGTCGCCTGTGGAAAGTCGAAGTCGGCCACCACGGATACCGCGGCAGTCATCACCAACATCGGCCGCCCGCAAGTCGACAGCGGCCCAGCCAACACCGTGCCCATGACATTCAGTCTCTCCTCTTCCGCGTTCGACCCGAACGCGGCCGTGCCGACCAAGTACACCTGCGAAGGCACCAATATCTCGCCCCCGCTCGCGTGGTCGGGCGCGCCGGCGACTGCGAAGAGCTACGCGCTCATCGTCGAGGATCCCGACGCACCCGATCCGGCCAAACCGACGCGCGTCGTCTCGCACTGGGTGGCCTATAACATTCCCGCGAGCGCGACCAGCCTGTCCGAGAACGCGTCCAACAAGGGGATGCCCGCCGGCAGCGCGCAGGGAAGCAATGAAGGGAACAAACCGATTTACATGGGGCCGTGCCCGCCCATCGGACGGCACCGCTATTTCTTCAAGTTGTTCGCGCTCGACACCATGCTAAAAGGACTCAGCAATCCGAAGAGAGCGGATCTCGAGAAGGCGATTCAGGGCCACGTGGTCGGCAACGCCGTGTTGATCGGCACATACGAGAAGACGAAGAAATAGCTGGCGCGACCGCTCAGCTGGTCGGAGCGGACCAGGAACAGTTCTCGACGTCTCACCCGGCCAAGGTTGATGCGCACTCGGTGTGTTGCGTTTCTTTATTTGCTGGCCACTCTGGGTGCCCTCGCGTTTTCTTTCGCGGGGGCGCAACAGCCGCCGCCCAACGACTCCGCGCCGCAGCCAATCAGGCTCCGCGTCTTTCTCGATTGTGGCATGTGCGATGTCGATTTCATCCACACGGAAATCAACTTCGTCGACTACGTGCGCGACCGGCAGTACGCGCAGGTCCACATTCTCGTCACCGGTCAGCAGACTGGCGGCGGTGGGACCGAGTACACGCTCCATTTCATCGGCCTGCACGAGCTGGCGAACCTCGCCGACACGCTCACCTACGTGGCACCGCCGAGCGCGAGTCAGGATGATGTAAGGCACGGATTGGCGCGAACCATCAGGTTGAGCCTGGTCCGGTATTATGCGCACCTCGGCCAGGCCGGCCGGTTCGACGTCACCTACACCGCGCCCACCGGTACTGGTGAGGGTGCCAAAGGAACAACCAGAGATCCCTGGAATCTCTGGGTATTCACAATATCCGCGAGCGGATACGGTAGCGGCGAGCAGTCGTACAACCAGGTCTCACTCAATGGATCCGTCGGCGCGAATCGCACGACCGAGATGTGGAAGACCGTCCTCAGCGTGAACGGTGACTATAGTCAGAACAGATTCATTCTCAGCGACAACAGCAAGTTCAACAGCTACTCACACGGTTATGGCTTCAATGACTTGATCGTAAAAAGCCTCGGCAAACAGTGGTCAGCCGGAGAGCGCGCGTCGTGGACTGCGTCGACGTTCCTGAATCAGCAGCACGCGATCCGATTCGCACCCGCCGTCGAGTACAACTTCTTCCCCTATTCCCAGTCGACGAGGCGGATTCTCACGCTTCAGTACTCACCGGGCATCAATTTCTTCAGGTACCAGGACACTACGATCTTCGACAAGATCAGTGAAGTTCGCGGCGATCAGACGTTGACAGTGTCGCTCGGCTTGAAACAGCCGTGGGGATCGGTTAGCAGCTCGCTCGAAGGCGCGGCGTACATCGACGATTTCACCAAGAGGCATCTCATTTTCTTCAACAGCCTGGATCTACACCTGTTCAAGGGATTCTCGTTCAGTTCGTTCGCGGGTGTGTCGTTCCTCCGGGACCAGCTTTATCTCCCGCGCGGTGACCTGAGCGATCAGGACCGGCTGCTACGCCTGCGTCAGCTCGAAACGTCGTACACCTACTTCGTCAACCTCGGTCTGAGCTACAGCTTTGGCTCGATCTTCAACAACATCGTGAACCCGAGGTTTGGGGGCTCGAGCGGCGGAATCATCATCATCAACTAAACTTGCCCGCAATCACGCTCTTTACTTTTGCGGAACGCGAACCTATTCTTGGCCCCGTGAGCACCTACTCTTTTGGCGCGCGCTATTATCTCGGCTTCTTCGGCTACAACCGATGGGGGCCCCGGTCGCGCGTGCAGTAGAGTAGACGCAGCTTACAAAAGACTCCGGGCCTCCGCCAATCGCGGGGGCCTTCTCTTTTGAGAGACCCCGACGACGAGCGGCAGCCCATTCGTTGACCTCCATCGGGGCAGTCATGTTGAAAACGCAGGAGTTGCACAGGAACGGTACGGGACCGCACGCGTCTGGTGAGCCTCACCCCCGGAGCCTGACGATGCGCGTCGCATTTCAGGGNNTTCAGGGAGATCGGGGCGCCTACGCCGAGGACGCGATCGCGCAGATATGGCGGCATCCGGTCGAAGCGATACCCGTCCCGACATTCGCTGGGGCCGTGCGCGCCGTTCACGAAGGCAACGCCGACGCGTGCGTGATTCCCGTCGAGAATTCCTCGATCGGGAAGGTTGAGGCGGGATGGTCCGCTCTCGCCGCGCATCCGGATCTGCGAATCGTCGGCGAAACGCTCGTTGCCGTGCGTCACTGCCTGCTCGCACCCAAAGGCGCGACGCTCGATGGATTGCGCACCGCCTCGAGTCATCCGGTTGCTCTCATCCAGTGCAATCGTTTCTTCGAGACGCACCGGTGGATCAAGCCTGGCAAGTCGTTCGACACGGGCGGGGCCGCGCGCGAGGTCGCGGAGAGTGGAGATCTCTCGCGCGGCGCGATCGCGAGTCGCGCCGCTGCTCAGCGCTACGGGCTGTGTGTGCTGGAGGAAGGGATTCAGGATCAGCGCGACAATCACACCCGATTCGTCGCTGTCGTGTCGCAACGCTCTCAACTTTGGCGACGCACGCACGCGATTCGCGGCGCCACTTCGGTGAATGAGGATGACCCACAGCAAATTGCGGAGGCGACACGTGAGCTGCTCGGACAAATCGTGGAGCGGAACTCTCTCGAGGTCGAGGAAATCGTCAGCGTGCTCTTCACGGCGACACACGACTTGAAGGCGGCGTTCCCGGCGCTGGCTGCGCGCGAAATGGGCTGGGTAGGTGTGCCGCTCCTCTGCGCCAGTGAGATTCCCGTCGAAGGATCGATGCAGCGCTGTCTCAGGACGCTGGTGCAGGTCGAGCTCCGCGCGCCTCGGCCACTCGATACGCACGTCTACCTGCGAAAGGCGATTGCGTTGAGGCCGGATGTGGCGGTCAGAGACTAATCCGATGAGCTCCGTGCTGCGCGACCTGGGCGGTTGCTATGTGATCGTTCCTCCCTACCAGGACTCAACTGGGAGGAACGCCGGCGCCGGCGGTCCAGAGTCGGCGGGCTTTCCGCCGACATACGATTTCGTCGATGGAGCCGGCTTGAGCGGCCGGGCTTGGGTCCTCGACGAACCGGCGCGATTGCAGCCGAGCGTCGCAAGAGCGGTGACGAATAGGATGAGTGTGCACGAGCGCATGGCGATGCTGAATCTCTTCACATCTTCTCCGGAGGCAGAGTCACCGGAAACACTACCCCTACGCCGTCAGAGACCCGTCAGCGGGAGCGGCGACCATACCACCCAAAAGAGTATCAACGTCAGAATCGTACGTGAGAGCCCGTGGGATTGCCTTGCATGAAGGGGCGACATACGTTTCAAAAAGGCTCATATGCCCGCACGGGATTTAGTCACCAGCCGTGCTTTCGCTTCCGATTCTCTCGGAAGGCACAGGCGCTACTGGCGACGCCAGTCAGCGCGACGCGAGGATCGAGATTGTCGCAAACGCGATCGACCGCGGCCACAACGCCGTCTCCCATCCCGGATGAAACCGCGCGACTATTCCAGGTCGCGCTTCACGACGTCGTCAGAAGCAGCGCCCTGTCGATGTCGGAGCTGCGCGAGTGTGTGAAAGCCTGCGTCGGCACCCTGCGCGATACGAACGTGGGACCAGCGCAAATGATCATCAGCATGAAGGCCTGCGCCAAGGAAGGAACTCGGCGCTATCCACAGGCCCTCAATGAGCACGAATTGTCCAACGCCGATTTCCTGATGGATCAGATCATCAAGTGGTCGATCGTCGAGTACTATAGGGACGCGTAGGATGTCATCACACCAGGATCTCACGCCCAGCCCTCTGCCTGAAGAGCTGGATCGCGCTCTTCGGGGCGCTGCCGACCGAACCCTTGTCGCGCTCACCGTGCTCCGCAAGGCGGTGCGACAGCACGTGCAGGACGAGCGCGAGCGTGGCACTTCGCTTCCGGACATCGAGGTCGAGCTGCGCGCGACCATTGCGCGGGTGCTGAAGGACGCCGTGGGGCGTGACAGCGTTGACGGTGAGCGCGACGCTCTCGCCAACCAGATGATGAAGTGGAGCAAGGGGTTCTACAACCAGAACGACTAGTCGGCCTGCATCTTGTTCGCGGTTAAAGTTCGAGCACAATGAAAAACGGGGACATCAGTTCGATGCCCCCGTTTTCTTTTGCGATTGATTCAGAGAATCAGCCGCCGTGCTCCGTGTGGTCGTCGGCGCCCGACTCGTCGTTGTCCTGGAAAGCGTGGAATGAGCGGCGGATGTTGTCTTCGATTACCTGCAGCGCGTTGCTGCCGGCCGTCGCAGTGTTTGGATCGATCACGGCACCCGAGCCATCAAGGAACCATTTTGCGACATCGAGAGTTACCGTCGCGTTCATCGTGGTCGCATCGATCACGAGCGGCGGACTGAACTCCATCTCCAGCCCGGCGCGCACGGCCGACGTAAAGACGAAGGGCGTGCCCTTATACGTTCCTTCCACCCTAACGCTCTTACCCACCAGGTTTGGATTGGCGGCATTGAACGCCGTGGCGTTGTCGCGCGCCGATTCCAGCTTGGCTTCGAGCTTCGTGTAGGTGCCCTGCGCCAGCGGAACATTGATTACTGAGTGAAGCGCCGCATCGACGGGAATGTCGACCAGCACGGGGTCGCGCGAGACATCTTCGCATTCCTGTCCGACTTCTGCGTGGTCGTCGCCGGTCGCCTCGATCTCGGAGACGCAATCCGTCGCATCGTTCTCATCGAGCTCGACCTTCCCAATTACGACCTGCACCTTTGTCAGAATCAGGTCGCCGGCTGCACCGACCACGAGATCGGGCGAGATGCGAATGGCGGCCGGAGCACTGGAGACCTTGGTGGTGAATGACAGCCGAACGGGCTGTCTATTGCCGCCCGTTATGTCGCTTGAGCACGCCGCGAGAGTGCAAAGAGCTATGACTCCCACAAGCCTGATATTGTATAGGTAACGCGCTTCCATTTTTTCCTCCTGATCGTTTAGCCGCCAACCAAGGGGTCAACGGCGGCAGCTGAGTACACACTGCCTACATGGCAAGGACGCGGATAAACGGAGCGAGGAATCGTTGATTTCGGTAGTCGACTCCTTTCAGCAGGTGGAACGTGCCTCAAGCGGTGATAGAGCGCGAATCTGTCATTCTGTCACCCGCTGCAGGCGGGTGGTAAACGCTGTCATAACGATTTGTTACACTTTTTTGCCCTTGTAGCTGCCAAGTTTTGTTGCGGTCTTAACGGGATCTTAGCGTTTCAACTCTCTGTCTGGACGAGTCTTTTGAATGAAAGACTAACTCAATCCGAAGTCCAGGGAGCACACATGAACAGCAACAAAAAGGGCTTTACGCTCATCGAGCTTTTGATAGTCGTCGTGATCATCGGCATTCTCGCCGCGATCGCGATTCCGAAGTTTGCAAGCACCAAGGACAAAGCCTACGTTGCGGCGATGAAGTCCGACCTCCGCAATCTCGCGACCTACGAAGAGCAGTACGCCGCCGACAACGACGGTGCGTACTTCGGTGGCTCCGCGACGATGGCAACTCCGCTACAGGGTTTCTCACCTTCGCAGAACGTGACGATCAATGTCACCAATGTCGCCGGACCGCCGTCTTCATGGACCGCGACCGCAACGCACTCGCAGTCGGCCAAGCTGTGTGACAACGGCGTCACCGCGCAGGGCGTCATCACCTGCACCTAAAGTCTGCGGGATGGGACGGCAATCATGTCCCATCCCGTGGCCTCTGCTCAACTAAGTGGGTCAGTCCCTTGCTTCGGTTTTGTGATGCGTCCACTCTCGGTGAGCATACGCAGCCTTACGTAAACGGCCAGCCGTGCAGCCGATCCTAGCCGATCCTCTCCCCAGAAACTGCGTCGAAGAAGTGCGCCTTTTCGAGATTGAATGCGAGGACGATCTTGGAGCCGAGCGGGGGCAGATTCTGCGGAGAGACGCGGGCGGTGATGTCGTGCCGCCCTGCCCGCGCGTAGATGAACGTCTCGTTTCCCAGCGACTCCACCAGATCGAGTCGCGCCGTCGCGGTAGCGGGAGCGGCGCGGATGCCAGCTACTACTGACACGTCTTCCGGGCGAATTCCCATTGTGATCGCGCGCCCACGCGCGGAGCCGAGGGGAGCAGACACGCGCGACGGGAGATTGATCTCCCACTCCCCGCCCTCCGCCACGAAGCGCGATGGACCCCCTCCTTCGATTGCGCCGTTGGCAAAGTTCATTGCGGGATTGCCGATGAATCCCGCCACGAATTTGTTCTTCGGCTTCTCGTACAGGTTGATCGGCGTATCGATCTGCATCACGTGCCCCCTGTTCATCACGACGATTCTGTCGCCCAGGGTCATCGCCTCGACCTGATCGTGGGTGACGTAGATCATCGTCACCTTCAGCTCCTGGTGCAGACGGGCGATCTCGCGGCGCATCGAGACGCGCATCTGCGCGTCGAGATTCGAGAGCGGCTCGTCGAACAGGAAAACCTGCGGCTGCCTGACGATCGCGCGGCCGAGCGCGACACGCTGTCGCTGGCCGCCAGAGAGCTGGCGAGGCCTGCGGTCGAGGTACTCGTCCAGGCCCAGTGTCGTGGCGGCAATCTTTACGCGCTTGTCGATATCCTCCGCCGACATGTTCCTGAGCTTTAGCGCGAATCCCAGGTTCTCTCGCACCGACATGTGCGGATACAGGGCGTAGTTCTGAAACACCATCGCGATGTCGCGCGCCTTGGGAGGCACGTCGTTGACGACGCGATCGCCGATCTTGACGGTGCCGGCGCTGATCGACTCGAGGCCGGCAATCATGCGAAGGGTAGTGCTCTTGCCGCATCCCGATGGCCCCACAAGAACGACGAACTCGCCGTCCTTCACATCAAGATCGACGCGGTCGACCGCTACCTGCTGGGCGCCGTCACTGTAAATTTTACGGATGCCATTGAGCGTTACACGCGCCATGCTTTCGCCCTCGCAATCGTAAATCGACCATTTGAATGAATAGCGCCTACCGGTTCCCCGATGATTTCGTGTGGGGAACAGCAACGTCCGCCTACCAGATCGAAGGATCTCCCACCGCCGACGGCGCCGGACTGAGCATCTGGCACCGCTTCTCTCACACTCCGGGCAACACCTGGCTCGACGAGACGGGCGACGTCGCTTGCGACCACTACCGGCGCTACAAGGACGACGTCGCGATCATGGCCGAGCTTGGCGCGAACGCCTATCGGTTCAGCATCGCGTGGGCGCGCATCTTTCCCGCGGGCACCGGCGCCGTCAACAAAAAGGGAATCGACTTCTATTCGCGGCTGGTCGATGCGCTTCTCGAGCGCGGCATCAAGCCGAACGCCACGCTCTATCACTGGGATCTCCCGGAGGCACTCGATGACCGTGGCGGCTGGCTCAACCGCGACATCGCCGGCTGGTTCAGCGACTATGCGACGACGATGTTCGATGCGCTGGGCGACCGTGTAGAAGTGTGGTCGACGCTCAACGAGCCATGGGTTGTGACCGACGGCGGATATTTGTCGGGCGTGCTGGCGCCCGGACACTCGAATCTGTTCGAGGCCCCGATCGCCGCGCACAATCTTCTTCGTTCGCATGGCCTGGCGATAGAGCGATTCCGCTTCAGCAAGGCCGCGAAGAGGGGCAAGATCGGCATCACGGTGAACCTGGAGCCCAAGTACCCGGCGTCGGATTCTCCGGAGGATCTCGCGGCCGTGCGCCGCGCCGACGCCTACATGAACCGGCAGTACCTGGACCCGGTATTCCTCGGCCGCTACCCGGACGAGATGCGCGAGATCTTCGGCGAGGCATGGCCCGAGTGGTCGGACGAGGACATGCGGTTGATCAAGCAGCCGATCGACTTTCTGGGAGTGAACTACTACACGCGCCGAGTCGAGCGCGACTATCCGGAGAATCTTCCGGTCCGCACCAAGCACGTGCCGCAACCCCAGCACATCGAGACAGACACCAAGTGGGAAGTTTTTCCCGAGGCGCTGACGAAAGTTTTGCTCTGGGTGACCGAGCGATACGGCAAGACCGCCATCTACATTACGGAGAACGGCGCCGCCTTCTACGATCCGCCGCACACGATCGACGGAAAGGTCGAGGATCCGTTGCGCGTTGAATATTTCCGCCAGCACCTGCGCGCCGCGCATGAGGCGATGAAAAAGGGCGCGAACCTCCGCGGCTACTACGCGTGGTCGCTCCTCGACAACTACGAATGGGCGCACGGCTACTCCAAACGCTTCGGCATCGTGCACGTAGACTACTCGACCCAGCAGCGCACAATAAAATCGTCCGGCCGCTACTACGCCGAGGTAATTCGCACCAAGGGCGCGTCCCTGGCGAAATGATGCGCCCCGAAAGATCTGAGTAGGGAGGTGGGGGTGTCCTCGGAGGGAGCGGCCGGAGCCAGCGCCGCTGCAAGGCGGCGCGATGACGCGAGCCGCAAGGCGAAGCGGCAGGCGAGAGTTCCCGCAGAGGACACCCTCACCGACCGCATACAGAGATGCAGAGGAAACGCCCACTTCGCCGAGTTCTCGAACCTGCGAAGGCATCATTTGGCGTAGCGGATCGTGACGATTGACGGGAGCTTGCGGACTCTAACCTCCGCCCCCCGAACCGCGGTTGGAACCCCGTCGACCGCCGCAGACAGAATCGGCTGATCGAGCGGACTGTAGACCACGATGCCACCCGGCGGCATCCTAATGCCGGACCGCAAATTGATCGTCACGACTTTGCCGACGCCGCTCATGTCGTAGTTCAGCGGGCCATACTCGGTGCTGAGGTTGGACACTTTGATCCCTGGCGCCTCATTGACCCACTCGTCGCGAACACCCGCGCCGATTACAAGGGAACTGTCGCTCTCACGCTCGTAAGCGAGCATGTCGAGGAAGCTCCTGATATAGTCGCTGCCCACCCACGTGTGGGGCATGTCGCCGATGAACTTGGGAGTCTTGGGATCGCGATAAACGACTTCCGCCCACTGATGCCACGCCGCGGGTCGTTGACCGGTGAAAAAGAAGTCCAACAACTCGTGTGCACGCGCGCGCTGACCCAATTGTATGTGCGTCCCAACGGTGCGCAGCTCGTACGGGGTGTAGGCGTCCCACGGCTTGATGCCGAGGCGCCTGAGACGCGCCTCCTGGAAATACTTGTCGAAGGTGCGCGCCAGCAGCGGGCCGGGGAGTCGCCCCGCTTCCCCGCCCGGGCTCACCGCGATCGTCGTCGACGTCGCATCGAAATCAGCCAGCTCCACCGAGCCGGGGATGTAGTCGATCTTCCTCAGTATCACTACCTGACGGATCGACTCGAACAGATTCGATCGGAAGCTGCTCCGGAACTCGGCGAACTTCGCCGCCTCGGGCTTGTCCAGCTCCTTTGCGATGAATGCTGCGTCCTTGAATCCCCTCAGTGCGAAGAAATCATCCCAGTAGGAATGCACCGGTTGCGCGCTGTAACCTTCATGGCTTATGGACTCCGGCAACAATCCATAGAACGGCTTGTTAGCGCCGACAGTGTACTTCGACGTCATCCTCTCGTGGCGAAGAGAATCCATATACGCCACCGCCTTGACGACGTGTGGCCACATCGCCTCCAGCTCCGCCTTGTCTCCCGTGTGCCGATAGTACTCGGCTACCAGATAGATAAATTCGCCGTGACTGTCGTTCTCGGGCACCGGTGTCGCGCCGTGCTCGTCGACGCAGCATGGGATCTTGCCATTGTCGTACTGGTACGGCGCGTACCAGTCGATGAAGTCCTTCACATCCTTGTCGTGACCGAGTCGCAGGAGCGCGGTCGAGGTCAGCGAGCCGTCGCGGATCCACGAGCGCGAGTAGCTGCGCGAGCCCGGCTGAATCGCGGCGCCATCGCGATTGATCAGAATGTCCGCGAGCTGCGCGCGCATCGTCTGGGTGTACCGCGCTGCCGATGGCGGTAGCGTGATGCTCACCGGTCCCATCTTCTCGCGCCATTCGCCCGCTGTCTTCTCGAGCTGCGATGAGACCGCGCGCTCTCCCTGTCCAGGGAGAAGCGTGATGCCGGGCGCGCTTGCGACCGACGGCTCCGGAGTCGCGCCTGGCTGCGCGGCGACAACTTGCGTCGGCGCAGCGACGTACCCGCTTCGCGCCGCGGAAAGCAGCTGCGCGAGATTCAGATCGCCACCATGGAGCGGAACCGCGAGATCGATCGGACTCGAAGTCGCGTGCGGGCCGAGCTCGAGCTGGTACGCGAAGGCAGCCGAGGCGTGGCCGGTTCGATCGGTGACGGATATGGAAGTGGGGACCTTTCCCGTGCGCAGCCAGTCGACGATGTTCCCGTCGTCGAAGGCCACCGCGCCAAACCCGCTGAACGACGCGAGCGAGCGGACGAACTTGTTGCCGGTGACATGCACACTCGAGCCTTGCAGCGAGATCGAGTCGACGCGCGCAACTCCACCCGGGAGATTCAGGAACTGCCAGGGCGGATTCACCTGCAGCGGCCTGAGCGCGACGAAAAGCGTCAGCTTCTTGTAAGTGCGGGAATTGTTGGTGATGCGATACCGCGCATAGAGAACCGACGAGTCGACGGGACCGGCAGCGAACGCGCTGATCGTGAGATCGAGATCCTTGGTGCTCCACACGACCTGCGGTAGTGGCAACGATTCTGGATTGGCCACGACAGCGGTATTCACATCGTTCCAGGTGACGAGCTTGCCATCGATGTAGAGGAACGGCTCGATCGAGAACTGGCCGCGACCCACCTCGATCATCCCCTCCTCATTGATCAGCGCCTCGGCGCTGTCGCGATCGACGCCGATCACGGTCCAGTACGATTGCTCGCTGGAGAGATACCGCGGGTAGCTCCCGCGCGGCGCGTCCTTCGCCAGCGCAAAAAAGAAATCGTTCTCGGTTGGTGCCCAGTCGATCGGTTTGACGCTGATGTCGCGGATGCCGTAACCGGCTTTGTTCTCCGGCGATACGAGCACGATTCTCAGGTAGCGCGCATCGCTCTCGGGCAGGTACAGGTAATCGCGGAACAGCTGGGGTTGCGCGATCGCTGTCTTTGCCGAAGTCGCAGATTGACCGAGTGGCGCGGCTGAGCCTCTGTTGACGGTGTACAGCGTCCGCCAACTCTGTTTGTCGGCTGAGCCTTGCAGCTCATAGGAGTTGGCGCGGCGTCCCGGCTCCCAGCCGATGACGAGCCCACCGAATTCCCGTCGCCTCTGGAAATCGATGTCGATCGTCTCGGCGCCTGCTGGCACCGAGCCTGGCACTGTCGCAGTGGCGCTCGCTGGCGTCGGGCCCACTCGCAGAGGAGCGCTCCGCCAGGCGGTCGTCAGATCGGCGTCAGTCGCGCGATACACGCCGTAACCTTCCGCCTGCGATGATGCGGACATGGAAGGAGCGGGATAGAAGCGCGTATCGGGCTCGATCGGCGTGACAACGAGATCATCGAGCCATATGCTTCCCTTCCCGCCCGAGCCGGCGGTGATCGCCAGTTCTATCGCGGCGAAGAGCTTCAGATCCTTGTCGTTGGTCGGACCCCACGCAAAGGAGATCTGCCGCCTCTTCCGTGTGATCGTCGTCCAGTCTTTGGGGAAAACAAAATTCGGATTGTTTGACCACCAGACATTGTTGCCGGTCGAGTCGATGAGCTTGAACTCGAGGGTATTGGTCGGCGCGTCGCCCTTGATGGCGAAGGAAAACTCGTAGTTGGGCGGGAGCGCCAGATTGAACGCGCGATGGACCACGCCATAACCACCGTGCCCGTGGAAATCGAAATCCACGCGCATCGCCTTGCCGTGCGCACCGTTCGCTTCCGAATGGACGGAGATCTCCACGCCATCCGCTGGAGTCGCCGTCCATTGGCTCACGGAGTCGAACGAATCCAATACTATAGTAGGTACGCTTGTCTGGGCGGCCGGCGCGGGTGCCACCACTGCGGGAATTGGCGTAGGTGTGGGTGGATTCGATGGCGGAGATGTCGTCGTAGGGGTTTGTGCTTGCGCCCGCAGTGCGAAGATGCCCGCAATCAGAATTAGCGTAGAACCACGAATCATCCCTTCACGCTCCCGGCCATTACGCCCTGGATGTAGTACCGCTGGAGGAACAGGAACACACTCAAGACAGGTATCACTGTTAGTACCGATCCTGCCATCATCAGCTCGGTATCCATCACGTGCTCGCCCGACAGATTCGCGAGCGCGACTGGCAATGTGTAGTGCGCCTCATCGCTCAGCACGATCAAGGGCCACATGAAATCGTTCCACGTCGCCAGGAAAGTCCAGATCGCGAGCGTCGCCAGAATCGGCAGAATCCCGGGCACAACGACCGACCAGTAGATCCTGAGCTCCGACGCGCCATCGATGCGTGCAGCGTCGAGCATGTCGTCCGGAATCGAGAGCGCGTACTGCCGGATGAGAAAGATCCCGAAGATGCTGGCCATCCCCGGGATGATCACGCCCCAGTACGTATTTATCAAATGGAGATTCTTCATCAGGAGGAAGAGCGGCAGCATTGCCACCTGCACCGGCAGCACGAGGCCGAGTGACAGAATGCGGAACGTGCGATCGCGCCCGCGGAATCTGAGCTTGGCGAACGCGTACCCAGCGAGCGAATTGATCACCAGCGACACCCCGGTCACCACCACAGCTATGAGCGCGCTGTTGAACAGGTAGCGGCCGAGATTGAGTCGGGTGAAGAGCTCCCGATAGTGGATGAAGGTGATCCGGGTTGGGATCAGATGCGGCGGGTAGGTACTCGCCTCTCCCGTGGGCATGAACGACGCCGACAGCATCCAGAGCATCGGCATTAGCGCGATGAGCGCGCCGATGATCAACAAGGTGTACAAAATGATCTGAGAGATGCGCCGTCGGGTCAACGCCGAGTCGAGCGACGCACCGAACTTGGTTTCGTCGACGACAAAAAGCCTCGGGTTCGTCCGCGACATCCTAGGCGTGCTCCTTCTGCAGTCTGAACTGGATCAGCGTCGCGATCAGGATCACCACAAACAACACGAACGCGATCGCGGCCGCGTATCCCATGCGCCACCACCGGAATCCTTCCTCGTACATCATCAGCACGACGCTGGTGGTGGCGCGAAGCGGGCCGCCCTGCGTCATCACGTACGGCTCCGAGAAGAGCTGGAAGTAGCCGATCATCGTGATGACGCTGACAAAGAGCAGCGTCGGGCCAAGCAGTGGCAGCGTCACGGCGAAGAAGCGGCGAACGGGGCCGGCGCCGTCTATCTCCGCGGCGTCGTACAGGTCCTGCGGAATTGCCTGCAGGCCGGCGATGAAGATCAGCATGTTGTAGCCGAAGTTCTTCCACACCGACATCAGGATGATGGCCGGCATCGCCCAGTGCGGATTGCCGAGCCAATCGATGGGAGCGATGCCCAGGTGCGCGAGGCCGTAGTTGAGCACCCCGTAGCGCGTGTGGTACAGGTAGCGCCACACGATCGAGACGGCCACGAGCGTCGTCACGAAGGGCGTGAAGTAGATCGTGCGGAAGAAGCTCTTGAAGCGGACGAGCTTCGCGTTGAGGAGGAGCGCCGTTCCGAGAGAGACGGCGATGGTCAGCGGCCCGCCGACGATAGCGAAGTAGAAAGTATTTCTAAGCGCCTGCCAGAACTCGGGGCTGTGAAACAGTTTCGTGTAGTTCGCCAACCCGACGAATCGCGTCGTGGGAGGATTGGCGATCGCGTAGATGTCGAAGTCGGAGACGCTCAACACCAGCGACGCGAGCACCGGTAGGAAGAAGAACACAAAGATCAGAATCAAAGCCGGCGCGAGGAACAGCCACGCAGCTCTACCGACGTCGGACGGCGCGCGCGCGCTCGCACCCGTCACGGCTGCTTACTCTGCGCCAACAAGTATCGCCGTTTCTCGAGCATTGCATTTACATCCTGATCGAGAGACGCCAGAGTCTGGTCCACCGTCTTGGCTTTGCGGATCGCCTGTTCTCCGTGCTCGAAGATCGTAGTCGCGATTTCCTCCCACTCCGGAACCTGCGGCAACGGCACCACTAGCTCGAGCTGATCTCGGAAGGCCTTCGTGTACTTGTTGTTTGCGAATGTCGTGTCCTGCCACGCCGCCTTCCTCGGCGGCAGATCGCCCGTGAGTACGTAAAACTGCAGCTGTATTGCCGGACGAGACATGTACTCCATCAGCAGCCACGCTTCCTTCTTGTGCTGCGACGCGGCGAACAAAGAAAGACTCGATCCGAGCGCCAGCGACACTCCCGGCCCGTTGATGCCGGGCATCGCCGCCGTCATCCACTTTTTCTGCGTGGCCGAATCGAGGCGGTTCTTGAACTCCCCGATGTACCACGGGCCGGAGATGTACATTGCGATGTTACCGCGCTCGAACTCCTGAAAGAGATTCGAGACCTGCGAGCTGGAGACGGGTGATGCGAAGCCTTGCCGGTAAAAGCCGAGATAGAAGTCGAATCCCTTTCTGAATGCCGGCTGCTCGAACGCGCCGTAACGGCCGCCGTCGCGCAGGATCGGCGAGCCCGCCTCGAGCGCAAAACCCACCGGCTGCGGCCACTCGTTGGTAGGCATCAGTATCGGAAACTGTTTATCCGACATCTGCGATTTGATTTTCCTCATCGCCGCAGTCCAGTCGGCCCACGTCTTCGGGAATTCCTTGTACCCTGCCTTGGCGAGGATGTCGGAGCGATAGAAGATCAATCGCGTGTCGACGTACCATGGAATGCCGTACGTTTTGCCGTTGACCACGTTGGTTTTCCAGATGCCTGGAAAGAAATCGTCGCGCCTGATTTCCTTCGACTGGTCGGCGAAGCTATCGAGTGGCGCGAGCGAATTGAGCGCTACGAATTCGGGGACCCAGGTATTCCCGAGCATGGCGATGTCGGGCGTGGCGTCGCCGACGTAGGCAGTGAGGAGTTTTTCGTGCGCCGCGGTCCAGGGGATCTGCTGGACCTCGACGTGAATGTCGGGGTGCTCTTTCTCGAATCCAGGGATGAGCTGTGCGAGCACTTCTCCTTCGCGCCCCATGGCCCAGACGCGCAGAGTTGTCTTACTGCCAGCCGAGGCGCTCGAGCAGGAGCCCAGCGCGAGAGTGAGAACAAAGCCCGAAGCAAGTGCGATCAAAGTCTTCACTGGACGTGAACGATCAAGTCCCATATGGTGAAGGTATCTCAATTCCGAGGGTTCGCATGCGCCTCTCCTGTCAGAAAGCTTTTCTACTTCTACTCCTCGCTACCATCGCGTGCCGCGACACCACCGCCCCGATCAAAATCCCCGCGCAGTTCGATCTGGTGAACATCAACGGTCGCCCGGTACCCACCTACTTCTCACCCACACCGGGCAATCCCCCGACTATTCTGTCGGCAAGCCTGTCCTTCTACGAGGCGGGCCGGGCAGTAATGACAGAGAATCGCGAGGACGTTAACGGTACCGAAACAACAACGACAGCTAACCTCGTCTACAGAATCAAAGGCAACCAGCTGGTGCTTAGCTGCTTCCTGCCTCCGGTGATCGATGCTCCGATTGACTTGTTGTGCGTTAGCTATACCGGCACGATTTCCGCCGAGTCCCTGAGTCTCATCATTGTCCCGGGCGCTATCGACGGTATAGTCGTGTATAACTATCGACCAGCGCTAACTCTGTAATGGACAGAATCGGCCCTTCAAATTGCATTGTTTCATCTCAATTACGGAGGCTCGCATGCGCCAGTCCTGTTTGAAAGCTCTTCTCCCAGTGGTTGCGTTGACAATGGCTTGCCACGAATCGGTTGCGCCACCGAAACAGCCTGCGCTCTTCGTGCTCGAAACCTTCAACAACCAGCCACTACCTGCAATTATTGGTGCCGGTGGCGGAGACACAACGACCTTGCTCTTTGCCTCGCTTTTTTTGGACGGGGCCGCGAGCGCTACCATCATCACGCACTCGCATCAAGTGTCCCTATCGAGTCCGCCGCGCGACGCCGCTGACACCGCACGCTATTCATACCGAATTGTGGGAGACAGTATTGCCTTCACCTATTCAACGCCGTGTCCCATCAATGCACTCTGTGTAATGCCTCCCTTTGGTATAGTCACGAGTTCAACAGTGACTCTCTTTTACGGTGGCTCTCCTTCATCCAGACCGATTTATTTCTACCGCGCGATAGAGTTGATGCCCGCCCTGTAGCGCATCCGATCTGACCGGCTTCACTGGCAATTGCTCTAATTCCCGAGCCACCCGCCAGTGAAGCCGGCTTTTTTCAGCCCCGCCACGATGTACGGATTCTTTCGCATCGTCTTCCAGATCAGATCGCTCCGGTAATTCGCGATCATCGCGACGATCGCCCCTTGGTCGATGCCCAGGTAATCGGTGTCAAACCAGCCAATCCCCGGCGCGAGTCGACCGTACTTTGGAGTTTGACTTACCAGCGTGGGATTGAAATCATCGACAAACCCATAGGTCGAAAAAAGATTGTCGCCGTATTTCTCGCGCATCGTGATCAGCGCGGGAATCGCAATCTCGGGAGCAAACGGTACTGATCCGCCCGCCGCCGTAGGTGAAATCGTCCCATCGTCCCGGATCTCGCCCGCGGCCGCGCCTCGCGCCGTGTAAGTCCAGAACAGTCGCGAGCGTCCATTGACCACGAAGGTCGTATCGAACGGCCCGTCCCCCGCAGTAAGACCCCAGATGTTCGCGCCGTAGTCCGTCCACTGCCCCGGATTGTCGATCGCGTACAATCGCTGCGAGATCGTCGCTCGGCGCGAGTTCTCGAAGTAGTCGATCCCCTTCCCGCGCATGTACGCGTCCTGGATTCCGCGGAAGTCGATCCAGACGTGCGAGTACTGGTGCCCGAAGAGCGGCGCGAAATTCACGTGCGTTTGCCCGTAGAACGCGGCCCATTGATAGGTCTTGGTCCATTCGATCCAGCTCGCCGGATCGATCGAATGAGTCGGTGAGCCGAGCGCGAGAACGTAGACGATCATCCCCTCGTCGTAGCCCTTCCAATCGGAATTGATGAAGCCGTTCTCGGGGTGCCAGCCCATGCTCACGACGGGCGGGGTATTCACCGCCCACGCCCAGTCGATGCGCAGGTAGAGGGAATCGGCATACGCGCGGATCGCGCTCTCGGTGGCGTCAGACCCGGTGAAATACGACTGGCAGAAAAGCACACCGCCCATCAGCAGCGAAGTATCTATTGTAGAAAGCTCGACCTGCTCGAAGCGGAAGCCGGTCTGCATGTCGAGGAAATGATAGAAGAATCCCTTGTAGCCGGTGACGTTGGTCGCCTGCGAGCCTTGGGGCGCGTTGTACATGAAGCGCAGCGTGTTGAGCGTGCGCTGAGCCGCGTCCGCGCGCGCGACATACCCGCGCTCGACGCCAACCGGATAAGCGGTCAGGGCGAAGCCTACTGCCGCGATGCTCGAGAAACTCTTCGACGGCCAGCGATCGGGAGTCAGTCCGTTGTTCGGATCGCTCCGTTCCCAGAACCAGTTGAAGGTGCGGCGCTCCAACGTGTCGAGGAACGCGGTCTGCCGCGCGGTGAGCGCAGAAGGCGGTGTGGGGCCGGTGATGCCGGTGATCGACGTCGCGCTGGTGCACGCCGACGCGATGAACAGAAATCCAGCAGAGTATCGACGGAGCATCAACCAGTAATCAGTCATTGAAATTCCCTTCGGTTTCTACCGCTGTTCGAAATAATGCGGCTGTCCTTCCGCTGACTCTCTGCAACCCCGGGTCCAGACTCTACCGTAAGAAACCGGCGTTGGCTGCGAATGATTGCAGCCAACGCCGGTCTTCCTGCTGGTTCCAGCCGGCCGCGGGAAGACTGGCTTGCCCACGGCGAAAAGTTAGAAGTTCAACTCTGCGCCAACCTGATACCTGCGCGCATCGCTCACGACGCAGCCAGGCGTGCCGTAGCCCGTGTCGGTCGGGTTCCCTGTATTAAAGCACCCGAAGTTGTTGTGATTGGTCGCATTGAAGATGTCGAGCGTAAGTNNACGCGGGAAGTCCTTACGAAGGCGCATGTCCAGGTTCTGATACGGGAACGTGCCTGGCACGGTAAAGCCACCACGCAGGAAGGGATCGGTCGCGTATGATGCCGCACTGCAGAAACGACTGCATCCTGCGTCCACGTTCTGCTTGCCACCCAATGTGAGCAGACCCGACCACTGTATTCCAAAGAGATAAGGAATATCGGTGATCCAGTTGCCAACGACGCGCGTCTTCTCATCGTTGGATGCATGCTTCGGAATTGCTTCAGGAAATGGATAGGCAAACGTGTCACCCTGATTGTCGATCCCCTGCAGCCAACGACGGGCGATCGTGACGGCCACGCCCGCGCCCCATCCAAACTGCTCCAGAGACGCACGCTTGTAAGGACGATCCAATGTCAGGTTGACCGCGTGGTACCACGTCTGGGCATCGTTGGAGGAGTAGATGATGTTCGCGTACCCGTGCGCCGACCAATCGAACGGGGTCACGCAACAGGTGAACCCATCTGGATTCAGCTTAACATTGGCAACTCCTTGCGTGAACAAATTCTTACTGCGCTGGTCGGCGTAGCTGACCGACGCAACATAATCGCTAAACAACTGCCGGACTCCGACACTCCACTGAGTGGACTGGGGAAGCTTGAACTGGTTGTCGATCAGCCATAGCTCCGGCTTTCCCGAACTGTGAGCGAGCGCGTCCAGCGTCGCCTTGTCGGCCGTGAGGTACGAATCACTCCACGCTACTTCGCTCCCGATCGGTGCCTGGCCCTTCGGTGCGAACAGAATCTGGTATGTCGGGTGCGTGATTTTCTGCTTTTCGTCAACAGCTACGTCGAACGGGATTCGATCGTAGTAGAGACCCCAGCCGCCGAAGATCGTGGTTCTGGCCGCTTGATCCACCGCGTAAGAAAACCCTACCCGAGGCTGGTACGCGCCCTTGTACGGCGTACGGTTGTTCCCGGTGCCGATGTAGCGGCTGAGATCGAGGGGATGGACCAGGTTTGCAGCGTAGCGTGTGAGCGTATCTGCTCCGGCCTTATCCGTCACGTGGNNGCCCGTATTCAGCATGTTGCTCTCATAGTCCCAGCGAACGCCGAGGTTTAGAGTCAACTGCTTCACGGGACTCCAATCGTCCTGGATGTACGTGCCGATCTCTTTGTTGCTGGTGTTCAGCAACGGATCTCCCGTACCGTAGCGCAGCTGGAACGGCGAGGCATAGTTGTAGACCTGCGGTCCGTACCCGACATCGCGAATGTCCTGATATTGGAACTGCGGTGTCGCGTCGTTGTTCTTGTTTATATCGTATGTCGGGAAGTCGAGGCTCACGCCGCCCTTGATGACGTGTTCCCCCGCCAGCTGAAATCCCGTGTACGTGAGATCGTCACGGAAGTTGGGACCTTTCTGAATGTACTCCTGCTGCGATGTGTAGCCCCCGATCTCGTAACAGCAGCTGTTCGGGTAGATGTAGAGCCGATGCGGGCCCGAGCTGTTCGGGCTGAACCCGCGGTGAAAATGCGTGTAACTCAATAAGGCCTCGTTGAGCCACGGCCCGGAGAAGAAATTGTACTTCGCCTGCACGGCAGTGTTGTAGTTGTGGTTATTGCTCGCTGCCGAGAAAGCCGCGTTACCGCCAAAATCCCGGACATCCGTCTCATGACGGTTGCTGAAGCTCAGCTCCGCTGAAGACTTGTCATTGATCTCGGCGCTCAACTTCCCGAACCACAGTGATTCCTTGAAAGGTGATTGGAAGTTGCCGTTGTACTGAGTCAAGTTCACCGAATCGAGCGCAGGGAAGCCTGCCGGAGGCGGCAGAATATTGACCCGATTGGCGCGGTTCTGAATGTTCCCCTCGTACGACGCAAAGATGTGGATCTTGTCCTTTACTATCGGGCCGCCGATGCTGAGCGCACTGAGAGTACGATTGTACTGTGGTATCGGGTATGCGTTGCCGGCCTTGAGCGCCGCAGCCTTGTCTTTGCGCTGAAACGTATCGAGCTGTACCATCGACGCGTTCTGATATCCGATCAGCGCATTACCGCTCCAGGTATTACCGCCCGATTTCGTCGTCGCAGTAATTACCGCGCTCGTGGCCTTCTGATATTCGGCCTTGAAGTTCTGGGCGATGACGCGGTATTCCTGGACGGCGTTCCGTGGAAATGGATTGCCGCGGCTCGCATCCTGGCCCACAATGCCACCCTGAGTCAGGTCGTTCTTGAAGCTGGTACCATCGATGAAGAGATTCACCGAGCTGGGAGCCTGACCACCCGCCGTGACGGTTCGGAACTGCGTACTCACACGGTCTTCCGTAACCGAAACACCGGGCGCCAGCGCGGCAAGGTCGAGAAAATTGCGACTCGGTGTTGGCAGCTTCGCTATCTGCTGCTGGTTCACGTTGGTCGCACTTTCAGAAGTGCGCGTCTCGACTCCGGTTGTAGCCGTTACCACCTGCGTCTCGAGTTGCGCGGCCTGAGTCGCGAGCGCGAAGTCCTGCTGCTGCGTCGTACCGACCTGTACTACGACGCTGCGAGACTGTGGTGCATTTCCGAGTCTGCGGACAGTCACATCATATGTGCCCGGCACAAGTCCGACGAGGTTGTACACCCCCGCGTCGTTTGATTGCGTCGTGCGCTGCACGCCGCTGCTGGTATTTCTCGCCAGGATTTGCGCGCTCGCAATCGGCGCTCCGCCGGCGCCACTGACGGTGCCGCGGATCGTTCCCGTCGAGTTCTGCGCAAAGAGATTCCCGCTCACGATGCATAGGAGCGCGATCGCAGTGGCCACTCCTCGAGAGAATCGATGATGATTGATGCTGCTGGTATTCATTTACATCTCCTGTTGTTGTGATGCTACAAGAAAATCATTACAGACACGGTGTATCAGACTGATACCAACTTCCTCTTGAGGGTTTGTGGTGGAGGACGCTCCGCCGGCACACCGCCGGTCGAGCGCCGAATGACGAGCTTGGTCGATACCCGCTCGCGACGCCGCGGGTGATCGTTCTTGTGCGTGATGCCGTGGAGAAGCAGCTCCACCGCCCTCGCACCGAGCTCCCAGATGGGGACGTGCACCGAGGAGAGGGGCGGATCCATGTAGCGCGCGAGGGGAATGTCGTCGAAGCCGGCGACCGCCATCTCCTCCGGAACCGCAATGCCCGACTCGCGCAGCGCGCTCAACGCGCCGATCGCCATCGAGTCGTTGGCCGCGAAGATCGCCGTCGGCCGATTCTTTAGCGCGATGAGCTCGAGCACCGCGGAGTATCCCGCCGCTTCGGTGAAGTCGCCTTCACGCTCGAGCAAAGGATCCAGCATGATCCCCGCCTCGCGCAACGACATCCGGTAGCCGCGTAATCTCTCCGCGGCGTCGTAGTTGCGCGGCGACCCTTTGATGATCGCGATCCGCCTGTGCCCCACCGAGATGAGGTGCCCCACCATTTCACGCGCTCCGCGGCAATTCTGGATCGTGAGCGAGTCGATCTCGTTCCCCCTCGACACCGAGCACAACAACACCACCGGAATGGTGCTCGGCAAATTCAACAGCGACTCCGCGTCAAGATCTGGAGACATCACGACGACGCCATCGGCGCGCCCACGCATCGCGCGTATCGCGGTCTCGATGCCGTGTCTGTCGGCGTAAGCCCTCGAGATCAGGAGGTGAAACCCGTTTCGTTGCGCTGTGTCGTCCATGCCGCGAATGACTTCAGAGAAGAATTCTCCATAGAGGTCGGGAAGAAGAACGCCGAGCGTCTGGGTCTTACTCGTGATGAGACTCCGCGCCCCGCTGTGCGGGACGTAGCGCATGCGTCCGGCGACTTCACTAATCAATCGCCGCGTCTCCTCGCTTACCGGTCCGCTGCCGTTCAGAACTCTGGAGACGGTGGCGACGGACATTTTTGCTTCACGCGCGACATCCTTGATCGTGACCATTCTCCTCGCAACAATGGACCGGACTCGGATCACTTAGTGTCCGAGTGGGAGACGGGAGGAACAGCTGAGCTATTGGCCGATCTTTGTATTTACGGCCCAAATATGTAATCGTTTACATAGAGGGCGCCAGACCCGGGTTGCGAAGGGCTCCACCTTCCCCCACCTCATCCGGACGTTGAACTTTCGCGAGTGACAATACCAACCATTGTTCGATTCCTTGCGCTGACCGCATCGCTCTCCGTCGCCACCTCGGCGTGCCGCGAAGTCGCGCCCGCATTCGGGCCCAACGTCCCGCTCGCGCGGCAAAACGCGGAAGAATTCTTTTACTCCGTCGGCTCGCGCTTCACCAATATCCAGCGGTCGCCGAGAATACTGCGCGCGCGGGCGCAGTTCGGACACTACGCGCTCACGCCCTCGGGCGTCTACAACGACACGAGTGTCTGGCTCGCCATCGGCCCAGACAGCGCGCGACTATTCGGCGACGAAGGAGTGTTCTCGATCGATCGCTACATCGTGAACACCAAGCTCTCGACCACGCCACCGGACGCGCTCAGCGAATCACGCGAGATCGTGCGTCTCCGAATGCTCAAGGACAACGAATACGAGTGGTTCACCAACGTCGAAGTCGCGCTGGGGAGCATCCCCGCGAAGAGCATGACCGACGTGCTGGCCGCGGCGCTCGCGGGCGGCGAAGGGAAGTCTCCCGCGGCCATTCGCGCCAATTATACGACCGGCTTCCCGCGCACCGTGGCGGCGATGGGGAGATTGTTCACGATCGACACACTCCGCGCGGTGCCCGACAGCGATGGCGCGACGACATACGACATCGCCATCAGGCTCACGCCCGACATCCTCAAGGCGACGATGCCGCACTACGCGGCCTACATCGACAAGTACATCAGCAAGGGCAAGTACCGAATCACGCTCACCGACAAAACAGGTGGGCGCTGGTTCGACGCGTGGGCTGCCAACTATTACATGCACTTCAGGATGCGGAGCAAGGGCGGGCACTTCGCGCCACTCGAGGGCGCCGTGAGATCGATGCCGGAGGCGCTCACCATCCACGTCGATCTGTCGATGAAGATTCTGATTTTCACAGTGGGGTGGACTGAAATGACGGGCGACTTCGAAGTCATCAACACGCCCCACGAGCGCGGGTGGTCGATGCACTTCGCAAAGGAGCCGGAGTGGCACCTCCCTCCGACGGTCGGATATCTGCTCAAGTCTTCGCTGCGGCGGCCATTCCAGGATCCGGGAATTCCGGTGCGGATATCGATAAGAGACAACCCCGGCTCGCAAACGATTCTCAACAGACGCGGGACACTGGTCGTTCAGGAGAGCGGGATTCTCCGATTCCTCAATCGACTGAGTGGAACGGCGGTCGGAGATTTTCTGGGGCCGTCGGAGCGGGAGGCGAACAGGTTCAATGCTGATGCCTTCCGGGCGTTGAGGCAGGATGTTGCCGCGCTGCTGCAATAGAGAGAAACCAACTGCGAGAAAACCGCTCCCTCCTGGGGAGGATTCCTCTACGGATGGGGTTGCGGGCGCCCGTCCTCCGCCGAACATTCCATGAGCGAAGGGGTCGCCCACTTTGTAGATTCCTGAGCGGAGGGGGAATACCCCGTGACGTGACGCCCCCTTGCNNGAAACCCGAGATGATGTCATGACGATCACGACCACCGACAATCTCGCAATCGCGCGTCGCTACCTGGAAGCTCTGGAAAACGGCGCCGAGGGTGGCACGTTGGCGGACTTCTTCACCAAGGACGCGGTCCAGGAGGAGTTTCCGAACCGGCTGTCCCCGATTGGAGCTCACCGCGATCTCAAACAGCTTCTTGACGCGGCCAGGAAGGGGAAGAAGACACTCAGGGCCCAGAAGTACGACGTCCTGAACTCGATCGTCGACGGCGATTCAG
>PKVB01000037.1 GCA_003131365.1 Gemmatimonadota bacterium | reverse complement strand
CGACGATGTGATCGTCTTCCACCCGCTCTCACAGGAGAATATTGCCGAGATTGTCGGGATACTCCTCAAGGATGTTCAGAAGCGGCTGAGCGACGAGGAGCTGACCCTCAAGCTCACCGAGACCGCATCGGCGTTCCTGGTGAAGCACGGCTACGACGAGAAGTTCGGAGCGAGGCCCTTGAAGCGGGCGATCCAGAAGTTCATCGAGGATCCGCTCTCGGAAAAGATTCTGCTCGCCGAGTTTTCGAAGGGCGATGAGATCGAGGTGGACCTCGCCGCCGACGGGCTGAAGCTCGAGTTCCGCGTGCTGAGCGGATTGCCGAAAGCCTAGGCAGGATCCGCCACAAATCAACGGGGCTGCTGGAGAGAAGCAACTCTCCGGCAGCCCCGTTGTCTAATCAGAATGCTCGGCTCCAGCGAGGACCTCCACCAAACTGATTAGTGTATATTTGTGTGATGCGGAAATTCGCTCCATTCATGCTGGCGCTCATAGCCGTCAGCGCGGCTCCTTTGTACGCACAGGAGACTGCGCCGGGGGCGTGCTCGACGCCTGAATCCATCGTAGTTGCCGGGAACTCTCGGATGGACAGCGCGACGGTTCGATCGACCGCGGGACTGTCGACCGGCGCGCCGCTCAACGTCCAGGACATTCAGGCCGCCATCAAGGCGCTGTACGCGACCGGACACTTCGATGACGTCCAGATCACGTGCCGGGTGTCGCCGACGACCAACAAGGCCGCGCTGGTCATCCAGGTCAAGGAGCGGCCGATTCTGACCGACTACAAGGTCATCGGCGCGGATCGCGTCTCTCCAAAGGACGTCCGGGAGAAGCTGGCCTTTCCCACCGGCGGCCCGGTCGATCCAGGCAAAATCGCCAAGGCGATCGCCAGCACGGACTCTCTTTACGAGAGCAAGGGATACTACCTGGCTAGCGTCAAAGCGGAGTCGACCGTCACCAACGGAAAGCTCTCGATGGTTTTCAACGTCGACGAGGGAAGGCGACTCGCGATTTCCGGAATACGCATCAACGGTAACAAGAGCGTCCCCGATGCGGACATCGTGGGCGCGATGGACACCAAGCCGGAAGGTTTTCTCTGGACCCGCAATGGCGAGCTGGACGACGCCAAGTATGCGCAGGACCTGAGCGAAAAAATTCCGCAGCTTTACGCGAGCCGTGGCTACATCGACTTCAGGATCCTCAAGGATACGCTGATCGTGGATCGCGCGAAGGGCAAGGGATTGCTCGACATCACCGTCACCGAAGGGCCGCGCTACAAAGTCGGCAACTTCGAGGTGCTCGGCAACCGCCGTTTCTCGACCGACCAGATCAACGCGTTCTACCCGTTCGGGAAAGCCCAGCAGACCACCGTCGTTCAGAAAGCAACAGGCATGATTCGGCGCAGCTACACCAATCCGCTCAACACCTTCGACGAAGCAAGGTGGGACGACGCGCAGCAAAAGCTGATGGAAGCGTACAACGACGAAGGCTACATCTACGCGAACATCCGTCCGGTCACTGAAAGAGTGCCGGGCACCGACTCTGTTCGCATTGTTAATCTGCGATGGGAGATCGACGAGAGATCGCCCGCCATTGTCAATCGCATCGAGATCGTCGGCAACGACTACACTCACGAGTCGTGTATTCGGGAGCAGATCGTTCTGGCGCCGGGCCAGGTCTTCAACCGCAACTACCTGATCCGCAGCTACCAGAACATCGGCAATCTCAACTTCTTCGAGTCCCCGATGGCCGCGCCCGATACGCGCCCAAGCGGAGATCAGGGCGACGTCGACATTGTCTTCACGGTGAAGGAGAAGCGGACGGGGAACGTGAACTTCGGCGCATCAATGGGACAGGGCACCGGACTTGGTGGGTTCATCGGACTCGATCAGCCGAACCTTCTGGGCCGCTGCAAGCGGGCTCAGGTGCAATGGCAGTTCGGACAGTACATAAACGATTTCAATCTCACGTACAGCGACCCGAATATTCGGCAATCGCGAATTTCGGGGAGCCTCACGGCATACCACAGCCAATCACGCTACACGGTCGCCGACCTCGGCGGGATCATCAGAACCGGCGGCCAGGTTCAGCTTGGATTCCCGGTTCCGCAGTCGATCNNCTCTACACACGGCTGTTCGTCTCGTATGGTGGCGAGAAGGTCAATTACACGACTCAGGGACTGCTGGGCACAGTGGCCCAGGCGTGTGATCGCTGCTGGCGCTCGACGCTCGGATTCACGGCGCAGCACGACACGCGCACCGGATTGCCATTTCCCGCGGACGGTGGCCTCCAGTCGTTCAACGCGCAGTTCAATGGCGGACCCCTGGGTGGCACGGCCTCGTTCCAGCGTTACACGACGGAGCTCAGATCCTATGCTCCGATCGGACACATTGGAGGCAGTCTTCTGGACGGCGAGCCGATGATGTTCATCGTAGGTCTGTCGGCGCGGTCGGGCGCTTTGTTCGGGGATCCAGGTCCGTTCTTCTCGACCCAATCGTGTGCCCTCGGAGGCACTCAGTACGGGGAGCAGTTGCGTGGCTACGACGAGTTCTCGGTGACACCAAACGGCTTCGATCCCGGCAGCACACAGACGACGGCGACCAGGGCATCGTTCGGCAACGCGTTCTTCGTCGGGACCGCAGAGTTCGGGCTCAGGCTCAATCAGTCGCTCTACACGAACATTTTCTATGAAGGCGGCAATGTCTGGAACAAGCCGCGCGAGTTTGACCCGACGCGTCTGTTCAGGAGCTTCGGCTTCGGGGTCGCCACCCTCAGTCCGCTCGGACCTTTGGGTGTAGACATCGGGTATGGGCTCGACAAGTTTGACGCTCAAGGGAGACCGGCGCCCGGCTGGAAGCTCCACTTCAAACTCGGACAATTCTTCTAACACTGGAGTCATAAATGCGCGTGCTTCTCCGTGCGAGCTTCATCGCACTGTCTACATCGCTGATTCTTGTCGGTCAAGCCGGAGCGCAGGCATCGCAGTCTCCGCCCTCGGCCGGCAAGATCGGCTACATCAATTCGGCGCTGCTGCTTCAGCAGGCGCNNCGGGACGCGCCGAGGCTGAGGCGCAGTTCGACCGCGAAGTGGGCGTCTACCGCCTGCAGATCCAGCGGATGGACGACTCGCTCAAGACCCTGATGACGGCCTTCGATCGCGACTCGCCGAAGCTTGACAGCGTCACACGCGAGACGCGGCGCACGACTATCGGACAGAAGGAGGTCGAGTATCAGCAGCGCGCCCGCGGGCTCGACTCGACCATGCAGGCGCGTCAGGCACAGCTGGTCAAGCCGATCATGGAGCGCGTGCAAGCCGTCATCGAAACGATTCGTGCCGAGGACAACTATGCGGTGATTCTCGACGTCGGCGCACAGGTAAGCGTTGTCGTCGCCGCGGACAAGAGACTCGATCTGACGGATCGTGTTCTGGCGCGGCTCAAGTCGCAGGGAATACCGACCGCCCCACCAGCGAGCGGAGCCATTCCACAGCCTGCGGGAGTGACTCGGCCCAAGAAGTGACCGGNNGTGATGGTGCTAGCACCATCACCGCTGAGGCTATTGCGGCACTCGTTTCCGGAGAGTTGATAGGCGACGGGAAGACGGCTGTGAGCGGGGTCGCGCCGCTGGACCGCGCCGACGCCAGCCACCTGAGCATTCTCTCGAGCGGAAAGTACGCGCCCCTGTTGGCGACGACCAAGGCGGGCGTGGTGCTCGTCGATCCGGAATTTCGCGACGCCGTCGGCGCGCCTCGGGCACGCATAGTGGTCGAGCAACCGCTCGAGAAGCTTCTGTCACTGCTGCCAAGGCTCTATCCGCAGGAGGCGCCGGTTCCCGGTGTCGCGTCGACAGCGCGCATCGGAAAGGGCGCCAGCCTCGGCGAGCGAGTTTCCGTCGGCGAGTACGCGATCATCGGCGCGAGAGCGAGGCTGGGCAACGGCGCCGTGATCGGCCCACATTGCGTTGTCGGAGATGGTGTTTCTATCGGTGACGGCGCGCGGCTGTTGTCGGGTGTCACGATCTACGCCGGGACGACACTCGGCGCGCGGACGGTGATTCATTCCGGCGCGCGCATAGGCTGCGATGGATTCGGGTACGTCTTACGCGATGGCGCTCACCAGAAGATTCTTCACGTCGGCCAGTGCATCATCGGTGACGATGTCGAGATTGGCGCCAACACCACGATAGACCGCGGCAGCATCGATGACACCGTGATAGGGAACGGCACGAAGATCGACAATCTCGTGCAAATCGCTCACAACGTCCGGATCGGTGAGAAGTGTCTCGTCATTGCGCAGGTGGGCATTGCGGGATCGGCGAAGATCGGCAATGGAGCCGTCCTCGCGGGACAGGCCGGCATCAGCGGGCATCTCTCGATCGGAGCCGGTGCCCGCGTTGCGGCGCAGGCCGGAGTCTTTGGCGACATACCGGCGGGCGAGACATGGTCCGGATATCCAGCCCGTCCGCACCGGGAAGCGCTTCGTGCTTCTGCCGCGTTGTTTAAATTGGCCGGGATGATGCGGCGTCTCGAGAAGCTGCTGGGAGAGCCCGACTCCACGTGAGTCGAACGACTTTAGCCCGTCCAGCGGTGCTGGAGGGCATAGGCTTGCATCTGGGTGTCCAGTGCAGGATCACCTTTCAGCCCGCGCCAGCGAAGCAGGGAATTTGCTTTCAGCGTACCGATAACCCGGGGATGCCGCGGATTCGCGCTCATGTAAGCGAAGTGAGCGGAAGCGAGCGCAACACCCAGCTCGGCAGGGGAGAGCACGGGGTCCACACGGTGGAACACGTCCTCGCCGCGGTAACGGGAATGGGAATCGACGACGTGACCATCGAAATGGATGGGCCGGAGCCGCCGATACTCGATGGGAGCGCGGCGCCCTTTGTGGCCGCGCTATCCGCGGCAGGGCTTGCGTCGGTTGAGGGCGAGCCGGATTTTTTGGATCTGCGCGAGCCCGTGCGAATCATAGACGGCGCGTCCGTCTATGAAGCGTATCCATGCGATCGATTGGAGCTCGACGTAACGATCGAATTCCCGCATCCGCTGATCGGCAAGCAGTCACGCCGCTTCACAGTCACGGAAGAATCTTTCGCGAGCGAGCTGTCGAGAGCGCGCACGTTTGGCTTTGTTCATGAAGTAGATGCTCTGCGCGCCAAGGGACTGATCAAGGGTGCTTCGCTCAACAACGCGGTTGTGCTCGACGATACCGACGTCCTGAGCGGCGACCTGCGCTGGGCGGACGAGTTCGTGCGGCACAAGGCGATGGACTGTGTAGGCGATCTGGCGCTAGCGGGCGCGCGCGTTCGGGCGCGCATTGTCGCGGTGAAGCCGAGTCACCGCGGAACGGTGACGCTGGTACGTGAGATGGTCAAGGCCGGACGAAAGGAGAGGGGGATGCTTACGATAGAAGACATCATGAAGGTTCTGCCTCACCGATATCCGTTCCTGCTGGTGGACCGGATTCTCGAGATCGAGGAGAAGAAGCGGATCGTGGGGCTGAAGAACGTCACCATCAATGAGCCCTTCTTCCAGGGACATTTTCCCGGGCACCCGATAATGCCGGGTGTGCTGATCATCGAGGCGATGGCGCAGGTCGGCGGTATGCTGCTGATGGGATCGATCGGGGAACCGGAGAGCAAAGTCGTCTACTTCATGTCGCTCGACAACGTGAAATTCCGGCGGCCGGTGAAGCCAGGGGACCAGATCCGGTTCGAGCTTGACATCACGCAGATCCGTGGGATGGTCTGCAAGATGCGCGGGGTCGCGATGGTGGACGGCGAGGTCGTCGCTGAAGCGGACATGGCAGCGATGGTGCGCGATCGATGACCGCCTCGCGGATCCACCCGACCGCCATCATTTCGCGCGACGCCGAGATCGACGCGGACGTCGAGATCGGGGCGTTCGCGATCGTGGGAGACGGCTGCACCATTGGCGCCGGCAGCGTGATCGCGGCTCGCGCGACTCTCGAGCGCAACGTCACGCTGGGCCGCTNNGACCGCAGGATCTCAAGTACGCAGGCGAGGAGACCACCGTCGAGATCGACGAGGGCACCGTGATTCGCGAGTACGCGACGATCAACAGAGGCACGGCGCATTCGTTCAAGACGACGGTCGGAAAGAACTGCCTGATCATGACGTATGTCCACATCGGACACGATTGCCGGATCGGGAACAGCGTCATTTTGTCGAACGTCGTACAGCTCGCCGGCCACGTCACGATCGAGGACAAGGCAATCCTGTCGGGACTCTCCGCGGTGCACCAGTTCACGCGCGTGGGCCGGCAAAGCTTCATAGGCGGCATGTCCCGGGTGTCGAAGGACATTCCTCCGTTTCTCAAAGCCGTTGGAAACCCGGTGAAGCTGTACGGACTGAACACGATCGGACTGCAGCGCGGCGGAATGGACGACGCGGCCATCCTCGAGCTGAAGCGCGCATACAGGCTGCTGTTTCGATCGGACCTCAACGTCACGCAGGCTATCGAACGTTGCCAGAGTGAGCTGGAGCAGCTGCCCGAGGTTCTGGAGCTCATACGATTCGTTGAGGGGAGCGAGCGCGGAGTCGTGATTTGAAGAACACTCCACGCGTTGGCGTCGTCGGCGCGGGCAGCCTCGGTTTCCACCACATAAGAATTCTGCGCGATCTTCCCGGCATCGAGTTCAGCGGATTCGTCGAGTCGAGAGCGGAGCGCAGGACGGAAGTAGAGAAGGAGCTTCGCGTACGAAGCCACGTCACGTTGGACGGTCTCCTCGAAGCGTCCGACGCTGTCGTCATCGTCGTGCCTACCTCGTCGCATTTCGCCGTCGCCAGTGCTGCCATCGAGCGTGGCCAGCACGTCTTCATCGAAAAGCCGATCACGACGACGCTGGAAGAGGCCGATATTCTCCTCGACCTCGCCCGAAAAAAAGGCGTGATGGTCCAGATCGGCCACATCGAGCGGTTCAATCGAGCGGTGCGCGCGGCGCTTCCGCACGTGAACAGCCCAAGATTCATCGACAGCGAACGGTTGGCGCCGTTCAGCCCGAGGGGCTCGGGCGTCGCCGTGGTGCTCGATCTTATGATCCACGACATCGACCTGCTGCTGACGCTGGTCGGCTCGGAGGCCCGCACGCGCATCGCCCGGGTCTGGCTGGCGAAGAAGCCACGGAAGCGACGCGCGCTCCCCCGCGACATGCCGGCCCCCGCCTCCACGAGAGCGATGTGTCGCCCGCGACCACTCCACCCCTTGCCGGCCAGGCCCACGACCACGATGAGCGCGAAGCACGTGGCGCTCGCGATGGGCGCCCAGACCAGCGGGTCGAGCGGGCGGCCGCGCTTGTGGGCTCGCAGGAAGGTCAGCGGCCCGACGGCGATGGAGTAGAGGACGAGCAGGATCGCCGCGATGCCCAGCGCGGGGCGGAAGTTCTCGTTGGGGTCGAGCGCCCGGTGCACCTCGTAGAGATTCGTGCCCCGCNNAGAGCATGTCCAGCATGCGGCCGTGCATCCACGGATCCTCCAGCGCGGGCGACGCCGTCGGATCGAAGCCGAGGACGTGCACCTGCCCGAGGCCGTAGGCGGCCGTCGCGCCGTACTCCGTCGGATGCAGGTTGCCCCCGGAGTAGCCGACGAGCTTCCCGCGCAGGGCGTTCGACGGCCCGGTGCCCGCGCCGGTACCGACGGGCGTCGTCCGGACGGGCACGAACCACCCGATGGGCGTCGCGCCGCCCGCGTCCACGGGGGAAGGGACCGA
>PKVB01000228.1 GCA_003131365.1 Gemmatimonadota bacterium | reverse complement strand
ACGAGCTCGACGACATCCTGGTCGAGACCGATGCGGTGATGGTCGCGCGCGGCGATCTCGGCGTCGAGATCGGCCCGGCGCTCGTGCCGCTCCTGCAGAAGCGGATCATTCTCAAGGCGCTCGAGCGCGGCAAGCCGGTGATCACCGCGACGCAGATGCTCGAGTCGATGATCGAGCACCCGCGCCCAACACGCGCCGAAGCGAGCGACGTCGCCAACGCGATCATCGATGGAACCGACGCCGTGATGCTGTCGGCCGAGACTGCGGCCGGCGCCTACCCGCGCCTGGCGGTGGAGGCGATGACGCGCATCATCAAGGAGATCGAGACGCATCCGCCGGTGGCTCCTTTCGCCGGCGCGGAGCAGGGCGGTGGAGTCGTGACCACTGAAGTCGCGATCGCCGCGGCGACAGTCGCGGCGGTCGGCATGCTAGGCGCGCCGCTGGTCGTCGTCTTCACCAAGAGCGGGTTCTCCGCGCGAGTGGTCGCATCTAAGCGGCCTCCGGTTCCGATCCTCGCATTGACGGACGAGGAGCGGACGTACCGTCAGCTAGCGCTCGTGTGGGGTGTGGTGCCGGAGTTGGTGCCGCACTGTGAGGACTACGACGCGATGATGAACCAGACCAAGAACGTTGTCGTGCGGAGAGAGCTGGCGTCGAATGGAGACCGCATCATCGTCACCGCGGGCGTGCCCTTCGACATGCCCGGGACCACCAATCTGCTCAAGGTGGAGACGGTCTGAAACTCACCTTCCTGGGGACAGGAACCAGCTTTGGCATCCCGCAGATCGGATGCGCGTGCGAAGTCTGCAGGTCGACGGATCCCAGAGATAAGCGCACCCGCGTTGGCGCGGTCGTGGAGACGGATGGGGGCACAACCATACTCATTGACACTCCGCCCGAGTTGCGCCTCCAGCTCATTGCCGCGGGCGTCAGCAAGGTGAACGCTATTCTGTTCACGCACGATCACGCCGACCACGTCCACGGGATAGACGATATCCGCGCCCTCTCCGACCGCGGCGATGTTCCGATCGAGATGTACGGGCCGCCCGACTCGATGGCCCGACTCGCGAAGCGCTTCGCCTACATCTTCGACGATTCCATCCGGCCGCTCCCGGGCACGAGCAAGCCCGAAGGCCGCGCTCACCCGGTTCCGCCGGGCAAGAGCTTTCGCATCGGAGATGTGGACATCACGCCGGTGTCGGTTCCGCACGGTCCCACCTCCGTTTACGGCTATCGCATTGGCAACCTCGGCTACATCACGGACGCGAAGGAGCTGCCGAAGGAAGCGATTCGGGCTTTTCGCGGAGTCGATGTCCTCGTCCTCAACGCGCTGTTCCGCACGCCGCACCCGACGCACTTGAGTGTGTCGGAGGCCGTGGCCGCCGCGCAGAAGATCGGCGCGCGAGAGACCTGGCTCACGCACCTTACCCACCGCACCGGCCACGCCGAGCTGGCGGCGGAGCTGCCGCCCGGTATCGCTCCTGCATTTGACGGACTGACCGTACAGGTCAATTGAAATGACACTGAGACTCGATTACTCCAACATGATGATCTCGCCCGGCGGGATCGACCAGAAGACGTGGGCCGCGGCGGCAAAACAGTTCGCAGACGCAAAGCGCGGTTTCGATTCACTGCGAGGCAACGGCACGGTCGGCTTCGTCGATTTGCCAGCCGACAAGCGGCTGGTCGACCAGGTGACCACGTTCGCGTCGGCGGCGCGTGGCAAGTACGACGATGTAGTCATCCTCGGCATCGGCGGCTCCGCGCTCGGCCCAATCGCTCTGCGCACCGCGCTCCGGCCGAGTGGCTGGAACATGCTCGATGACAAGGCGCGCGGCGGCTACCCGCGCCTTCACGTGCTTGACAACGTCGATCCCGAGACGATCGCGGCATTGCTCGGACGGCTCCAGCTCGCCCGCACGCTGTTCATCGTCACGTCCAAATCCGGTGGAACGGCCGAGACCATGGCGCAGTTCCTCATCGTGCACGATCGAATCTCGTCGGCGAAGCTGGATGTCGCGAAGCAGATGGTGTTCGTCACCGATCCGAAGCAAGGTGCGCTGCGGCCATTGGCCGAGCGGCTCAAGGTACCGGCTGTCGACATTCCACCGAGCGTGGGTGGTCGGTTCAGTGTGCTGACTCCGGTCGGGACATTGCCGGCGGCACTCATCGGCATCGACGTGAAATCACTGCTGGCGGGCGCCGGCGAGATGGCCAGCCGCTGCGACAAGGCGGACCTCGCGGCGAATCCGGCGGGCGTGTACGCGATGCTTCAGTGGCTCTCCGACACGCAGCTGAAAAAGTCGATCGCCGTGTTCATGCCGTACTCGGATCCACTGCGTGATTTCGCGGCGTGGTTCGTCCAGCTCTGGGCAGAAAGTCTCGGGAAGAAGCGGCCCGACGGGACTTCCGTGGGGTCCACGCCGCTGGCGGCGCTCGGTGCGACCGACCAGCACGCGCAGGTGCAGCTCTTCATGGAAGGGCCGGCCGACAAGACTGTGACGTTCGTCGCGGTAAAGGAGCGCTCGACGGACGTGAAAATCCCGGCCGCCTTTTCCGACGTAAAAGAGCTCGGCTATCTGGCAGGACATTCGCTCAGCGAGCTGATCGACATCGAGCAGCGCGCCACCGCCGGCGCGCTGGCCCGGCGCGAGCGGCCGAACATGACTATTCACCTGGACCGCGTCGATGCGGCGCACGTCGGCCAGCTGATGATGCTCCTCGAGATCGCGACGGCTTACGCCGGGCAGCTGTACGGGATCGACGCCTTCAATCAGCCGGGCGTGGAACTAGGGAAACAGTTCGCTTACGCCCTTTTGGGCCGGCCCGGGGCGGACAGCGGAAAGAAGGAGTGGGAATCGCTTCCAAAGAGCGATCCCCGCTGGACAGTTTAAGAAAACTGAAGACGCCCTTAGCGGGTGGTCTTCACTAAATTTCGTTGACCTTGCGAGAGCCCCCGAGCCACACGAGTTTCACTACATGTTCATCAATCCATTCAACAAGGCTGTAGCCGTCCTCGACGGCAGAGTCACCGTTCACGACGAGTCCGCGATCGCATCTCCGGCGATGGACAAGCTGGTGTACACCGCGGTATTCGGAGAGCCCGACGACCGAGAGGACGCGCGCTGGCTGATCTGGGAGATCGGGCAAGCGGTGGGCGTGCGGCCGTCGTCGATCCACGATCTGTATCTATCGCGGGGCAGGGGCCTGACTGGTGGCTTCACCGTTCCCGCCATGAACATTCGCGGCATGGCGTACGACACCGGCCGCTCGATCTTCCGATCCGCCGTCAGGCTCAAGGTCGGAGCGCTGATCCTGGAGATAGCGCGCTCGGAGATCGCGTACACGGATCAGCGGCCGTCCGAGTACGTAGCCGTGATGATGGCGGCAGCGCTGCGCGAAGGGTTCCGTGGGCCGATCTTCATTCAGGGCGACCACTTCCAGGTCAACGCCAAGAAGTTTGCCGTCGATCCCGTCACCGAAGTAAATGGCGTGAAGCAGCTCGCGCGCGAAGCGATTGCGGCGGGCTTTTACAACATCGATGTCGACACTTCGACTCTTGTCGATCTTTCGAAGCCAACTCTCAACGAACAGCAGCGGACGAACTACGAGCAGGGAGTCGAGCTAGCGCTGACGGTAAGAGGGTTGCAACCCGCGGGCGTGAACATCTCGATTGGCGGCGAGATCGGCGAAGTCGGGACGGAGAACTCGACCGTCGAAGAGCTCGTGACCTACATGGACGGCTTCAACGCGACGCTCGCGAAGCGCTCGCCCGGTACGGAGGGGCTGTCAAAGATCAGCGTGCAGTCAGGAACGACGCACGGCGGTGTCGTGCTCGCCGACGGCAGCATTGCCGACGTCAAGATCGATTTCGACACGCTCGCCAAGCTCTCGAAGATCGCGCGCGAGAAATACGGCTTGGCCGGCGCGGTTCAGCACGGCGCGTCGACGCTCCCCGACACCGCGTTCCACAATTTCCCGCGCACGGAAACCGCCGAGATCCACCTCGCGACGAACTTCCAGACGATGTTGTTCGACAACATCCCGGACGCGCTGCGCAAGGAGATCTACGAGTGGCTGCACGTGAACGCGAAGGACGAGCGGAAGCCAACCGATACCGACGAACAGTTCATTTACAAGACTCGGAAAAAGGCGATTGGCCCGTTCAAGAAGAGGTTCTGGGATCTGCCGGCCGACGTGAAAGCCCGTCTCGCCAAGGCCTACGATGAGAAGTTCACCTTTCTGTTCACGCAGCTGACGGTGGTCAACACCCGCGAGACTGTCGATCGTTTCGTCAAGCCTGTCGAGCAGCACAAGCCGCAGCCGCACCCGGATCTCGCTGTGGTTGAAGCAGCGCCCGATGACGCGGATCTGAGTGACTGACGCTCGTCGACAGGCAAAGGAAGCTCCTGAGGCTGTTCGTGAGATAATCCGGCGGGCGGGGCACGAGCTCAGGAACGCCCTCAGTGGCGTCGCGGTGAATGTCGAGGTCGTGCGCAGCAGGGCTGGGCGCGAAGGACCGGCAATAGAGCTGACAGCGTTCGCCGAGCGCGCGTCGGCTCAGGTGGAGGAGGCAAGCAAGCTGACCGATGGACTGCTCGCGTTCGTGGGGTCGGTACTGGCGGCGCAGGCGGCTGGAACACTCAAGGTGCCGGCCGGACATGGCGCTGGAAGTCGAATCGAGCTAATGATTTATGGCGACGCCACGGCTGCTGTTTTGTCCGATATCGAACGTCTGGCGAGCCGCATTGCTGTCGGGGTCGAGCAGCACGGCCCGAGCGTTATATTAACCATCTTACCAGAAGGAAAAAGCCATTCCAAAGCCTGAGATAAAGCGCGCCAAAGTACTCATCGCGGACGACGACCGTTCTATTACAGAAGGGTTGAGCGCCATTTTGCGCGACGAAGGATACGAGGTCGCGGTCGCCGTCGATGGCCAGAAGGCCCTCGATCAGCTCGGCGCCGAGGCCTTTGGAATCGTGCTCGCCGATCTGAAAATGCCGAAAGTGGATGGGCTCGCGCTGCTCAAGGAGCTGCAGCTCCGCGCCATCCCGACCGAGTGCATTATCGTCACTGGTCAGGCAACGGTCGATTCGGCGGTGCAGGCGATGCGCGAGGGCGCGTACGATTACGTCGAGAAGCCGCTCACTGCCGACAAGCTGAATCGCCTCAAGGCGCTCATTCCGAAAGCGCTCGAGAAGTTCAACGTGCAGCAGAAAAACCGCGAGCTGTCGTCCAAGCTCGAGGGGCTCACGCACTTCGGCGAGCTGACGGGACAATCAGAAGAGATGCGCGCCGTCTACCAGATCATCGAAGCCGTCGCTCCGTCGACCGCGAGCGTATTGATCTTCGGTGAGTCGGGCACGGGCAAGGAGCTTGTCGCGCGTGCGATCCACGCCAAGAGCGAGAGAGCGAAGGGTCCGTTCTTCGCCCTCAACTGCGCGGCGCTTCCCAAGGACATCCTCGAGAACGAGCTGTTCGGGCACGAGAAGGGGGCCTTCACCGGCTCGACCAACGAGAAGCCCGGCGCGTTCGAGATGGCTGATGGCGGAACGATCTTCCTCGACGAAGTGGCGGAAATGCCACCCGACATTCAGGTGAAGCTCCTTCGCGCGATCGAGTCGCGAACGATCAGGCGACTCGGCGGCAAGAAAGAAATCGAAGTGGACATTCGCATCCTCGCCGCGACCAATCGCGATCTCCAGAAGGCGCTTGCCGACGGGGACCTGCGCGAGGATCTGTACTATCGTCTCGCCGTGGTCGAGCTTTTTCTCCCGCCGCTCCGCGAGCGGGTTGGCGACATCAAGTTGCTCGCGAACGAGTTTCTTGTGCGCTTCGCGGAGCAGAACGGCAAGCCGATGACGGGCTTCGACGATGCGGCGTGGGAATGGATTCTCTCGCACAACTGGCAGGGCAACGTGCGCGAGCTGAAGAACGCGGTTGAGAGAGCAGTGATCATGACCCGGGGCGACAAGATCAAGGCGGCCGACATCATGCCGCGCCATCTCCGTCGCGGTCAGGAGGCCAATGCATCGATCACGGTTCCCCCCGGGGCGACCCTGGCGGATACCCGTCGTCAGCTGGTGCTTCGCGCCTTTGCCTCGACCAACGGCGATTACGCGCGCACCGCGACCGTGGTGGGAATGACACCCGCCGACGTTCGCGCGGAGATTGCATCGCTTCTCAATGGGAAGGCCACTGACGGCCAAGGGCCGGGAGGCGCCGCCAACGGTGTGCCGCGCGTGGCCAAGGCTGCCGACTCATCGGCACCAGCCGGAAAAAGTGCGAAGCCTCCAGTCAAAGCGTCGGGGAGCCCGGGCAAGGCCAAGCCTAAGAAGCGTTAACGAATCGGAGGAAGGGAATGGACGAGGACGATCTGTACGATGACGACGAGCAGTACGATGACGACGAGCAGTACTATGGCGGACCTTACGTCATCGTCGAAAGACGCGAAGCTGGAATCGGCCCACTCCTCATTGGGCTCGCGCTTGGCGCTGGGGTAGCGCTCCTTTTCGCTCCGCAGAGCGGCGAGGAGACTCGCCGTGGCATCGCCCGACGGGCCCGGAGGGCGCAGGATGCGGCCCAGGATTTCGTCGCGGATGTGAGCGGCACGGTCGCCGACAAGTTCGACGAAGTCCGCGCCACGGTCGGGGAGCGCATCGAGGCGACACTCGACGCCGTCGACGACAAGAAGCGACGAGTGACTAACGCGTTCCACGCCGGGCGGGCCGCGGCTCGTGAAGCGCGCGGCGAGCTGGAGCAGCGCATCGCCGAAAGCAAAGCGGCTTACAAAGACAGCTAGTGCCGCAGCGCGGGCTCGCGGCCCGGCTCGGTTGGCTGCTTCGCGACTACGCGAAGCGAGTCTGGGACAACAGCGGCGAAGACAACGTTTTTTTTCTGGCGGGCGGGATCGCGTTCAACATCCTCCTCGCCGCCGTCCCGTTCTTCCTGCTGCTCGCGACCGCCCTGGTTTATCTGCTCAACCAGTCGCCCGACACGACGTCGGCGGAAGTCCTCACCATCGTCGACAAGTTTCTTCCACCGCACCCGCCGGGGGACTCGGGGCCAGCAGCGGGGATTCTGGACGAGGTCATCAAGCGGCGCGGCTCGCTCGGAGTGTACAGCGCGATTGGCTTCGTCTGGTTCTCGACACGCCTGTTCGGATCCCTCCGTACGGTGCTGGCGGCGATCTTCGACATCGACACCGATCGCGGCATAATCGCGGGCAAGATCTTCGACATCGAGATCACCCTCGTCTCGAGCCTCCTCCTGGTTGCCTACACGGCGCTCAGCGCCTACCTCGCGATTGCCACGACACGCGGAGTTCTGGTTCTCGCCGACCTTGGCATTCGCAAGGAGCTGATGGGCCAGCTCGAGTACAACCTAGGCCAGCTGCTGGCGTTCTCGTTNNCATAGCGACGATGTTCTTCTCGCTGTACAAGTTCCTGCCCCACCGCAAAATACGCTGGAAGACCGCTCTGATCGCCGCGCTGTTCACGGGCGTCATGCTGGAGGTGGCAAAACGGGCTTTTTCGGCCTATGTGCGCTCTTTTAACCCCGGCTCCTTCTATAGCGGCACGGTCGCTGCATTGGTATTGACCGTAGTCTGGGTCTACTACGCCTCATTCATTTTCATCATCGGCGGAGAGGTAGCGCAGGTCTACGAGCTTCGTCGCGTTCGGAAGAAGCAGCGCGAGGCATTTGAGGATTGAGCAATATTGGCGAGGTTGCCGGGTCTTCCGGCGAATATACTCTTTGGTGGGGGAGGGCGACTCGTGCGCAAGTTACTAGTAGTTGCGGCCGCTTTGGCCGTTGTATCGATCTCGGCTTGCAAGAAGACGGGAGAGGGAGAGTATCAGGTGGAGAAGCCGGTCGTCGGAACGCAGACGGACACGATTCACACACCGACAGTCGACGTCGGCACCCAGACCACAACGGTCGCGGTTCCGAAGGTCGTAATGGATTCCGCGAAGATCAAGACGCCGACGGTGAAGATTAAGAAGTAACTCACTTACCGGGCGCGAGCGCCCCCGGTGAACTGTGATCAAGGGTCCCGTCAGAAATGGCGGGGCCCTTCTTTGTCTAACAGTTAAGAAGGTGGATCGGGGAACTGCAACCGATGACTACCTGCCGGGAGCCGTGGGCGGGCCGGCTATTGGCNNCGCTTGAGCAATCCGTATAGCATCTTGCGGACGGTTATCGTCGACGAATATCGGGCTCCGCGGATTTTCGTACACACGCGATCAACGCTCAGCGAAATAGCGTGTGCCCTGTGCCATACTTGAAGCTTCTTGAAATCTGTCATCCCGCAGGATCAAACAGAGATCCGTTCAATGCTGCATCGTTTCGCATCGGTTGAAGCCCGAAGCCAACAGCCGGCCCGCCGACAGCCCCCGGCAGGTAGTCATCAGTGAAAAAAGTGCCGCGCAACGTGGCCAGTTAGCTCCCGAGTCTCTAGCTACAGCGCTATATTACGGGTGCCCCAGGTCCCGGAGGGCGTAAGCCCGCTAACTCCGTCAGGACCCCGAAGGTAGCAGCGGCATGCGGTGTCTAACGTTGCTCCGTAAGACCTGGGGTACTCCCGCCTCGCAATGTCTCTCGCACTCGCCCGCAAATACCGCCCAAAACGTTTCGCTGACGTAGCCGTCCAGTCGCACGTGTCCAACACGCTGCGTGGGGCAATCGCCCGGGGCCGCGTCGCGCACGGCTACCTCCTCTGCGGACCACGCGGAGTGGGCAAGACGACGCTCGCCCGCGTGCTGGCGATGGCGCTCAACTGCGAGAACAAGCGCGAGGACGGCGAGCCGTGCGGAGAGTGCATCTCCTGCCAGCGCATCTGGAGCGGGTCGTCCAGCCTGGACGTGGTGGAGATCGACGCTGCCTCGAATCGCGGCGTGGACGACGCGCGCGACCTGCGTGAGAGGGCCATGTACGCGCCCTCAGGTGACGACCGCTACAAGGTCTACATCGTCGATGAAGCGCACATGCTGACGCGTGAGGCCTGGAACGCGCTGCTCAAGATTCTCGAGGAGCCGCCGCCGCGCGTCATCTTCGTGTTCGCGACGACGGAGCCCCAGAAAATCGCCCAGACCGCGGCGCCTGTACTCAGCCGCCTCCAGCGCTTCGACCTCAAGCGCATCGGGCTCGCCGACATTACCCGGCGTCTCTCGACGGTGCTGGACAACGAAGGGATCAAGGCGTCGGACGACGCGCTGGCGATGATCGCGCGAGCCGCGGACGGCTCCATGCGCGACGCTCTGAGCCTCACCGACCAGGTAATTTCGATCGGCGAAGGAGCGGTGACCGCGGAGCGGGTTCGCGAAGCTCTGGGTCTCGTGCCGGAGGATGAGTTCCTTGCGATCGTCGACATCATCGCCGGCCACCGCGCCGGAGAAATCTTCGGCGCCGTCAACAAGCTGGCCGATGCCGGCGTCGACTTCGGGGTGTTTCTCTCTGGCTTCGCCGATATCCTGCGCGCTCAGCTCACCGTCGTCCTGAATGGGAAAGCGGAGGGAGTGTCGGCGACGGCTGCGGCTGCCCTCAGGGAAAGGCGGGATCTCTTTACCGCCGGCGACCTGCTCCGCATGCTGAGCGCCGTCAACGCTCTCGAGCCGACGTTCAGAAAGAGCTCGCAGCAGCAGCTTCTGATCGAGATGCTCCTGGTTCGGATGGCGCTGCTCGATCGCACCGTTGCGCTCGAGGATCTGCTCAAGGGGCTGGCCGGAGAATCGACGCAGTCGTCGCGTGGAGAATCCACGGCGACGGCTCGCGGAGAATCAGCGCCGGCAGCTCGCGGCGAGTCGGCCGCAGTGGCTTCGAGGTCCGACGTGCCCAGCGGCGCGGTGCGGACCCAGCCCGCGCAGGCATCAGTCGCGCGAACCTCGCAGCGGCCCGCGACAAGGCCAGGGTATCCGCCTCAAATCGATGCACCGAACGCGCTTCCGCCGGCTACCGTTTCGAAACCGCCCGGTCCGGGCGCCAACGAGGGCCAACTCCGCGAAATGAAGCGCGCAATGGAAACGACGGCACAGGATTCGAATCGTAGTCGCATGACACCGGAAGCCCTGAAGGAGGAGCGCATCGGCATGCTCCGCCAGAAGGATCCGGCGCTGGGCGCGGCCATCGACGAGCTCGATCTCGAGCTCCTCGACTAACCACTCATTCTGAATTCACGAGTCATGGCAGACTTCACGAAAATCTTCGAACAGGCGCAGCAGATGCAGGCGCGCATGCAGCAGATGCAGGCCGAGCTGGAAAAGCAGACCGTCACCGCGGCAGCGGGTGGCGGCATGGTGACGGTCGAGGCCGACGGGAAGGGAACCATCACCAAGGTCAAGATCGATCCCAGCGTCGCCGATCCGAAGGACCTCGAGATGCTCGAGGATCTCGTTCTGGTCGCCGTCAACGAGGCGCAAAAGAAGGCGGCGGAGCTGGCAAAGGGAGAAATGGGCAAGCTCACTGGCGGGCTCAACCTTCCATTCAAGCTGCCTTTTTAGCGTGGGAGCCATTGACGATCTGGCCGCCGAACTGTCGAAGTTGCCCGGAATAGGGCGGAAGACGGCGCTCCGACTGACCTACCACCTGCTGAAGCAGACTCCCGAACAGTCCAAGCGCCTCGCCTCGGCGCTGACGACCCTGGCCGAGAAGGTCCGGCCGTGCCCCCAGTGCTTCAATCTGACAGAGGAGGATTTGTGTTCCATCTGCCGTGACGCGCGCAGGGATACGGGAGTCATCTGCGCAGTAGAGGAAGCATCCGATATCGGGGCTATCGAGCGGTCCGGCGAATTCCGGGGCGTCTATCACGTCCTGGGAGGTCGCCTGTCGCCATTGGATGGCATCGGGCCCGAAGACCTCACCATACCGCAGCTGGAGACGAGAGTGTCGGCTGGAGTCGTCCGTGAAGTGATAATTGCCACTAATCCGAGCATTGAGGGCGAGACCACCGCGCTGTACGTACAGCGCAAACTGGCTCGTTATCCCTTGACTGTGNNTTGCGCGTGGACTTCCGGTCGGAGGCGACCTCGAATACGCGGATGGCGTAACCATTGCCCAGGCGTTGACCGCAAGGAGGGCAATGTCATGAGCAAGCAAAGAGCGAGCTTCGTCGCCGTGGGGTTTCTGGGCGGAATAGCCGCCGGGACCCTGATCTGGAGCCGCCTGCAGCGCCAGTACCGCCGCAATCTGTTTTCACCCCACACACTCCGCCGCGTCGCCGCGCTGGGCTACCTTCGCGCCCGGCCAACGGTGAACACCGCGCAGCTTCTTCGGGAGTACGTGGCGTGGGAGCCGCGCCCCATTCTCCGCGATCGCGGAGCGAAGATGCTACGACGGCTCGAGGCGACGCTGTGACCGGGGGACGATGACCGCGGGCACGGCCAACTGGTCGTTCACTCAGGACGACTTCACAGGGATAACTGAATCCTTGAAGCGATTTCTGGACGAGACCAAGTCGCTCCGCGCGCTCCTGGTCGACCGTTCCGGACAGCTCGTGACCACCGTCGGAGAAGCCCGCGGGCTGGACACGACCTCGTTCGCGACGCTCACGGCCGCGGACTACAGCGCCAACGACCAGCTCGCAAAGCTGGTCGGCGAAAACGACTTCTCCAGCCTCTTTCATCAGGGCGAAAAGGAGTCCATCTACGTCGCGGACATCGCGCGGCGGCTGCTGCTGGTAATAATCTTCGATTCGCGCACGACTGTCGGNNTTGACGTTGTTGGTCGATCGTGTATTCTCACGCGGTCGCAATGGCGCCGCGCCTGATGAGCATCTGCTCCGTGGCGCGGATGACGAAATCGACAAACTCTTCAACTGGTGAGGAAGAGCTAGACGTGTCGATGATCAACTACGCTTCGCGCGAGATCAATTGTAAGATCGTTTACTATGGTCCCGGGCTTGGCGGCAAAACCACGAATCTCGAGCACGTTTACGGCAAGGTTAAGCCGGAGACGAGAGGGAAGCTCATATCTCTCGCCACCGAGACAGAGCGAACCCTCTTCTTCGATTTCCTCCCCGTCGATCTCGGAACCATCCGCGGTTTCAAGACGCGGTTCCACCTTTACACGGTGCCCGGCCAGGTGTACTACAACGCCAGCCGCAAGCTCATACTCAAGAACGTGGACGGGATCGTCTTCGTTGGCGACTCCCAGGCCGAGCGGATGGAAGCGAACCTCGAGTCGATGCAGAATCTCTACGACAACATGACTGAGTACGGATACGATCTGACGCAGATGCCATTCGTCATTCAGTACAACAAGCGTGACCTGGCCAATGCTTCTCCGATCGAAGATCTCCAGGCTGCTCTCAATCCCGGTTGGGAAGTGGAGGACGCGAGCAAGCATCGCGTACAACCGGATCCGTATCACGCGGGCCAGAATCTCGTCGAGCAGCTTCCCGGCGGCGAATGGGTGGAGAGAGCGCCGTATTTCGAGGCGATCGCGGTAAACGGCGATGGTGTGTTCGACACCCTCAAGGCCGTGAGCAAGCTGGTGTTGAAGGCGCTCGCCTAGCGGGGACAAAGGGGCTTCGTGTGAATCTCCCGAACACGATCACCGTCGGCCGCATACTCGCCGCGCCCTTCATCGCGGCGCTGCCGTTCATCGCGTCGCCCGGCGCCAGGCTCGTCGCGTTCGTATTTTATATCGTGGCCGCGGTAACCGACTACTACGACGGAAAGCTGGCGCGCACGCGGAATCTGATCACGGACCTTGGCCGCCTGCTCGATCCGCTCGCCGATAAGCTGCTTCTCTTCGCCACCCTCGTTCCGATGTTCGTTCTGATGGCGCCGACCAGCGACGCGCTCGTTCCCACGCGCGCGGAGAGCATCGACGCGGCCCGGCTCCAGTTCATCACTCCGTTTGGGCAGGTGGGGCTGCCATGGTGGATTGTCGCGATCGTGATCGGGCGGGAGATCTTCATGACCGTTTTCCGGCAAGCGGCCGCACGCCGGGGTGTCGTCATCTCGGCGATCGGGCCGGCCAAATGGAAGACGGGATTCCAGTCCGTATGGGTCGGCTCGGCTTACTTCTGGTTCTTTGCGGCGACTCTCGCGAGTGTCGAGGGGTGGACCAGCGTTGCGTGGCGCGCGTTCGCCAACTTCAACGGCATCGTCGGCACTATCACCATGATCGCATCGGTTTTCCTCACCGTCTATTCCTTGATTCTCTATCTCCGGCGATTCGCCGGCGTGTTCGCCGCTTGAACGCAATGCAGGTCGAGCTGATCACCATCGGTGACGAGCTCCTTCTGGGCTTCACGATAGATACGAACGCCGCGCACATATCACGCACCCTCGCTGCCGCGGGCGTCGAGATCGTTCGTCGCACCACCGTCGGCGACGAGCCCGAGAAAATTGCAGGCGCGGTGCGCGAGGCGCTCGAGCGGACCGGCGCCGTGATCACGACCGGTGGACTCGGACCGACGAGCGACGATCTCACCAAGCCGGCGATCGCGAAAATCTTCGGCCGCGAGATGAAGCTGGACGAAGCGATCGCGACCGCGCTCGAGCACCGGTGGAGAGCGCGATTCCCCAACAGCAGTTTTCCCGCGACCAACCGCACGCAGGCCGAGATTCCCGAAGGCGCGCGGATTCTCACCAATCGTCACGGCTCGGCGCCCGGAATCTGGCTAGAGGACGACAAGGGACGGTGGGTTGCGATGATCCCCGGCGTTCCACGCGAGATGCGCGGAATGCTGGCAGAGGAGGTTCTGCCGGCCATCAAGTCACGCTCTAAGGGTGCTGAAAGCGTGGTGCTCTCCGGAACATTGCGCACGACCGGAATCGCGGAATCGGCGATCGCGGAGCTGCTGGGACAGAATTTCCTGGGCGAGCCCGGAACCGAGCTGGGATCGCTTCCCCTCGCCTATCTGCCGGGCGTAGCCGGCGTCGATCTTCGCGTCACCGCGAAAGGACTGCCCCGTGCACGGGCGGAGAAACTCGTACAGGAAGCAATTCTGAAACTGCGGAGCAGGGTATCGGCGTACGCCTATGGAGAGGATGACGCGGATCTCGCGGCCGTCGTGCTCGAGAGACTGCGCTCGTTGGGGCTCAAGCTCGCCGTCGCCGAGAGCTGCACCGGCGGAATGCTGGGAGAGCGAATCACGAGCATTCCTGGATCGAGCGATGTTTTTCTGGGCGGCATCATCGCCTACCACAACGATGTAAAGGTGAAAGCGCTGGGCGTTCGTGCCGAGGATATCGAGCGCCACGGAGCTGTGAGCGAGCCGGTGGCGCTGCAGATGGCGTCCGGAGTTCGCGAACGAACCGGTGCCGATGTCGGGGTTTCGGTGACGGGGATTGCGGGGCCGGGGGGCGGCACGCCCGACAAGCCTGTCGGACTGGTCTGGATTAGTGTACATGGGACAGACGCGAAGGCACGGCGCTTCCATGTTTTTGGGGATCGCGCCGAGATCAGGCAGCGCGCAGCCCAGGCTGCGCTGGAGATGGTGCGGCGCGCTCTCTCAAACGGTTAACTTAGGCACATGAAACACTCGAGAAAGAAGGGCGATAACGTGCCGGTTCCGGACCAGGGTTCGATGGGTTCGGCCGACGACTACGCGCCCGAAGGCTCCGTGAGCCAGGGNNCCGTTCAACGGTTCGTCCGAGCCCGCAGCCGACACGGGCGCCGCAACAGGGGCCGCGGAAGCCGGCGCCGCTGCGACCAACCGCGCGGAGCCTGATTCTGGGACTGAGCGCGACAGATATCTGAGGCTTGCGGCCGAATACGACAATTATCGAAAGCGCGCCGCCAAGGAGCGTCAGGACGCCGGCGCGCGCGCGCAAGCCGATCTCGTTCGCGAGCTGGTAGAAGCGCTCGATGATGTAGCGCGCTTCGCGCACGTCGATCCCGCCACGACCGACGCGGGGACGATCGTGCAGGGCGTCGACATGGTGGAGAAGAAGCTACTGAAGGCCCTCGGTAATGCTGGGCTCGAGGTGATTAATCCCGTCGGCGAGACGTTCGACCCCGCGCTGCACGAAGCGGTTGCGACAGAGCCCACATCTGCGCGAGAAGACGATCACGTCGTGTCGCGAGTGTACCAGCCCGGATACATCTTCAAATCCCAGCTTCTTCGGCCCGCGCGAGTGGTCGTGAAGCAGTGGAACGGCTGACCGCGCTCCCGCGCTGACCGCCCATGGCACCGACGAAGAGGGATTTCTACGCCGTCCTCGGCGTAGGCTCAAGCGCCTCCCAGGACGAGATCAAGAAGGCGTATCGCAAGCTCGCCAAGAAAAACCATCCCGATGCGAACGCGAGCGATCCGAAGGCAGCCGAGCGCTTCAAGGAGATCTCGGAGGCGAATAACGTCCTCGGCGATCCCGTAAAGCGAAAGCAGTACGACGAGATGCGCCAGCTAGGCGCATTCGACGGCGGATTCGGAGGTTTTGGCGGCGGCGGCAGATCGTCGCGCGGCGCCGGTTCGTACGGGGGAGCCGGCGGCGGCCAGACCATCAACTTCCAGGACTTCGACATCGGTGGCCTGGGCGGTCTCGGCGATCTTTTCAGCTCGATGTTCGGCGGTGGAGAGACGCGTCAGACCACGCGTCAACGCGGGCCCGAGAAGGGCGAGTCGGTCGAGGCGACGCTCGACATTCCATTCCGCACCGCCGCGCGCGGCGGAAAAGTTCCGATCGAGCTCGAGGTGAGTGAAGAGTGCGGAACCTGTCATGGCACAGGCGCCGCGCCTGGCGCCTCGCTCAGGATCTGTCCCGAATGCAATGGTCGCGGAGTGATCTCGTTCGGGCAAGGTGGCTTCGCCGTCAACCGACCATGTCCGGTGTGCCTCGGTCGCGGGCAGGTTCCGACGGAGCCATGCCCTACGTGTCATGGGACGGGAGAAGTGCGCGTCAAGCGGAAGGTGCTGATAAATGTCCCGCCGGGAGTTGACACCGGCTCCAAGATCAGGCTCAAGGGCCAGGGCGGAAAGGGACCCCAGAACGGACCGCCGGGCGATCTGATTATCACGTTCAACGTTCTTCCAGACAAGTTCTACCGGCGGGACGGACTCGACGTGATCGCGACGGTTCCGCTCAACATCGCGCAGGCGACATTGGGAACCAAGATCAGCGTGAAGACGCTCGACGGAAAAAAAGTCGCGATCAAGATTCCGCCGGGAACTCCCTCGGGGAAACGACTCCGCGTGCGAGGCCAGGGAATCCAGAAGGGCGACAAGAAGGGGGACCTGATCGTCGAAGTGTCTATCGCCGTTCCGGAAAAACTTTCGGAAGAGCAGGAGCGAATGATGAAGGAGTTCGCAGAAGCAGGGGGACTGAAGTACTGAGCGGCTGGCATCCCGCGTAACTCCGTGTTGATATTATTCTCATGAGAATCGGAATTTTGGGAACCGGAGTAGTCGGCAAGACGTTGGGGACCAAGCTCGCGAAGCTCGGTCACGACGTGCGCATGGGCTCGCGCGCAGCCGGCGGCGAGAGCGCGAAGGAGTGGGCCAGGATCACGGGCACCAAGTCATCTGAGGGCACCTTCGCCGATGCGGCCGCGCATGGCGAGATCGTCTTCAACTGCACGTCGGGCATGGCGTCGCTCGAGGCGCTGAGGGCCGCGGGTGCGCAGAACCTTCAGGGAAAGGTTCTCATCGACGTGTCGAACCCGTTGGATTTCTCGAAGGGGATGCCGCCCACGCACTCAGTCTGCAACACCGACTCCCTTGGTGAGCAGATTCAGCGCGCGTATCCCACCGCGAAGGTGGTTAAGGCGCTCAATACGGTGACCGCCGCAGTGATGGTCGAGCCATCGTTGATTCCGGGCGTCCATACGATTTTCGTCTGTGGAAACGACGCCAAGGCGAAAGCGGTGGTGATCGACCTCCTCAAGACGGGATTCGGTTGGAAGGAGGTCATGGACCTCGGTGACATCACCGGCGCGCGTGCCCAGGAGATGTACCTGTCACTTTGGTTGCGCCTCTTCACGAAGCTCAAGACTCCGAACGTAAATATTCACGTCGTGTTCTGAACGGCCTCTGAATTCACGCCACCGAGTGGCGTCTCGACGTTGGCAGCTAACAGCGGCGAAGCTGTTCAGCTACCCGCACCCTCTCGTTCAGTTGCAGTTCGAAAGGAACCGCCAGGCGCCTATAGTTTTCGAATCCAGATATTGCGGTACCGCACAGGATTCCCGTGATCCTGAAGGTGCAGCGGCTCTTCGGCCGAATGCGCGATGTATAGTGCCGGCCGGTCATTGTAGGTGAGGCCATAGATCTCAACGTTGTTCTGAATCAGAACGCCGTTGTGCAGCACCGTGACGCGCGCGCGGTCGATCACCTTTCCCTGATCGTCGAACCTGGGCGCGTGGAAGACGATGTCGTACGACTGCCACTCTCCCGGCTTGCGCGACGCGTTCACGAGCGGCGCGTGCTGCTTGTAAACCGAGCCCGCTTGCCCGTGGAAGTAGGTTTTGTTGTCGTAGGAGTCGAGCACCTGGACCTCGTACCTGTCCATCAGAAAGACGCCGCTGTTGCCGCGCTCCTGTCCCTCGCCTTTGACCACCGCCGGCGTTGCCCACTCGATGTGAAGCTGGACGTCGCCGAACTTGTCCGTTGTGGTGATGTCACCGGCGCCCGGGGCGACTTCGACGTAGCCGTCTCTCACTTTCCATTTGGCGGCGCCTCCATCCTTGCCCCGCCAATGTGAGAGATCCCGTCCGTTGAACAGTACAATCGCGTCGGATGGCGGATCCGCGCTGGTTTTTCCAGGCGCGACGATCGCCGGCTCCGCCTTCGGAGCCGGGAATGGTCCCGGCTCCTGAGACTGCGCTCCCGCGGCGGCGAGTACGACGACTATTGATGCCGTGACCGTTAGGCGTCCTACCATGGCAGTTGTGGTGACCGGTAGAAGTTGATTCCGAGGTAGTTCCATCGCTGCTGGTGGGTCACGATACGCGTGCGGAAGCTCTCCCAGTTCCGTACTGCTTGCGGGGTCCACGCCACTTCGGCAACGGCCGGCAGTCGCGGGATCGCCAGGTACTCCACAGCGGTGATGTTGCGAAGAGTCTCGCTCCAGATCGGCGCCTCGACGCCGAAGATGTCCCGCTCGGTCACTCCCTTCATGTACGTCGCCGGATCCCAGTCGTAGGAGTCTCGTACTTCGACGTACGCTGCCCAGTGCTGCCCAAGCTCGGTCGCCGGTGTGTACTTCATGTCGAGATACACCTTTGGTGCGGGCGAGAGTATCAGCTTGGAGCCGTAGGCCACCGCCGCCGTGGCCGAATCGCTCTTCCATTGATGTGCGATCGTGGTCGGGTTGAGATGCGCCTTCGTGATTTCTTCCCAGCCGATCATCTTCTTCCCGTATTTGTTGACGATCGTTTGAACGCGCTCGATGAACTTTACGTATTGCTCGGGCGTAAGCGTCTTCACCTCGTCGCCACCGATGTGAAAGTAGGGGCCCGGAGTCATTGCACTGAGCTCGCGGATCACGTCATCAACGAAATCGTACGTCTCCTCTTTGTCCACGCAGAGCGAACTCCAGCCGACGTCGGTTCCCGTATAGAGAGCCGGGGGCCGTGCGCTGCACGCCAGCTCCGGATAGCCGATGAGGGCGGCGTTGATGTGGCTCGGCATGTCGATCTCCGGCACGATCAGGATGTAGCGTGCCTGTGCGTAGCGCAGTATGTCCTGGTAATCCTGCTTGGTATAGAAGCCCCCCGGTCCGCCTCCGACTTGCGTCAGCGATCCCATCGCGGTCAGCTTCGGGCGCGAATCGATCTGTATTCGCCATCCCTGATCGTCGGACAGGTGCAAGTGCAGCACGTTCAGCTTGTACAGCGCGAGGACGTCGAGGTACTGCTCCACTTCCCGCACAGTGAAGAAGTGGCGGCTGACGTCGAGCATGGCGCCGCGATAGGCGAAGCGCGGCTTATCTGCAATGCTGAGCGCGGGAATGCTCCAGTCGTAGCGCTCGAGCCCCATCTCGGACTCGATGTCGGGGGGCAACAACTGCCTGATGGTCTGGATGCCGCGGAACAGACCCGCCGGCCGGTTGGCGACGAGGCTGACCGAATCGCTCGTCACCTTGAGCTCGTATCCTTCGTCGCCGAGAGCGGCGCGATCCGGCGCCAGGCGCAAAATGATCGAACCGGCGGACTGCGTACCGATCGGTGAAACAGCGACCGGGAAACCCGTCGGCCGGCGTATCAGCGCCGCCAGCATCTCTCCGATCGAGGTCACTTCGGCGCTGCCGCCGTCGACGTAAATGCCGGTGGTTCTGACGATCTGAAACGGCGATCCCACCGCGAGGACCATGGATGCTGGGGCGGGAACAAGTTGTGGCGTCACTCTGACGGGTTGGGGAGCGCGCGCCGGACCGGGCGCCTGACACGCGGTGCCGAAAATTGATCCTGCAACGGCAAGAACGCGTCTTGAACACCGTAGAGCCTCTCGTCTCCGCATCGCGGGCCTCCGTTGGTTTGCCAGCCGGTTACGCAGCGCCTTCCTGTGAGGATTTCCAGGCGACTGCGACGTTACAAACTTGGGGCGGTCACCCCACTCGCGGCAATGAATCGTGACTGGGGAATCCGGCTGCCGATAGTCTCACCGATTCAAGAACCGATATTCGCAGAACCGCGAATGCTTCGTGCGAGAGGACGCCCAAAAGGAGATTTCCATCGCAGTACAGGATCGGATCCTCGAACCACGCGCGTCCGGCTGGGTCGTAGGCGAGGAGTCCGTTGGGCAATGCCTGCTGCAAAGCTCCTATCGTAACGGGATTCAGCGCCCAGAGTCGCGTGCTCCGCGTCAAATCATCCGCAGTTCGACCGCTCATGCGCTCGCGGGTTTCTTCCCCTCGGGAAAACGGCTTTACGACTTTCTCAAACGGGCGCCAGACTTTCGCTTCTGCGCGGGCATCGGATCCTACGCCTTCGATCGTGAATTCGTCCGCTCCCATCGCGCGGCACCACTCGACTAACCGCCAGGTCTCCGCCGCAGTGAAATCGGTCGGAGTCAGATACCGTTTGATTGAGGTCAAATTTCTGGAATTCGGGTGCGCCCCAGCTTCACCACGGAATTAGCGGTGACCGATAGTAATTGACGCCGAGGTAGTGCCAGCGCGGAGCCTGGGCAGCGAGCCTCGAACGGAACCCCTGCCACTCGCGCGAGGTCTGCGGTGTCCACGCCACCTCGGCCAACGCCGCGAGACGTGGCATCGCCTGAAACTCTACGGCGGTAATGTTTCGCACTGTTTCTCCCCAAATCGGAGCTTCGATTCCGACAACGTTTTGTTCCGTGACACCCGGCATGTAAACCGCGGGATCCCAATTGTAAGCAGTGTTCACCTCGATCAATGCGGCCCAGGTGAGTCCGAGCTCGGTCGTGGCAGTGTATTTCATGTCGAGGTACGCTTTGTCCGACGGCGAAAGGATTATTTTTGAGCCGTACTGGAGCGCGGCGGTTACCGAATCGCTCTTCCATTGCTGCACTATGGTCGTCGGCTTGATATGCGCCTTCGCGATCTCCTCCCACCCGATCATCAGCTTCCCATACTTGTTGACGATCGTCTGCGCGCGCTCGACGAAGCGCGCGTACTGTTCGGGAGTGAGCCCCTCCACTTCGTCGCCGCCGATATGAATGTATGTGCCGGGTGTCAGCGCACTGATCTCGCGCACCACGTCGTCCAGGAGGGCGTAGGTGTCTTCCTTGTCGACGCAAAAAGTGCTGGTGCACGCAACCTCCGGGTACGCCGTCGTGGCCGCGCGGCTGTGCCCGGGCATTTCTATTTCCGGAACGATCGTGATATAGCGCGCCTGCGCGTATCGAACTATGTCCTGGTAATCCTGCTGGGTGTAGAACCCACCTGGTCCGCCTCCAACCTGTGAAAGCGACCCAACAGCAGTCAGCTTCGGACGTGAGTTGATCTGGATTCGCCAGCCCTGATCGTCGGAGAGATGCAGGTGAAGAACGTTCAGCTTGTAGAGGGCCATCAAGTCGATGTACTGCTCGACTTCTTTGACGGTGAGGAAGTGGCGTGCGGGATCGAGCATCGAGCCGCGCCAGGCAAAGCGGGGCCGGTCCACTATGGTAAGCGCCGGCATAGCCCAGTCGCCGCGCTCCACACCGATCTCTGATTCGATGTCGGCGGGTAGAAGTTGCCTGATCGTCTGTATGCCGCGAAACAGCCCAGCCGGTGTGCCGGCCACGAGCCGCACCGAGTCGGAGGTCACCGTCAACCTGTAACCATCTTCGCCGAGCGAAGCGGGGTCGCTGACAAGGCGGAGCTCGACGCTTCCGGAGCCGCTCCCGTCCGAAGACGCTGACACCGGGATCGGGAAGTCGGTAGCGCGGCGAAGCAGGGCAGCGAGTGTTTCTCCGATCGCGGCCACCTCCGGATTGGCTCCAACGAGCGCGACCCGCGTCTCCTTGGTGAGCTTGAACGGAGGGCCACTCGCGAGTGAGAGTGACGCTGGCAAGGGAATGATTCGCGGCGGGAGGGCGCCGGACTGAGGTCCCGGCGGCGGGGCGGGAGCCGGGGGGTTGCAACCCAATGCGAGAAGGGCGCCGACGATCGCTATCACGAGCTTCGGGTGTGACCACAGTTCGCGTGCAGACATGAGACGATTCCTCTCGTTAGGTATGCGCTTCAGTCACATCGAATAATGTTCTCTGCAATTCGCCGGCAACTTCTCGGCGTGCGCGTTGAATCACGCCGCCAAAACAGGTAGTGCGGAACGCAGACTACGCGAGACCTCGATGAATCCGCCGCCAAGAACGCGCTCACCGTCGTAGAACACAGCGGACTGTCCCGGTGTTATGGCTGACACAGGCTCGTCGAGTGCGAGCTCGATTTCTTGTCCATTGAGACGAACGATCTCCGCGCGGGCGAGGGGTGCGCGGTGCCGGATGCGAACGCTCACCTGGTCGCCGATACTGGGCGCATCGGTGAGCCAATTCACTTCGCTGGCTATGATGCCACTGCCCAGTAGCTCATCACGAGTACCGATGACGACTGCTCGCTGCTCAGGTCGAATCGCGATGACGTACATCGGGTGTGCGAATCCGCCGGGAACGCCGCGCCGCTGGCCGATGGTGTAGCGCGCGAAGCCGTTGTGCTCGCCAACGATCGCGCCACTCGAGTTGACAATCGGACCGCGCGAAAGCGCGGGCGCGTCCGCCGGCAGTCGCTGCTCCAGAATCCGGGTGTAGTCGCCGTCCGGCACGAAGCAGATCTCCTGGCTCTCCGGCTTTTCGGCGATCACCTCGAGACCCATCGCGTGCGCGCGGGCGCGCGTCTGCGCCTTGTCGAGACTCCCGACGGGCAGGATCATGCGCGAGAGAACGGCGCGGTCGATACCCCAGAGGAAATAGGTCTGATCCTTGTTCTCGTCGATTCCCCGGTGAAGATCGCCATCGATCACACGCGCGTAATGCCCCGTCGCGATCCACTGCGCATCGATGGCGTCCGCCTTCTTCAGGAAGTCGCGGAACTTCGTGAACGTGTTGCAGCGGACGCAGGGAATCGGAGTGCGGCCGCGGGCGTACTCTTCGACGAAGTTGTCGACCACGTCGTGTCCGAAGCGGGTCTCGAGATTGAGCACGTAGTGCGGAATCTCCAGCTGCTCGCATACTCGCCTCGCATCGTTCACGGAATCGAGCGAGCAACACGGACGGTCAGGGACATCTTCGCCATGACAGAACAGTTTCATCGTCGCGCCAACGACGTCGTAGCCCTGCTCGACGAGCATCGCCGCGGCGACCGACGAGTCCACGCCGCCGGACATAGCGACCAGCACCCGCTCGCGCGACATCGTTATTTCGCGACCGCGAGCTGTCTCGCCTTGGCGACGAGCGCGGGGAAGACTTCGATGACGCGGTCGATGCTTTGATCCGTCGTCAGAACGCCGAGGCTCATACGGATTGCCGCACTGGCGAGATCTGGACGGACGCCGAGCGCCGTCAGGACGTGCGACGGATCGATGCTTCCGCTCTGGCAGGCCGACCCACCTGATGCGGCGATGCCGCGGAGATCGAGCGCCATGAGGAGCGATTCGCTATCAGTACCCGGGACTGAGATGTTCATGATGTGCGGCGCACGCTCCGCACCCCTGCCGTGGATGACCGCGTCGGGGATTTTCGCCAGGATTCCGGCTTCGAGCTTGTCACGCAGCTTCCGAATCCGCGCGCAATGCGCCTCGCTCTCCGCGAGCGTGAGCTCGGCGGCGCGCGCCAGGCCTACCGCCGCGGCGACATTCTCGGTCCCCGGTCTTCGTCCGCGATCCTGCGTTCCGCCGTGCATCAGCGGCTCGATGTGCGTCCCCCGGCGAATGAAGAGCGCGCCAATTCCCTTGGGCGCGCCGAACTTGTGGCCCGAGATCGTGAGAAAATCGAACTGCTGCGTCTGGGCGTCGATCGTGACCTTCCCGAAGGCCTGGACAGCGTCGGTGTGGACCATGACGCCGCGGTCTTTCGCCTTTGCGGAGAGCTCGGGCACCGCCTGAATCGAGCCGATCTCGTTGTTCACCCACATCATCGAGCAGACCGCGACCTTCTCGTCGACCAGCTCATCGAATGACGCCGGATCTATCACACCGTCTGCCGTCATGNNCCTTGTGCTCGATTGGCGTCGTAACCACGGCCGTACGGCCCTTTGCCTTGAGAGCGCGCCACGCGCCCAGAATGGCGAGGTTGTCGGCCTCAGTGCCGCCCGAGGTGAAGCAGATCTCGTCCGCGCGCGCGCCTAGACATCGGCCCACTCGCTCCCTGGCCTCGTCCAGCGCCGCACGCGCTTCGCGCCCCCACCGGTGCGTGCTGGAAGGGTTCCCGAAGCGTGGGCCGAAAAACGGCTTCATCGCCTCGAAGACCTCTTCTCGCACCGGCGTCGTAGCGGCGTGGTCGAGATAAATCGGGTCAATCGGCATGGGTGGAATTTAGCTCAACCCTTGAAGAATTTGCTCCTCACTTCCCACAGTTCCGGGAAAAAGCGCTGATTGATCGTCTGCTGAAGATATTTCGAGCCGAGCGTGCCTCCGGTGCCGGAGGTCAACGGGCCGATGATCCGCTCGACGAGCTGAACGTGCAGGAATCGCCACATCGCGAAGCCCTGCTCGTATTCCAGCAGCCCCTCCGCCAGCATTTGCAGCGGCTTCTGGTTTTGCTCGGAGTAGACCTGCTCGAGCGTCACGCCCTCTGCATCGAGCAGGTCGTCGTATNNGCCTGGCGAGCGCTCTTTTGACCAGAGGCGCAATCTCACCGTGCTGCTTGAGGACCTGCAGAAAATGTGCGTCGCGCATTCCGGACATCGCTTCGATCGCCCGGAACTGCACGCTCTGCGAGCCGCTGGACGTGCCGAGGTAGCCGCGGAACTGCGCGAACCGCTGCGGCGGGAGCGTCTCGAGCGCTGAGAGCTGACCGGTAACGATACGCACGAGCGCATTCACTCGCCGCACCGAAGTGAGTGCGCCAAGGGTGTCCCTGGCTTCGATCAGCGCAATGAGCGCGGTGAGCTCGTGGAGAATCAGCTTGAACCAGAGCTCGCTCGCCTGGTGGACGATGATGAAAAGCAGCTCGTCGGGGTGCTCGGGCGCAGAGCGGGGACGCTGTAGCTGTAAAAGCTCGTCGAGCGCGAGATAGGACGGATAAGTGACCTCGTCCTCGGATTTCTTCGGGACCGGAGCCGAAGAGCGCTTGCCTCCCTTGCCGGTCAAAACGTCGCGACCTCGAGCGACGCCACGTCCTCCACCCGCATCGTCTCAGTCGTGTAGAACGGCTCGCCGTAGCGGCACCGAATCAGCGACCCGTAGTGCGCGGCGTGGTGGCGAATCAGGTCGTGCAGTGGCTCCCCGTTCGGGTAAACCTCTCCCGCCTGAACCGCTTCACCGAACTGCGACTCGTAGCATCCGATTGCCTCGAGCTTCTTCTCGAATGCCTCGCTGATGTCGACGACGAAGGTCGGCTTCTGGTTGTCTTCGCGGAACGAGAGAGCGTGAAGAACCTTGAGCGGGCGGTGGGGGGCGACTTTGGGCTCGACCTTTTTCAGGCCGGCGACGAAGCACGCGTCTCGCACGAGCTGGGCGACGATCGGATGATCCGGATGTCGTCCGTGCTGGGAGTGGGTGATCACGATCTTTGGCTGAAAGCGCCTGATCGCGACAGCCAGCTTCGCTCTCGTTTCCGGGGTGTTTTGGATTCCGCCATCGGGAAGCCCAAGGTTCTCGCGCACGCTGACGCCCATCACTTTCGCTGCTTTCGCCGCCTCTTTCGCGCGAAGCTCCGGCGTTCCTCTGCTGGCCATCTCGCCCGCCGCGAGATCGAGGATTCCGGTAGATCTCCCGAGCATGTGGGCCCGAATGAGCGTGCCTCCGCAAATCAGCTCGACATCGTCGGGGTGGGCGGCGATGGCGAGAACGTCTACTGGTTTCATGCGAAGAATCTACTCGTACCGCAAAGCGTCGATCGGATCCAGCTTCGCCGCTCGCTGCGCCGGAAGCATGCCGAACACGATGCCGATGGTCACTGAGACCATTACGGCGATCATTGTAAGTCCGATCGGAACGCTCGCGTCGATGTTCATCGCCAGCGTGGCCAATCGCCCGAAAGTCAGTCCGATGAGAATGCCTAGTATGCCACCAAACCCCGTGAGCGTCGCAGCCTCAACCAGGAACTGAAACAGTATCTCCCGTCTCGTCGCTCCGAGTGCCTTCCTGATGCCGATCTCGCGCGTTCTGCTAGTCACCGACACCATCATGATCGCCA
>PKVB01000210.1 GCA_003131365.1 Gemmatimonadota bacterium | reverse complement strand
AGTGACCCTCGAGGCGCATGACGTCGCGCACGATCTGCCTATCGGTCTTTCCGTCGTACCGATACGCGGGATTCCCGGGCGACCCGAAGATCGAGCCCAGCGCCAGCCGCATCGATGCGCGTCCGAGCCCCTCCGAATTGAGCAGCGTGCCGTCGATGTCGAAGAGAACGAGCCTCATGTTCTGGTGAGGAATACGCCGGCGATGATCGTCACCGCGCCCAGGCCCTGGAAGATCGTCGGGACTTCACCGAGCAACGCCCACGCAGCCAGAAGGGCGACGATCGGTTGCAGGTTCGAGTNNACGGCGGTGCGAGTAGGCCCGAGCACCCGCAGGCCGCGATACCAGAAGAAATACGCGACGCCCATCGAGATCACGCTCGAGTAGAAAAGCGCGAGCCAACCGCCGGCTCCGATGCTGGACCAGTCAGTGGCGACCAGCGCGGGCGTCGACGCGATGATCAACGGCACCGCGCCACCGACCAGCGTGATTGCCGAGAGCTGGATCACGTCGATCCGTTTCGTGTACGGCTGCAACATGATCGTGTAGGCGGACCAGCACAGAACTCCAAGGAAGACAAGGACTGATCCGAGGAGAGTCGTCTGGCCATTCGATAATGTGCCGCTTCCAACGATCACGAGGGCGACACCGATCATCGAGAGAGCGATGCCGACGAGCGTCATCCGCTTCACGCGCTCCATGCCACGAACCCTCGCCGCGAGCGCGATGAACGCCGGCGCGGCACCAACGATGAGAGACGCGTTCCCGGCACGGGTGCGCGCGACTCCGTGGACGAAGAAGAGCTGGTACAGGCCGTTGCCGAGCACGCCGAGAAGAAGGAGCCGAAGCACATCATGGCGCGAAAGCGCGAAGCCGCCGCGGGCGTAGGCGAACGCCACGAGAAATGCCGCCGCGGTTCCGACGCGAAGTCCGGTAAAGGCCACCGGGTTGAAGATGTGCGTTGCGTACTTCACGACGACGAAATTGACTCCCCAGATCACCGCCATCGTGAGCAGGAGAAGATCCGTCAGCCCGAACGAATGATGCGCGGCCGAGTCGCCGACGGTCGGAGATGGCGCAACTGATTCAGTCATTGCCGAAAGCTAGCCGGGCAAGGCGTGGCGCGGCTACTTTGCTTTCATGCACATCTCGTTCGCCATTTTCGCCGACGCCGCCAACCTGTCACAGGAAGGAAAACTGAATGTGCTGGGAGTCTTCGATGCAGTTCAGGTAGCGGGGCTGCCGACGATTCATCCGCGCACTCACTTCATCGTCCGGCTCAAAGCCAGTGGCGTCGATGTCGGCTCGCACAAGCTCGGCTTCCGCTGGCTGAGCCCGCTCGACGAAGAGCTCTGGTCCTCGACCGGCGAGATGAACGTCGCGCCCGCGCCGAACCCCGTGTTCGAGGTCGATCTGCCGATCATCGCGGTGGTGGATCTTCCGCTCAACAGGGTGGGTCAATACACGATGCAGGTCACGCTCGACGACCTCCCCACTGCCACGGCGAGGCTGTTCGTGAGCGGACCTGCTAACGGCGGCCCCATGATGGCAAGCGCGCCAAACGGAATGGTCAGCTAAGAAGAACCTAAAGACTGCTGCCGCGCCCTTAGTTCTCCTTCAAGATTCTACGCCCAAAACGAAATCTCTTGAGCAACAGATCCGTGTACTCGTCTCCGCTAGCCAAATCATCGATGGCGTAGCCCCCTCGCCCGAGCGCGAGATGAACGACTCTCATCCCGCCCAGCGATATCGCGACGTGCGTGACCTTCCCATCGGGCTCGTCGGAGAAAAAGAGCAGATCGGCAGGACGAAGATCCCGCAACGACTCGACTGGCTCCCCGGTCGTCGCCTGCATCCACGCATCGCGGGGCACGCTCACGCCGTGCAGGTGAAACGAGCTGGATACCAGCCCGGAGCAGTCGCAGCCCCACGGCGTCAGGCCTCCCCACTCGTACGACGTGCCCTCGAAGAAAGTCATCGCCGACGCCGTGATGGAGTCGGCCGCCGGTGGAAATGCGTTCCGCCGCTCCTCAAGCGTCATCGCCAATCCGCCGAACCGCACCTGGCCCTCGGTGACGAGCGCGCCCAGCGGCAGCTTGCGCGTGGCTCCGTGCTCGTCGCGAACGGTGCAGTTGAGCGAAAGCGGGCGCGGATCATTCCACCCCGTATTCAGCAATGAGGGAGGCGCCATTGGCATCGTGACGACGTAGCCCTGATGAATCCAGCCGGTGTACGCGTCGGCGCCTTTCACATGAAGCCAGAGCCCGTTCCGTTCCACGACCTGCGCGATGTGGCCGTGCAGCAGCTGCGATACCTGCGTCGTTTTTACATCGGGCTCGCACAACATCGGCGCGATCGCCGCGACGGCGGTCACGCTGTCGGTCAATGCTCGGGCCAGTCGATCTTGGTCGAATTGGTCGGCGACAGCGGTGGCTCCGGTCGTTTTGCGCGGCAGGACTTGCAGAGCGTGACTCCGCGGAAGTTGCAGATGATGCAGACGAAAGTCCCGCAGTCCGCGCANNAGGAGCGGCACATCATCACGTCTTTTTCGCGGAGATTCTTCGCCATGCAGTTGTCAGCCTAAACTAAATGTAGCCAACGCAAATCCGTTAAGTGACGACTCAGCAAAGGTTTAGAAACGCCAGTTCCGAAAAAGGTCGAACCCCAGCTGCGACGGTGTCGGGGTTGGCTGGAAGGTCGGGGTCGCCGTTTTGTCGCATCTGGTGTTGCTGGACCCCGGCTCGATCGCCGCCTGGGCGCTGTACACGGAGCTGATTCTGTACTCGAGCTGGAGGCCCAGATTCTCCTTGAATGCGCTCGGACAGAGGCCGGTGCTCAACCCGAGGAACCACCTGCTGCCGAGCTGCTTCCCGAGCACCGCACGGGTGTTGAGCAGGCTCGTGTAGTACGACGCGTTGGTCGCACTTGTCGCCGTCGTCGGATCGCCGGGGGTTGCCGTCTGTAGCTCGACGATATCAAGGACGTTTCTTGGAATGGCGTTGGTGAAAATGTTTCCGAGCGCGCGCACGCCCAGGCCCGCTACCTGTGTGCCCGCCTGGTCAAGTCCGACCGCCGGCTCACCTGTGACCAGGTAGCTGAGCAAATCGCTCTCTGACAACGGAAGGTTGTCGGGATTTCTCAGCGCTAGCTGGGGCCGCGCGAGCGTTCCCGTAATGTCTACCTCCACCCTCACATCCCTCCCGTTGACGCTCTTCTGCGGTTGACGCACCGTGTGTATCGCCTTGATGTCGAGCGACGGATTCAGATCCGGAGTCCCGAAGAACCGCAGATTTCCGCCGCTCTGCACATCGAAGGTCGGTTGTATGAACGGATCAACGAGATTGAGCCTGTAGGTTCCCTTGTCTGCGCTCAGTGTTCCGTCCAGCGCCAGGCGCGGCGGATCGCTCGGCGTCGGCGGAGCAAGCGTCACGTTGAGCGAGCCACCGAGCTTGATGTTCGCTTCCGACGACCGCAGCCAGACGTCGGGACCGATATCCACTGCGACGTTCTCGAGTCTGAGGTTCCGCGCCACCGCTTTCGGCGCGCGCGGCATCACTTGCCGGTTTGCCGCGAGCAGGGTATCGACCATGTCCAGGAACTCGGGATCGTTGAGATCGATGATCCTCTTCTTCACGACGTCGGGGATGTAGATCGTTCCGCGCTCGACGCGGATCGTGCCGCGCATCACCGCATCCTGCGTCGATCCCGTCAGCGTCACCGGCGACCCCGTCGAGATGTCGAGCGCGGCCAGCCCCGGCTTGTCAATCGAGTGGAAGTTCGATGCGTTCGCGACGAGCGAGAATGACGGGTTGTCGTAGTGCTCGAAGCTGACCGTGCCTTCGACGTTCAACACGCCGCGGCGGTCCTTGTTCGTCTCCGCGGAAAGCTGCTTGACGTGAACGGTGTCACCCGACAGCGCGATGTCCGCCCGGATGTGAATGAAGCGCGTCCCAATGTTGGAGAAAGCCGCGGTACCGTCGGCTAGTGAGATCTGCCCGAACAGCCTCGGCTGCTTGACGTCGCCGCGAAACTCGACATCTCCCACGATTGCGCCGCGGGCATCCACCAGTCCCGGCACGAACGCGCGGAAGAGCCGCATGTCGACGCTGTCGGTGCGGACGTGCCCCCTGATGGAGTCGCCTTTCAGCTGCACGTTCTCGACGATCAGCTTGGCCTTGCTGCTGTGCTGAAGGATGAGCGAGTCGAGTGTGAGGAACCCCTTCGAGAAAACGACGCGGCTCGGCGCCTGAAGGCGATAGCGATTGTCCGCATCAACCAGCACCGCCGCGCTGTCGAGTCTCACCACCGTCGTGTCTTTACTGCGCGTAAGATTTCCCGCCAGGTCCGTCTGGACGCCACTCTGACTCAACATTGATGCGCTGAAATGGCCCGACGTCGGCGAGGCGAGCGCCACTGAAGCTCTGATGCTGTTGAAGCCGACCGGCCCCAGCGCGACGGTGTCGGCGCCGAATATCAGCGATCCGGTCGGCTGCTTGGTGACGTCGGCGAGGAGTATGGTTCCGCGCACACTCCGGACACTGCGCGTGCCGAGCTGCACGTCGTTCGCGTGAACGATTCCGTTGAGCGAAAGATGCTCCGCGCTTCCTGTCAGCTCCCCACTCAGCTCGGCGCCGCCGCCCAACGAGTCCAGCTGCGACGTGGTCGCCAGCCCCGGCACCAGCGCGCGAAGTCGCGACAACGAATCCATCACCGCCGAGAATTTGAGCGAGCCGGTGTGAGCGCCAATGAGCCCGAACGTGCCCGACGCCTGCGCCTTGAGTCCCGCTGCGTTCAGAGCGAGCGTGTCCACCGTCACGACCCCGCCGGCGAAGTGCACCCGCGCGACAGAAGGATCGACGCGGAACCCGGCGAGGGTCGATTGCTCGATCGATGCCACCGCCTTGCCGGTGAGGGAGGCCAGATTTTCGCCCCGCAGATCGAGATCATACTGCCCGGTGAGCTGCGAGTGCGGCAGCGCGTTGTTCTCCAGCAATGTTCGCAGATCGAGCGCCGTCGAAGTCGCGCGGCCGCGAGCCGCATACTCTTCAGGATCCGCGTCGACCAAGCCGCTGTACCCGAACGTCCCCGCCGGCCCCGTCAACGTCGTGTTGACCAGGAGATTGGGAGACATGCCCTTCACCTGCACGGGGCCAGTGTAGCTGCCCCGCAGCGGAAGCAGCGGGTACGAATGCGTCAGTGCGGTGAAAGACAGCGGCTGCGCCTGGAGCGCGAGATCGTAGGTGAGATACTTGTCGCCCCACGTCACGCGGCCGTTGCCCGTGACGTGCGAGATCGGCTCGTTGCCATCGTGATGCAGGAGATCCGCGTTTTTGAAACGCACGTCGAGCCATGAAGAGTCGAGCGTCGCGGTGCCCGAAACCGTTCCCTTGATTTTGGGAAAGAACTTGTTCAGGTACTGGAGCGTGCGCACATCGAGCGTCGCGACATCGACGTTGAAATCGTGGAACGCCGTGAAGGCGGGAAAGAGGATGTCCAGCTCTCCTTCGCCGCGCGCTTCGGTGACGGCGCCGGGCACGTGCGCATCCTCGAAGATGAGCGCCGACTGCTCGACCTTGAAATGATTGAGCGGACCGCCGGACGCCTTCACGGTGCCGGTGATCTTCCCCTGCCAGTCGTAGGGAAACGCCTTTCCATTCAGGGTGCGGAGCAAATCGAAATCGACAGGCGTCGCCTGGAGATCGACGTTCTTGACCGCGAGCACCGGGCCGCCGGTGCCGAACGTCATCTGTCCCAGCAGTCGCGAGCGCGTAGTGCGCACATCCATGTTCGTCAGTATGTAGTCGAGGAAACGCGGGTTCCGCTCGCTCCTGATGTCGAGCACCATCTTGCCGCCACCCGTGGTGGGCAGCGTTGGATAGACCCACGCGACGTCGGACAGAGACACCGAGTCGCCGATGATGTGCAGATAGTAGCGAATCGGAAGATCGCTCCCCCATACGACGCTGCCGTGCGCCTTCCCGGTCGAGCCGGGCAGGTCGAAATGGTCGCTGTCGATGAACACGGAATCACCGAGGTTGAGCGCCGTGCCCGAGACATTGCGAAACTTGAACGGAGGATCGGTTTCCGTGAAGCTCGCCTTTCTGATTCTGACGAGGCGACCGACGGTGTCGGGATCCGCGAGCCGGGCGAATCCCAGATTCGCCTGCGCCTGGGTCCATCTCCAGGTCCGCGCGAATCCTTCGCGCGTGCGCCGTATCTCGTGATCGGAGCGCGTGAGCTCGAATCTGAGGGCGCTATCGCGCTTTGCTCCGCGCAGCGTGTCGGACGGATGCCACGGCAGCGTCAGCGTGACCGTGGCATCGCGGATCACCGTCGAATCGACGACAATGTACTGTCCGAATCCGCGCTCGTTTCTTTTTTGCTTCTCGACGCTCGCCGGGAAGATTCTCCGCCAGTTCCAGTCGCCGTTTTCGTGCTGTCGCAGGTGAACCACCGGATGCTCGGCCTCGAGATGGCTTAGTAGAATCCGGCGGTCGAAGAGATCCCGCGGATCGTACGAGACGGTGATCGGCCCGGACGCGAAGAAAACGGAATCTTCGTCGTCTCTCATCTCGACGGAGTCGATCGTCACACCGGTAAAGAATCCGCCGCTCATCTGGCCGACATAGACTTTCCCCTTCACGCTCCCCTCGAGCATCGTCGACACCATGCGGCGCACGCGCTCCTGACCGAAGCCGGTGTGCGTGACACCGACGACGCTGAGGATGACGATCAGCAGGAGCCCCACCAGCACGATGGCGCTCGCGATCACGATGCGGAGTCGGCGTGTCATGGGAGGCTAGAACGCCTGGCCGATTGCGAAGCTGAATGTCAGCTTGCTGCGAAGGCTGTTTTGCTTGGCGGGCTGGTATGTCGCGGGACACACGCCCGATTGCTGATGAATGATGACGTCGGTAGAGTTCGAAACGGGAGTTATCGTCACGGGCAATAAGTTGCCGGGGCTCACGCACACGAGCTCGCCGCCTTCGTTCGTGGCCTCGTAATACAGGGGTCCGGTAGGGCGCTGGTACGGGTTGTATCCTATCGCCACTCGCACTGGGCCAACGGGAGAGAACGCGGTTACCTGAACGCCCGGAGTGACCTTCAGCTTTACGCCACTCAGCGTCGCGGTGCTGCCACGATTCCAGACTTCGCCCGCATCCGTGAACAGAGTGAATTGCAGGAGCTCGGGCAAAAACGGACTTCTGAGGCGCAGCTCCATGTTGCCGACGACCAGACTGTTGCCGCCGACCGGAACGACTCTTCGCGTCAAACCGCTGCTGTCCCGAAGCACTGTTATCGGTTGACCAAGGCTGTCGACCGTTGATATCTCCTGGCGACCGGGCGCAATGTAGATCAGCGACCCGAGCTCATTCTGTGAGAATCCACGAACGGTCGTAGGACCACCGGCGTACAGCCGCTCCTGCGGGGGAATGAACGCCGTCGCCGACGCCACGTTGCGGCCGAACACAGTCCCGCCGCGGATGCGCAAGGCGAGCACGTTGCCGCCGCCAGCGTTGATGTAGCGCGACGCATCTCCAACCAGCTTGTTGAACTGAAGATCCTTGTTGGAAAGAATGGCCGGCGACGAATGCCGCGCTTCGAGCCTGATGATCGACCCGCGCGTTGGCGAGAGAAGATTGTTTGAGTTGTCACGCGTCACGGCCAGGCTCAGCACCGCCAGCGTTTGGGTGCGCTGGATTCTCTCGCGCTCGGCCGCCTCGCACAGGTTGAACACCGCGCAGAAGAGCGCTGGCTGCGCTTCGGTTCGGCCGAGGTCCATCGAGTACGCCAGACTTACCGGCGTTCTGGTGAGGCCCCGCCACACCACCGATGCCACGCCTCCAATCGCCGTCGTCCTCAGATACGCGTTGTACTCCGACACGCGCTGGCTGTATACCGTGATCGTCGGAACCGTTCTCAGCCCGAGGAACGTCGGCTGCCTGAGCGTGGCGCCGACGTAGTAGTTCAGACGGTTGCTGAAAACGTCCTTCTTTGCCGCGGGACACAGGCCCGGCGCGCCGTCGAGCGGCCTCCCGATTCCGATCTTCGAGACCCGCGCATTGAGATCGAACCGGCGCGCGCCGTTCAGAAAATTGTAGTCGGTGAACTCGGAGGTCAGTCGAAAGCAATCCAGCGTTCCGTAGCCCGCGCCCGCTCTCGCCGCATGCATTGGAGCCTCGGCCAGATTCGTATACAGAGTGACCAGAGTATCCGAGGCCGAGTCGGGCGTTATCGACACGTGCTGATACGCCTCGGTCTGATAGAGGGCGCGCTGAGCGTCGATGATCTCGTCCTCGCGGAAAAGCTCACCCGGCTCGAGCCCCATGATGCGGCGCACGATTCTGGTTGGTATCTGCTGGCCCTTTGCAGGATCGAGCGGTATCACGTTGATCTTGATTGCTCCAAGCTTCGTCCTCGGGCCGGGCGTCACGTAAAGGGTGTCCCATGCGCTCAAAGTGCTGTCGTTCACGCTGAAGCGATTGACCGCCTCAGCCCTCGGGTATCCATCGTTGTGCAGTCGCTGGCGAACCGTGTCGGCCGCGGCATCTATCCCAAAGCGGTCGAATCTCCCGCCTTCGCGCACAGGCACACCACGGCGGATCTGCGCTTTTTCCGGAACTGAATCCAGTCCGCTGACCACGAAGGACCTGAGTATCATCGGGGGTCCCTCGTTGATGTCGAACCTGACCTCGACCGCCCCTGGTGCCAGCACCTTTACGACGGTGTCGACGGTCACTTTCGGATACCCCCGACGGCGATAAAAGATTATCAACCGGGCCCGATCGTTCGGGAGTTCAGCTCGGTCCAGACAATGTTTGACCGTGAACGGCAGGTATAGGTAACGCCGCGCCCACGCCGATGGCGCGGTGACAATCGTCTTGGCAAGATCAGCGTCCGAAAAGGCCTTGTTCCCCTCGAACACCAGTCGAAACACTTCGAGGTCGCCACGCTGGCACTCGATGTCCTGCGCGCGTGCGCTGTTGACGCCGGTAAACGCTGCGAAGAACGCGAGTGCGGTGTAGACCCCGAGTCGTATCCGGGGAAACTTCACCCTTGCGGCGCGCGCGCGCCTGGTGGCTGCCCGGGCGGCAGCTCGCGAGCGTAGTGCGTCTCTGTTTCAGGCTCGGTCCGTTCGCCCAGCATTCTGGTGGGGGGTGTCGTTGGCGAGCGAGGTTGCTCGCCCTGCGGAACGAGTGGTGTACGCTGGATTAAGAGTTGCACAATGTAGAAAGCGGCCATACCGGCGGCGACGCCGACGCCAACGGCAGGCAGTAGATCCTTGGCGCCAAGTCGGCGGCGATAATAGTATTCTGCGCTCACGGTGAGGCCTAATTCGGGGTGCGCGAAAGTTCTCGTATTTCGCCCCTTCATGTCAACCGTCAGAAGACACTCATGCGGCGACTCTTCCTCCTCGTATTACCCGCTATTCTCAGCTGTGGCGGCGGTGAATCTGCTCCTTCCCGCAAAACGATCATCGATTCGCGCGACACGTATGACCCGCGATCGATGGACCCCGCACTATCGACCGATGTTCCAACGGGACGCGCCGTCACTTACGTCTTCGATGGACTGACGCGCTTCACTCCAGACGCGAAGGTGGTTCCGGGACTCGCGAAATCGTGGGACGTGAGCGCCGACGGCGTCACCTACACGTTCCATCTTCGCAGCGGCGTGAAATTCCACGACGGCCGCCCGTTCTCGGCGAAGAACGTCGTGGCGACGTTCCAGCGCGTCCTCGATCCCAAAACGAAGGGCGGACGCGGTTGGCCGCTCTATCCAATCAGAGGAGCCGAAGATTTCGCGGCGAGCAAGGCGACGACCATCAGCGGCCTCGCGGCTCCCGATGACTCGACCGTCGTGATCACGCTGAAGGAGCCCTTTTCGATCTTCCCGAAGCTGCTGGCGATGCCAGTCACGTCGATCGTCCCGGACAATCCGCCCGCCGACTTCGGACAGAAGCCGATTGGAACGGGGCCGTGGAAGTTCGTCGAGTGGAGACACGACGACTACCTGCGCTTTGCGAAGAATCCCGACTATTTCGATGGGCCGCCGAAGGCGGACTCTTTGATGGCGCGCATCATTCCGGAGATGAGCACCGCCACCGCTGAATTCGAGGCGGGGAACGTCGACGTGCTCTCCGTTCCCGATGAAGCAGGCAAAGGCTGGCAGGCCGATACGGGAAAGAGCAAGCTCCTCTCGTCGGCGCCTGCGCTTCGCTTCTGGTACGTGGCAATCAACACCACGCGCGGGCCGCTCAGTGACGTGCGCGTGCGGCAGGCACTCAACTACGCGGTGGATGTCAGCACGACGCTTAGCGCGGTGATGGCGGGACGTGGAACTGTCGCGAACGGTGTGATTCCGCCGACTCTGGGCGGCGCGGATCCGAATCGCAAGGGATACACGCACGACATCGCGAAAGCCAAGGCGCTGCTCGCGGCCGCTGGGCACCCGAATGGAATAGACGTCGAGCTCTGGGCCGGGACGACGGATCAGTCGCCACGACTATCGCAGACGATTCAGGCCAATCTCGCGGAAGCGGGAATCCGCGCCAAAATCATGCAGCGCGATGCGTCGTCAGTGCGCGAGGCTGCGCGAAACGGACAGACCGATCTCGCGCTCAAGGAATGGTGGGCTGACTATCCGGACGCGGAAAACTTTCTCTACCCCCTGCTCCACAGCAAGAACAAGGGCGCGGGCGGCAACGTCTCGTACTACTCCAATCCACACTTCGACGCGCTGGTGGATCAGGCGCACCGCGAGCAGGACGAGTCGAAGCGCAACGCGCTCTACACACAGGCCGATCAGCTCCAGTTCAACGACGCGCCGATGATCTATCTCTTCTTCTACAAAGACATGTACGCGGTGCAACCCTGGATCAAGGGCTTCACCGTTCCGGCTGTCTTCAATGGGCAGCGCTGGACCGATGTGACCATCAGCAAATAGACAAGTGCTGTCTTTCATCGTTCGGAGACTCTTGCTTTCGATTCCGACACTGTTCGGAGTCCTGGTAGTGGTGTTTCTCCTGCTCTACGTCGCCCCCGGCGATCCGGTGCAGGAGATGGTCGGCGAGCGGGCAGATGCAGAGACGATTGCGAGACTGAGAAAAGAGCTGCGCCTCGACGAGCCGCTATGGAGCCAGTTCACACACTATACGGGTGGCGTGCTGCGCGGTGATTTCGGCAACTCGTACATCACCCAGCGGCCAATCATGAGTGACATCCGTGAGAGATTTCCGAAGACGCTCCTTCTCGCCGGATCCGCGATGTTCCTCGCCTCGGTCCTCGGCATCACCCTCGGCGTCCTGAGCGCGCGGAATCCTGGTGGCTGGTTCGACCGCCTGGGACTTGGCGTCGCGTACCTGGGGATCTCGTTTCCAGTGTACTGGGTTGGACTCATTCTGATTCTCGTATTCGCGGTAATGCTGAAGTGGTTGCCGCCTTCCGGCTACGGCGGCATCAAGTATCTCATACTTCCGGCGTTCGCGCTCGGCTCACGATCGATTGCGTTTCTCGCGCGCGTGACGAGGTCGGCGATGCTCGACGTGCTGAGCGGCGACTTCGTCCGCACCGCTCGCGCGAAGGGATTGACGGAGCGCGTCGTGGTCGTGAGGCACGCCCTCAGGAATGCGCTGATTCCGATCATCACGGTGCTCGGCCTCGACTTCGGATACTATCTCACCGGCAGCATTCTCACCGAGACGATCTTCAGCTGGCCCGGGCTCGGGCGCTACGTGGTGAATGCAATCACGCGGCGCGATCTGCCGGCGATTCAGGGATCTGTGCTGTTCCTGAGCGTTGTATTCGTGCTCGTCAATCTCCTCACTGATCTCGCCTACGCCAAAGCGGATCCCCGCGTAGCATACTCCTGATTTCCCCGATGCCGAAGAAGGAAGGGTCCTCGCCGCCCACGACGGAGATAGTGCCGCGCGAGCGCGCGCTGCGAGAGCAGATCGAGAAGATCGAACAGGAGTCGGGCGCCAAAGCCATCGCCGTGGCCCTGCGCGACGCCGAAACCGGCTTCGAGCTCCACTACCACGGCGACCGCTGGTTTCACGCCGCGAGCACCATCAAGGTTCCGATCCTCCTCGGCGCTTTCGCCGCGATCAATCGCGGCGATCTTCTGCCGCATTCCCGCGTGCACGTCCGCAATCGCTTCCTGAGCGTCGTCGAGAACATCCCGTTCCGCGTCGAGTCGGGCCGCGATGCCAACTCGGCCGTACACAACGCAATCGGCAAGATGATGCGCGTCGATGAGCTGGCGTATCACATGATCACGACCTCCAGCAACCTCGCCACCAATCTCCTCCTCGGCGTGATCGGATCGGACGCCGTCAATCAGACGCTGAAGGAGCTGCATGTAGACGAGGGAATCGAGCTCAGGCGCGGGGTCGAAGATGAGCTGGCGTTCGAGAAGGGCATCAACAACATGGTGACCGCCGATGGGCTGCTGAGAATTCTCATTATGCTGTCGGAGGGAAAGGCGTTCTCCCCGGCCCTGTCGCGGCGGATGATGGACATCCTCCACGGCCAGGAATTCAACCAGGGCATACCCGCCCGGCTGCCAAAGGGCACGCGCGTCGCTCATAAGACCGGGGAGATATCAACCGTCGCCCATGACGCGGGCGTGGTCTACCTGCCCAAACGGAAGCCTTACGTGCTCGTGATCCTGACGGAGTGGGACCCCGACACAACCGGCCGCTCACGGACGATCGCCGCTATCTCACATACCATATACGAGTACCTAATCCAAGGCCCGGTGGATGAATGAGCGACCCCGCTAGTTTCGCCGAGACCCCGGGTGTGAATGAGGCCCCGAATTTCCCGCTTCGGGTCGTTGACGGGCTTACCCTCCCACCTGAGTATCGAAAGGCGCTCAGGCCCGGAGAGGAGTGGAAGGACGCGACCGGGTTTCCCCGTCAGCTCCCCCGCTATTTCTATGAGATCCCGTCATGGGATTCAGCCATGAAAATCGAGTTAGCCTCGCATTTCCTGCTCTGGGAGTTCATCCAGGTCGATGTCCGGGAAGCGCCGCCCCTGAGGACATTTCCCCGGTACGTTCCGTGCGCTATAACGCTGTTGGCAGTGTGCCTGGAGCGGTTTCGGGATGCAGTTGGGACGCTTGTCCATATCTCCGCAAATGGGGGTTATCGATCGCCCTCTCACCGCTTCTCCAAGAACGCGACTCCACACGCCTGGGGAACGGCCGCCAACATATACCGTATTGGCGACACCTACCTGGACAACCGGGGCGCGATCGAGCGGTTCAGTCTGATCGCGCGCCAGACTTTGCCGGGCATCTGGACCCGCCCTTACGGAACGCCGACCGGCTTTGCGGAAGACCACCTCCACCTCGATCTGGGCTACGTCTTGTCGGTACCACGGGATGTAAAAAGTTGACGAAGCTATCGCACGATTCAATAAGTGAAGATTCAGGACTCTGGCTAAAAGAAGAGAATGACGCTGAAGAAGAAGAAAGGACCGGAAAACAAATCATCCACTCGCGAGCGGATCCAGCTCGCGGCGATCGGCATGGAAGCCGAATTCGCCGTGATCGTGGACGGCGTGCAGGTGAAGCCGGAGGACATCTTCGGCAGCCCGCGCAAGTTCATCCGTGAGAAGATGATGCACCGGAAGGGCAGGTCGTATCACCTGCCCACCGGCGGCGCGGTCTATTTCGACACCGGCGTCATCGAGGTCGCTACTCCAGTGATCGAGATCGAGCGTGGCTGCGCCGCGCGCGCCGGACGCTCACTCTGGGAAGCAATCCTGTTCGTCCGGCAGGAGCTCGACGCCTGGGAGCAGGCGCACGACAGCGATGTACAGCTCGCCGGCTTCAGCACCCACTACAACATCTCCTTCGAGGTGCCAAAAGAGGAGCAGGGCCCGACGAGAACCGTCGACCAGCTCTCATATCTGCTGGCCCACATTCTTCCCGTTCCCGTGATGCTGCTCGCGGCGAACCGCCGCTCCACCGGAATCGGCGTCAGGCCCCGCGGGGACCGCATCGAAGTTACGGCCGATTTCACCCCCGACGCGCCCCTCATGATCGCGACCGCCACTCTAATCGTCGGGATCGTCCGCGAGGTAATGCGTTGGCCGAGCTACGAGATCAGCGCGCTCGATGAGACCGATATCCCGATCATCAGGGGATTTCGTCCCATGCCGCACACTACTCGCAAGGGATGGCTGGCGCGGTTCGACTGCTTCCCCGAGAACCCCTTCACCTGCGACATCGACGAGGACAGGTGGCCGACCACTCATGGACATTTCCTCTCGCTGCGGGAGATCGCGGGCAAGATCACCAAGCACTTCTGGCGCAATATCCGTCGCTACTCGGATCCTTTCACGCTGCGCCTCATCGGCTCGGTGATGAAGGGACGCGCCCCGTCGCTCCTCGACCTCGATGACCGCCCTCCCGGCTACGAGGACGTCGGCCGGTTGTGCACGTGGGACAATCTCTTTCCCGAGCGTGTCCTTCCGCGCTCGCAGTACGAGCGCGTCCTGATCAGGGCGATCTCGGGCGACAAGCTGCACATGAACGGCGAATGGTACACGCCCACCGGAATGCGCGGCTGGTCGCGCGTGATCTTCCGCCGCAAAGCCGACAATTCGCGGCACATCTTCTCGCTCGACTATCTGCTGGCTCACCTGCGGGAGTGGGAGCGACCGTACCGGAGCACGAAGCGCGGACCGGGCCAGCGCAATCGAGAACACTCCGCGCGCGCGTAGTGACGCGGAAAGAATGTGCGCTCGCGCCTGTTGCGCGCCCTCGCTAGGTTGTTGGCGTGTCAATCACTACTGACGGCTCCCTCTGACAACTCACATCGCGCTGCTCCGCGGCATCAACGTCGGCGGCCACCGGCAGATCGGCATGACCGACCTGCGCAATTTCATTACGCAGGTCGGCCTTCAGGATGCCAGATCGCTGCTTCAGAGCGGCAATCTGATTTTTACGAGCAAGGTGCGAACGGGCGCTGAGCTCGAGCGTTTCCTGGAGTCAGAAGCCGCGGACAGGCTCTCGGTCGAAGTTGATTTCTTCGTGCGCACTCCCGAGGAGTGGAAATTACTGATCCGGCAGAATCCCTATCGCAAGGAAGCCGAGCGGGATCCAGGGCATCTGATAGCGCTCTTCCTGAAGAGCGCGCCCAATGCCGAGGTCGTCGCCGCACTCCAGGCAGACATCAAAGGGAAAGGCCCGGAGATCATAACGGCAAAAGGGAAGCAGGCCTACATCTTCTACCCGAACGGAATGGGCCGCTCCAAGCTGACGCATGTGATGATCGAGAAGCGACTGGGTCGCGGCACCGCCCGTAACTGGAACACGGTGCTGAAACTCGGAATCATCGCCAAAACCGGATCGGCGAAACTGACGCCGGTTGCGCCCCGACGCCGGATCTGACCGACAGTCGCTGACTAGGGCTAAACTCCGAACTGCGGACGCCGATTCGATTGAAAACTACGCTGCCGACTGGGACCCTCAACCCGCGCCCAACGCGTCAAGCAATTTCTGGTGGATGCCGCCGAACCCACCATTCGACATGATCAGCACCACATCCCGCTCCTTGAGCCTCGGCGACAAATCCTTGACGATGGCGTCGGCATCCTTGAGCTGCTTCGCCCCTTTGCCCGTCGAAGCGAGATCGCGTACAAGCTGGTCGAGGTCCAACGCCGTTTCCTTCGTGTACCGATCCGGCCGATAAAGCGCCGCGAAAACGATCTCGTCCGCACCACGAAGAGCCTTCACGTATTCGTCCTGAAATTCCCGCCGCTGCGCCGTGTAGCTGCGCGGCTCGAACACCGCGACAATCCGCCGCCCTTTGTACTTCTGCCTGATCGCGTCGATCGTCTCCCGAATTGCTGTCGGATGGTGGGCGAAATCGTCGATCACCACGACGCCGCGGACTTCTCCGCGCACCTCCATCCGCCGCTTGACGCTGGCGAACGTGCGAAGCCCCTCGCGCACACCGTCCGGGTCCGCTTTCACCGCTTCCGCTGCGGCGATCACCGCGAGAACGTTTCTAACGTTGAACGCGCCGGCGAGCGGCGTGTCGACCAATCCCCATTCCTTGTCGGACCGGAACGCGCGGAACCGGGTGCCGCTCTCGCTGAACTCGACGTCGCGCGCGTGCCAGTGCGGCTGGCCCGCCGGAGGCTTGGTCTCGTCTCCGTAGGCGAACGACTCCACCGGCGCGAATGATTTGGGCGCCAGCTCGCGCATGATTGGCGAGTCCCAGCCCGCGATCAACACTCCGTTTTTCGGAATGAGATTTATGAACCGCGCAAACGCGAACTTGTACGCCTCTTCATCGCGATAGATGTCGGCGTGGTCGAACTCGATATTGTTGACGATCGCGGTGTCCGGCAGGTAGTGCCACATCTTCGGGCCCTTGTCGAAGTACGCGGTATCGTACTCGTCAGCCTCGATCACGAAATAGTTGGAGTCGGTCAGCCTGAACGAGGTCCCGAAGTTCTCCGCGACTCCACCGATCAGGAAGCTCGGCTTGAGCCCCGCCGACTCGAGCACCCACGCCAGCAGCGATGTCGTCGTCGTCTTCCCGTGCGTGCCGGCCACCGCCATCGAGTGATGGCCCCAGATGAACTCCTCTTTTATGGTAGCGGCGGCCGAGGTGTAGCGAAGCTTCTGGATCAGCACTGCTTCCAGCTCCGGGTTTCCTCGCGAGATCGCGTTACCGACGATGACGATGTCCGGCCGCGGCTCGAGGTTCTCCGCGCGATACCCTTGCGCATAAGCAATGCCCATCTCCTGGAGCCCCGTCGACATGGGCGGGTATACGTTCTCGTCCGAGCCGGTGACCGTGTGACCCGCGGCCTTCAGGAGTCCCGCCAGTGAGGCCATCGCAGTGCCACCAATTCCGATCAGGTGATAGTGAAGAGGGTTCCAGTTTCGCTTGTCGGGGTTTCGCGCCATTCCGCCTCGATCGTCTTTCGATTGGAGTTCAGTGTACTGGAATCTATAATGCTCGTGTGAAGCACCACTCCCCAGCCCCAGCCCCGCGGCGAAACGCATTCGTGCTCGACGCCGTAGGGAGTCAACACCCTAAAGAGATTCATGCCGCAACGAGCCAATGGATTCTGGACGATCTTCCTCACGACCATCCTCCTTGATGTCGCGAGCAAACGATTCGCCGTCACCACGCTGTCCCCACCCTTCCTTCCGCACGACATCATCGACGATGTCCTGCGTTTCACACTGGCATACAACCCCGAAGGCGCGATGAGCTTTTCGCTCGGCCCATCGTCCCGCTTCTGGTTCGTGCTTCTGTCGTTCGGGACGCTCTTCGTTCTCGCCTACATGTATCGGCAGACCCCGCGTGAAGACCGATTCCAGATCGCCTCGATCGCGCTCATCTGCGGTGGCGCGGTCGGCAATCTGCTCGACCGCATCCGCTCGGCCCGCGGAGTCGTCGACTTCATCGACATCGGCATCGGCACGCACCGATTCTGGACTTTCAACCTCGCCGATCTGGCCGTGACGCTCGGCACCGCGATGCTCACCTGGATCCTTTGCGTGCGGGCGGCAAAAGATGAGCGAAGCGCCCACACCCTCTCCGCCACCACTGCCCTGGACGAGCCGAGCTAGTCGTCCTTCTGCCCGAAGATCGCCATGTTGGAGCTGTGTCCCGGATTCACCTTCTTTTCGGGATAGATCGAGTGAACCGCCTGGTTCACCGCGGTCGCGGCTTCGCCGAATCCCGTCGCGATCAGCTTCAGCTTGCCGGGATAGGTCGTAATGTCACCCGCGGCGTAGATCCCTGGCCGCCCCGTCTCCATCAGGCTGTTGACGACGATCTCGTCCTTCTCGCAGTTCAATCCCCACTCGGCCAGCGCGCCGATATCGCTGTGGAAGCCGAGCATGGGGAGGACGACATCCGCATCTACGTCCCGAGTGGTCTTTGCTTTGACGTCGCGCACTGTCACGCCAGTAAGCTTGCCGTCACGCGACAGCACGTCGTGCAACTCGTGGAACGGTAGCAGCGTCGTGCGCCCCTCCCCCGAGGAGGCGGCGGCCTGAACGTCGGCGATCGTCGCTCCGTGCGCGCGGTACTTGTCGCTCCGATGGACGAGCGTCACCGCTTTCGCGCGGTCGCGCAGCTGCTGCGCCCAGTCGAACGCCGAGTCGCCGCCCCCGATGATGACAATACTCTGGCCTCGGAACTCTTCCGGATCCGACACCCGATCGAAGATCCCCCGCCCGTACCAAGGCTCCGCGCAGGACTGTGGCAGGCGCCGCGGCGAGAAGGCGCCGATCCCCGCGGCGATCACGATCGCGCGCGTCGGGAAACGGTCAGTCTCGGTGACCAGGACGAAATGATCGTCATTCCGCTCGAGAGCGGTGACGTTCTGGTTCAGGTGTGCCTTGAAGGGGAACTGCGACGCCTGTTCGACGAGCGCATGGACCAGATCCTTTGCCAGGATCTTGGTGAAGCCCCCGACGTCGAAGATGTACTTCTCGGGGTAGAGCGCCGTGAGCTGCCCTCCGAGCTGTGGCAGCGCGTCGACGATCCGCGCGGTCGCCCCGCGCATTCCGGTATAAAAAGAGGCGAACAGTCCCGTGGGACCGCCGCCGATGACGGTGATGTCGGTTATCTCGTGGGTCATCTCTAACGCGAAATATATAGTAGCAAGCTCACGGGACATCCGACGCGGGCGCTGGCAGACCGAGGAGCGGTGCTCTAGACTCTGCCTCATTCCTTTCCCAGAAAGTGTCTGAGCCCAACGTCTCCACCCATTCCTGGAACCGCCGCCCTCTTACGCTCGAGGAGCGTGCGCTCGAGATCGAGCAGAGGGAAAAGGAGTTCCGAAGGCAGACGAGGTCTCTATACCTGCGTTACGGACTCGAGTACGCGGTCTGGTTCAGTATTGGAGTCTTTCTTCTCGGCTGGTCAATGCACACTACTGACTCGAGATACGCCGGCCTCGCCTTCTGGGGAGGGCTCATCCTGGGCGATGGGGGAATGATTTTGACTCTCGTCCGCGCCCGCCACGAAGCCGAGAAACGCGGACTGTAGATCGAAACGTGCCTGACCAGCCGACCCTGTACACGGAGCGCCTCACCCTCCGACCATTCACCCCTCATGACGCCTTCGACGTAGAGCGCTTCGCCGGCATGCGTGAGATCGCGGACACCACCCTCAACATTCCGCACCCGTATCCGCACGGCGGAGCAGCCGAGTGGATTCTCGCTCATGGGCCGGCCTGGCAAGAGGGCAGCAACGCGACCTTCGCGATTGTCGATACCGCGACAGGCCGCCTGGCCGGAGCCATCAGTCTCATGATCAAGCCCGAGCATCGCCGCGCCGAGCTCGGTTACTGGATCGCGGTCCATGGCTGGAATCGCGGATACGCTACCGAGGCGAGCAGGCGTCTCATTGATTACGGCTTCGAGGTGCTCGGCCTCCACCGCATCGAAGCACGCCACTTCGTTCGGAACCCGGCATCGGGACGAGTGATGCAGAAGCTCGGGATGACGCCCGAAGGAATCGAGCGCGACTGGGCAATCAAATGGGATCGCTTCGAGACCTTGGCGGTCTATTCGATCCTCGAGCCCGAGTGGCGAGCGGCGCGAGCCGCCCGATAGAGTTGCTCCGGTCGCCGCTGAGCGGCCGACGGCCTACTCCGGTCCCGCGCCTCTACTCGTCGAGCGGCTCGACGCTGACTTGAGCGGAACCGTCTTCACGATATTGCACGCTCACGCTCCAGGGCTGGCAGCAGACTTCGCAGTCCTCGACGTACTCCTGCGCTGATCCGCCGCCGGGGTCAATCACGATCTCGACCGTCTCATTGCAGTAGGGACAGTAGACCGTCGCCCCCGTTTCGGCCGTTCCATCGCCGAGGGGGAACTCTGGGTCCGGCAATTCTTCGTCGTCGGGGAGAAGCACCATCAAACAGTCACTCTATTGAGGAAGGATGCTGAAACCTAAAAACTATAACTGAAGACTACCTGCCAGGGGCGGGTAGTCTTCAGTTCCCAGTTCCGTAGATTCCAGCCGATGAAGATTTACACGAAGACGGGCGACGCCGGCGACACGGGATTGTTTGGCGGCGGCCGAGTGCAGAAGGACGACCCCCGAGTCGAAGCCTACGGCGACGTCGACGAGCTCAATGCCGTCATCGGGATGGCGCGCGCAATCGAGCCGCTCCCGCGCATCGACGAGGTCCTCGTGCCGATGCAGCGCGACCTCTTCAGCATCGGCGCTCTCCTAGCCACGCCGGACCTGGAGAAGATGCACAGCCACCTGACCAAGGCGAACATCGACGACCAGCGGATCAGGGACCTCGAGCGCGCGATCGACGACTGCGAGAAGGAGCTGGAACCGCTCAAGGCGTTCATCATCCCCGGCGGAAGCCGCAAAGGAGCGGTGCTTCACGTCGCCCGAACCGTCTGCCGGCGAGCAGAGCGAAGGGTCGTGCACCTCCAGAAGGAGGTCGAGATCCCATCACTCGTCGTCATTTATCTGAACCGGCTGTCGGATCTCCTCTTTATGCTCGCGCGCGTCGCGAACGTGCGGACGGGTGCTGGTGAAGTAACCTGGTGACCCGCGAGATCCGGCTTGGGGGGTCCTCGATTTGGGTCGCCCCAGGACTCCTGGCCAAGGCCGGCGCCGTCGCCCGCGAGCTCGCCCCCGCTCATCTGTACGCCGTCATCACGGATTCCAACGTCGGTCCGCTGTACGCAGAAAAGGTCCTCGGCCAGCTTGAAAAGGGCAGCGCGGACGTCCTGACGATCCCCGCCGGCGAGTCCAACAAGACCCGTGAAAGCTGGGCCCGGCTCACCGACCAGATGCTCGCCAAAAAGTATGGGCGCGATTCGGCTGTGATTGCGCTCGGGGGTGGGGTCATCGGCGACCTTGCGGGCTTCGTCGCCGCGACGTTCATGCGCGGAATTCCGGTGGTCCAGATACCTACGACTTTGGTCGCCATGGTCGACGCCTCAATCGGTGGGAAAACCGCCGTGGACACCCCAGCGGGCAAGAATCTAGTGGGCGCTTTCCACCCTCCCACTGCTGTGCTTGTTGATCCCCAACTCCTTGCCACGCTTCCACTTAGGGAAATGCGTGCGGGTTTTGCGGAGATTGTCAAGCATGGCGTAATCGCGGACGACGTATATCTTCGTGAGGTCGCCAGCGGAGCTTCGGAGCTGCTGTCGGCGGGCGGTTCGGCGAGTGACAGGATGCTCTCGCTCATCGTCCGTAGCGTAGAGATCAAGGCCGACATTGTCTCACGTGATGAACGGGAGGAAGGCCTTCGGAAAACGCTGAATTTCGGCCACACGATTGGCCACGCCGTCGAGCTGGTTAGCGGCTACTCATTGCTACATGGTGAGGCGGTCGCGATCGGGATGGCACTGGAGAGCAATCTCGCCGAACAGATCGGCGTAGCCAGGACCGGAACCGCAGCCACAATCACCAAGGCGCTGCAGTCCGCTGGGCTCCCGACCGACCTCCCACCCGGCATCGAACCGGACGCGGTCATCGAGGCGATGAAGTCGGACAAAAAGGGAGTGTCGGGCAAGACGAGGTTCGCCCTCCCCCTTCGCATTGGAGCGATGGCCGGGGCAGAGACGGGATGGACGGTTCCAGTCAATGACGATCAACTGCGGGAGGTGCTTGCATGAAAATTGTCAGAATCTCTCGGCGTAGCCTCCCACCAGAGGCCGCTAACGACATTTCGCCCAGCCATCGGCGGAAGGAGGTCGTGCGCACCATCGTCGCGGTAACCCTCGCTGTCGCTCTCATAGGAACCGGAGCGATCGCGCTCCCCTCGCTCGCTCCGATTGGAGCCGGAATCGAGGTTCCGCCTCGCAAGGGACCGCAGCTCGAGCCCGAAGCCAGCGCCGATATCGAAAGGATTCGCGAGACCGCGGGAATGCTCGGCGGTCCGCTGGCGGAAACCGTGTCGGACATGGCAAGGGCGCTTCCCTCTACAGCCGCGAGAGTCGCAAAGGCGACGACAGCTGTGACGAGACCCATCGCCGATGGCGTCGACATATTTCCGTTCGCTGCGAGCATCGTCCGCGCTACGGCGCATGAAGCGATCAAGATGAAAAAAGGCATCATTCCGCTCATTCCATCCAAGTTCGCTCGCGCCCAGAACGGAATCACCGTCCCGGTGTCACTCACCCAGTACTGCGTGCAGGGCGAAACGCGCCGCGGACGCCAGACTCGGCATGGAATCGTTGCGGCTGATCCCAGAATCTTCCCGCTCGCGCGCTACGTCGAAGTCTTCCTCGGCGAGGAATACCTGGGTCGCTACCTCGTGGACGACACCGGCGGCAACGTGCTGGGCGCGACGCTCGACATCTGGAACCCCGACTGCAAGGAAGCAGCGCGCTTCGGACGTCACTGGGGCAGCGCAGTACTCGTCGCGCGCGAAGTCGAGCAAGTCCCGAACGATTCGCTCATGCCCATTCGGTGGGACGGACTCGCGAAGCGCTGACCGCGTTTTTTCAGGCCACAACTGGCCTTACATTTGCTCGATTGCGGCAGGAAAATCCTAACCGGAATCACATAATGTCCTCGTTCAGCACCTACCTGATTGGATTCATCGTCCTGATCATTGGTCTCGCAATCGCCGCCATCCTTCTTGGCGTCTCACCCACTTGGGTCACTGTGGGGGCCATCATCCTCATCGGAATCGGGATTGTGAGCGCCACGACCCGAACGAAGCCCAAAGATCCGCAGGCTTGAACGTGGCATGAAATGTGGCTGTTGACGGTGGAGTGCGCGTCTAGTTAACGTGCGCGTCCAACAGAACCGGGCGCGCCACCCAGGCAACGCCGGTCGGTAATGTCTCTGCCAAGGGGCTTATGCAGACAACGGGCGAGAGTAGATCCAAAGGCTTCTTCCGTTCCTCCCCCTCTACCGCGTTCGACCAGTACCTCCAGGACATTCAAAAGCTTCCACTGATCACTGACGCCGAGGAAGAGCGTCGCCTCGCCCGCCGTGCTCAAGCCGGCGACGAGAAAGCAGCAGAGCGTTTGGTCACCGCCAATCTTCGCTTCGTAATCTCGTACGTAAAGAAATACCAGGGTCACGGTCTCGACCTTGGTGAGCTCGTCGCCATCGGCAACGAAGGCCTGCTCAAGGCAGTAAGAAAGTTCGACCCCGATCAGGGCGTCAAGTTTATCTCCTACGCCGTGTGGTGGGTTCGCCAGGCAGTGCTGAAGGCGCTGGCCGAGCAGACACGAAGCGTTCGAATCCCGCTCAATCAGAATTCGCAGCTGATCAAGCTGGCCCGGGCGCAGACCGTTCTTTCGCAGGTCCTCAAGCGCGATCCGACCGACAACGAGATCGGACGACTTCTCGAAGAGACCCCCGATGCAGTTCGTTCGGCCAAGCAGATGTCGGCCACGGAGATCTCGCTCGACGCCCCGATCGATCGCTCTGATCGCGAGGCCTGCACCCTCGGCGAACGTTTCGCCGGAGTCGATGGCGCCGAAATAGAGGACGTGACTGACTTCCATCTGATGCGCGAGTTCATTGACCGCGTTTTCCGGAAGTACCTCACCCCCCGCGAGCGCAAGATCCTTCACCTCTATTACGGCCTCGAGCAGGGCTCCGACGCGATGACACTCGAGAAAATCGGTGCTCTGATGGGCGTCACCCGCGAGCGGATCAGACAGATTCGTGAGCGCGCGTTCGAGAAGCTCAGAGAGTCGCCGGACGGTTCCGCCCTCGCGGGATTCTGGAGCTAGAAGCTGTAGGTTGACGCAGGTTAGACATCAACAGGAAGAGACGCCGGGCGAAGTTTGGCCGGCGTCTTTCTTGTATAGGAGGGTGTCCACGCTCGTTGGCTCCTTCCTCCTACTCCGCAACTGATGGCAGCGACACAGACCGCGCCCGCAGCTCCGCGCGGCTCGAAGCTCAAGGTCTTTCTCAATGCCGCCGGCGGAAATGCTGAAGCGGCGCGCGTGGCTCTCTCGGATGGGGCGTTCGACCTCGAGGAGGTTCAGCCGAGCGAGTTGGAGAGGAGGATCAAGCAGGCAATCGATGGCGGAGCGAAGCGCATCGTCGTTGCCGGCGGCGACGGTACAATCGCCACCGCCGCCTCGCTTGTCGCCAAAACAGACGTCGAGCTTGCGATCATCCCGGCCGGAACTCTCAACCATTTCGCCAGGGATCACAACATTCCGGAGAACCTTGGGAAGGCAGCGCTGGTTGCCGCCAACGGCGTGCTCATCGGCGCCGACGTTGCCTACGTCAACGGGTCCCTGTTTCTGAATACGAGCTCGATCGGCGCATACGTCACCTTCGTCCGTGTTCGCGAGCGATTCGAGAAGTATGTCGGTTACAGGATCGCGAGCTTCCTGGCCCTCATCAGAACATGGGTGCGGCTGCGTACCTTCGCGGTGACGCTGGAAGTCGAAGGCGAGAAGAAGATGTACCGCTCTTCAATGGTCTTCATCGGCGCCGGCGAGCGCGAGCTCAAGCTGCCGACACTCGGCAACAGGGTGAAGGACGGGAGGCGGGGGCTCCANNGAGCTGCCGGATCGATCTTACCAGGTCCCACGCCTTGATCGGGCTCGATGGCGAGCTCAAGGAAATGCGGACTCCTCTCGATTACAGGATTGAACGTGACGCGCTCCGCCTCGTCGTCGGCCCGCCTGACGGAGGTGAATAGCTAAATTTCACGGATGACCCAGCCGACTCCCGCCCCAACTCGGACTCCCACCCCGCCGATGCGGTCCGGCATCGCTGAGCGACTGGCCGAAATCGTGGGCGAGCGCCACGTGCTGAGTCGGCCGAGCGAACTGCTGGTCTACAACTCCGATGGATTGCCCGGCTACAGGCGCCAGCCCAGACTCGCTGTTTTTCCGGGGACGCGTGAAGAGACCATCGCAGTCGTGAGACTGCTGGCCGATGAAGGACTCCCATTCGTCCCTCGAGGCGCCGGCACCGGATTGTCCGGCGGAGCGCTCGCCGACGACATCGTCGTCATCGGGCTCCACCGCCTCAAGAAGATCCTCTCGCTCGACGTCGAAAACCGCCGCGCCACGGTCGAGCCCGGCGTCGTGAATCTCCGGCTCAACAAGCACGTCGCACCTCACGGACTGCTCTACGCTCCGGATCCTTCGAGCGAGGCGGCGTGCACGATCGGCGGCAACGTAGCCGAGAACGCCGGAGGTCCTCATTGCCTCAAGTACGGGGTCACGCTCAACCACGTGCTGGCGATGACGGTGGTTCTGCCAAGCGGCGAGTTGGTCGAGCTCGGCAGCAAGGTCGGTGAGCGAGATGGCTACGATCTGCGCGGAGCATTCATCGGGTCGGAGGGATGCTTCGGGCTCGCTCTGGACATAACCGTCAAGCTGATGACCAAGCCGCAGGCGGTGAGGACGCTGCTCGCCGATTTCACGTCGGTGGACCAGGCCGCCCACGTGACCTCCGCAATCATTGCTTCCGGAATCGTACCCGCGGCGTTGGAGTTCATGGATGGTCCGACTATCCGCGTGGTCGAAGATTCCATTTATGCCGCGGGCTATCCGAGGGATGCGGAGGCGATTCTACTCATCGAGCTCGACGGACTGGAGGCTGGCGTTTCGGCGGACCTCGAAGCCGTGCGGCGGATCTGCCTCGATGGCGGCGCGCGGAATGTGAAGGTCGCGCGCGACGATGCGGAGCGCATGAAGCTCTGGCAGGGACGAAAGAAGGCATTTGGAGCGATGGGACGCCTGGCGCCGCATCTGATCGTGCAGGACGCGGTGATTCCGCGGACGCGCCTGCCTGATATTCTCGCCACCATTCGCGCGATCGGCGAGAAATACGGCGTCGTGGTGTGCAACGTCTTTCACGCTGGCGATGGAAATCTTCATCCGAACATCGCCTACAGCGCCGACGATCCGGCCGAAAGCGAGCGGGTGCACAAGGCAATGACCGAGATCATGCAGGCGTGCATCGATGCGGGCGGGAGCATCACCGGCGAACACGGCGTCGGGCTCGACAAGATGGGGTACATGGAATCCATCTTCTCCGAGAGCTCGCTCAACGCGATGTGCGAGCTGCGCGCGGTGTTCGATCCGGAGCGGCGGTCCAATCCGGGGAAGGTCGTTCCAGTTCACGCCTGCAAGGAATGGCACGCCGTGCCCGGCGGCCGATTGCGGATGGACACGTGAGCACGGCAGCGGTTGTCTCCGCGATCAAGGAAAGCGGATCGACTCGATCGCCGCTCCGGATTGCCGGCCGTTCGACCTGGCTCGACGCGGGGCGCCCTGTGCGCGCGAACAAGACCCTTTCACTCCGCGACGACAGCGGCGTCGTCATCTACGTGCCGGGTGATCTCACGCTTACTGTGCGCGCTGGGACTTCGCTCTCCGAGATCGAACGCGTGACGCGGGAGCACGACCAGTGGCTTCCGCTCGATCCCTATGGCTCGAACGATGGAACCATCGGCGCAACGATAGCGACAGCATCAGCCGGACCTCTTGCATCGAGCTTTGGATTGCCACGCGATCTTCTGCTCGGGCTCGAGTTCGTGAACGGGCGCGGCGAAGTGGTGAGAGGCGGAGGCAAAGTGGTGAAGAACGTCGCGGGCTTCGATTTGTCGCGGCTCCTCACCGGCTCGTGGGGAACTCTCGGAGTGATCACGGAGGTGACGGTCCGCCTCTACGCGTGCCCACAGGCAGATCGCAGCTTCGTGATTCGCCTTGCCGCGAACGAGAAAGAGTCAAATGCCTTTCTTCGTCCGTTCCTCGCCGCGTCTTTCAGCCCGTACGCACTGGAGTTATTGAGCGCCTCTGCGGCTTTCGCTCTTGGTCTCGGCGAACGAGCAGTGTGTCTGATGCGATTTGGCGGTAACACGGCTGCCGTGGATGCGCAGCTCAACGCAGTGTCGCGAATAGCGGGAGTGGAAGAAGTGGAGACATCCGTATGGGAGGCGCTCCGAACTCTGGAAATGGGTTCAGGCTGTGTGATCAGAGTTACTGGTTTGCCGGGGGAGTTCCGCTCTGTTTCCGCGTCAATGCTGATGGAGCAGCCGTCGGGTATTCTCAATTACATCGACCCGGCGCGCGGAGTCTTGCGCCTCGTTGTTCGAGCTCCGAACGAACACGAGGAATCGAAAGAATCCGTGTTCGGGATCTCCACGGATATGCCGCCCAACGAGCGTGTCGTCTACGAAACACTTCCCGCCGATGTCTGGTCGGAGGTGTCGCCGAGCGTCGTAGCGGATCCTTTGTCACGGGGCATCAGGAAGGCCTATGACCCGCACGACATTCTGAACCCCGGCATACTGGGCGACTGACGTGACCGCTGATCCACTCCCACACGACCCGATGCCGGGTTGCGCGCTCCCCGGCACTCCCTTGGCCGACGCGCTGCCGGGAATCAATGCGTGCGTCCACTGCGGATTTTGCCTTCAGGCGTGCCCGACATACCTGAATCTCGAGGACGAGAACGACAGTCCGCGGGGACGCATTTTTCTCATGCGATCACTGCTCGAGGGCACGGTCAAGCCCGACGATCCAAGCGTGCAGCAGCACATCGATCAGTGTCTCGGATGCAGGGCGTGCGAGCCGGTCTGTCCGAGCGGCGTTCCTTACGGACAACTTCTCGAAGCGACGAGAGCGACGCTGCGCGAGTACGCGCCGGTGCCCTTCGTCGCGCGGGCGATCCTCTTCGTTTTCGCGCGCGAATGGCTGCTGCGCCCGGCGATGTTCTTCTCGAGAATTCTCGCCGCGACACCGATTCCCACGCTTCTGTCCGGGATGAGCGGGCGCCTGGGCTTCGCAATGGCGATGCTTGCGTCCACCGGCCGCTCGATCGAGCGCTCACGCTATCAACCCGTGATGCGGGGGGAGCGCGGCAACGTTGCAACGCTCCGCGGTTGCGTGATGGACGGCCTCTTCACCGCGACAAACGGCGCGACCAGGCGTGTCTTGGCAGTAAATGGCTACGCGATCGTCGCTGCTCCCGGACAAAGTTGCTGCGGCGCGCTCCATGCGCACGCCGGCGATCTGGAGACTGCCCGCTCTCTTGCGCGCCGCAATATCGCCGCGTTCGATCGCTCGGGAGCTGAGTTCATCGCGGTCAATGCCGCCGGCTGCGGTGCGATCATGAAGGAGTATGGACATCTGCTGAAGGATGATCCCGAATGGCGCGAGAGAGCCGCCAGCACGAGCGCTCGCGTGAAAGATGTGAGCGAGCTCCTCGCCGCCGCTGGTCCTCGCGAAGGCGGGCCACTGCCAATTCGAGTTACCTACGACGCGCCTTGCCATCTCCAGCACGCGCAACGCGTGACGCAGGCCCCACTCTCCGTTCTGGCCGCGATCCCGGGCCTCGAGCTTGTTCCGCTCCACGATTCCGACCAATGCTGCGGAAGCGCCGGCATCTACAATCTCATCGAGCCGGAGACATCCGACGCCGTGCTCGCGCCCAAGCTCGCCAACATTCGCGCGACCGGAGCGGCGTGGGTGGCGACTGGAAATCCTGGTTGTCTGATGCAGATCGGCGCCGGCCTGATTCGCGCCGAAATCCCCGCGCGTGCGATTCATCCCGTCGATCTGCTCGACGCATCGTATGCGGCTTTCGGCCAGTAGCGCCCGCTCTGGGCACTGGCTTAATTGCAGGTAATGTCGGAAATGAACGAGTATTCCGCGTTGCACAACGGTGCTCTCTTTTTCGATCGGAGCGACCGGACGCGCATGCGCATATCCGGACCGAAGGCCGCCGAGCTGGTCACCGGAATGGTGACGAACGACGTTTCCGCCCTGGTTCCAGGTGAAGGCCAGTACGCCGCCGCGCTCACTCCCAAGGGCAAGATCGTCGCCGACCTCCGCATCTTCGCGCTCGACGATTCACTTCTGACCGACACCTCTGCCGCCGCCGCTCCGGGATGGAAGGAGATGGTGCACAAATACGTCAACCCGCGCATCGCGCCTTACCACGATCTTACGTTCGAGCTCAGTGATCTCGGAGTCTTTGGACGGTCGGCGCGCCTGGCGGTATCGCGTGTGGCTGACGTCGACGAGAAGGACATCGGGGATCTCGCGCCTTACGGCCACATCAGCCGGCCGTTCGAGGGAGTGACAGTCATCATCGCCCGTGTTCCCGAGATGGATCTCGATGGTTTCGAGATCTTCATTCCGAGCGAGGCGGCCCCTTCGCTCAAGGGAAAGCTGGAGGCAGCGGGAGTCTTTCCAGGGGGCCAGGACACCTGGGAAATCGCGCGCATCGAGAGCGGTCGTCCGCAGTGGGGCGCCGACATGGACGAGTCAACGCTCCCGCAGGAAGCCAACTTCGACGAGCTAGGCGCGATCTCCTATACCAAGGGCTGCTACATCGGGCAGGAAACCGTCGCGCGCGTTCACTTCCGGGGCCACGTGAATCGCTTCCTGCGCAGGCTACGGTTCGTCACCAGGCCCGCGCCGCCGAATGGCGCCGAGTTGGTGGACGAGACCGGCAAGGTGATCGGCGACATTCGAAGCTCCGCCCTCTCTCCGCGATTCGGTGGCGTCGCACTGGGAATGGTGAGGCGCGAGGTGCCGCCGGGCACGACGCTGCAGGCGAGATGGGAGGGAGGAGAATGCAGTGTGCAAGTCGAGCAAAACGAAAAAGGCGCCACTGTTTAGTGGCGCCTTTTTGATCTCCAAGAAGAAGCTTACTTCTTTTTGGTGCTCTTCGTGGTGGTCTTCGTGGTCGTGGTGGTCGTCGCTGCGGTCGAACTGGCCGTCGTGTCCATCTTCATAGTGGTATCCACCATGGCCGGGGCCGGAGCCATGGCGGGAGCGGACGTGTCGGCGGTCGCGGCTTCATCCTTCTTGGCGGTGCATGCGGCAAGTGCGAAAACAGCGGCGACAAGGGCCAGGCGCTTCATTTACGATCTCCTTAGAGAGGAACGTGGGATAAGTCGCCGGTACCGTGCCCGCGATCGCGGTGCCCGTTTTGGCGCGCGCGAAAATTTATCTCATCCTGAACAGGTGTCAAGGGCAGAGCCTTCTGGTTGCCCTCACGCACACGGGCTAGATTAAGTCTGAAAGTCGGCATTTCGCGCGGAGAGTCAGTTGTCGGTCAACCCGGAAACATTTGGCGCACTCAAGCGGTCTGCCTTCGGCTCTCCGGACCGGAGACAGCTGTCGGTAAAAGATGAGCTTCGCTCGAATCTCCTCACCCGTCTCGCTACCCGAAAACCCATTTTCCATGGAGTGATCGGCTACGAGGAGACGGTCATGCCGCAGATCGTCAACGCCCTTCTGAGCCGGCACAACTTCATCCTCCTCGGCCTCCGCGGACAGGCGAAGTCGAGAATCCTCCGCTCCCTGACTACGCTCCTCGACCCGGCGATGCCCATCATCGCCGGCAGCGAGGTGAACGACAATCCGTTCGCGCCAATTTCCAAGTACGGGAAGAATCTTCTGAACGAAGCCGGAGACGACACGCCGATCGCGTGGGTCGATCCGGATCAACGCTACGTCGAGAAGCTCGCTACGCCCGACGTCACCGTAGCCGACATCATCGGCGACCTCGATCCCATCAAGGCCGCGCGCGGAGGACACATCCTTGGCGACGAGCTCACGATGCACTACGGGATGCTGCCGAGGTCAAATCGCGGAATCTTCGCGCTCAACGAGCTTCCTGATCTGGCGGGAAAGGTCCAGGTCAGCCTCTTCAACATCATGCAGGAGGGCGACGTCCAGATCAAAGGCTATCCCGTGCGGCTGCCGCTGGATGTCATGATCTGCTTCACCGCCAACCCCGAGGACTACACCGCCCGCGGCAAGATCATCACGCCCCTCAAGGATCGCATCGGGAGCGAGGTGACCACGCACTATCCCGAGACCGTCGAGCTCGGCATGGCGATCACTAACCAGGAAGCGTGGACCGCGCGCGGCGCCGGCAAGGTGCGCGTGCCGGATTTCATCGCCGAGGTGATCGAGCGCGTCGCGTTCGAGGCACGGAACGACAAACGCATCGACAAGCGGTCCGGGGTCTCCCAGCGCATGCCGATCTCCGTTCTCGAGAACGTCGTGTCGAACGCGGAGCGGCGCGCGATTCAGACAGGTGAGCGCGACATTGTCCCGCGCATCGCCGACATTTACGCCGCGCTTCCGGCCATCACCGGGAAGATCGAGCTGGAGTATGAGGGTGAGCTGGTCGGCGGACACGTCATCGCGCGCGAGTTGATACGCCGCGCGGCCGATGCGACCTATCAGGACCGCGCCGGCGGGGTGAACACCGACGAGATCATCATGTGGTTCGATGTCGGTGGCGCGCTGCAGGTGACCGATGATGTTCGGGTCGACGCCGTCGTCGAGGGCTTTGGCAGCATCCCGGGATTGATGCAAGTCGTGAACACCGTGGGCCTGGCGCCGATGGACGATCTCCCGGTCCTTGCGGCCGGGTGCGAGCTGGTGCTCGAATCTCTCGTCGCGCGCAAGAAAATCGCGCGGTCGGATGCGGGCACTTACGGTCGGGCCGTCGAAGAGAAGCGNNCTTGTCAAAGCGCCGCCGCCCCTATCAGGACTGACAGTTGGCGATTCTCACCGTCTCGCGGCTTTACGGGTCGGGAGGCTCGGAGGTCGCCGCCATCGTCGCGAAAGCCCTAGGCTGGTCGCTGTTCGACAATGCAGTCGTCGATGCCGTCGCGGCACGCATGGGGTTGAGTGTGGCCGAAGTCCAGGCGCGCGAAGAGAGAGTCCCTTCACTGGTCGAGCGGTTGACCTCGGCGATGGCAATGGGCTCGCAGGAGTGGATGTCGCCCATCGCGGACGCGAAGCGTCCAACCGACGAGCAGCTGATCGAAGTCACCAAGCACATCATCGAGGAAGCGATCTTGCGCGGCCCGTTGGTCGTAGTCGGACGCGGCACCTGGGAGATGCTGGCCGAGCGCGAGGACACGCTCCACGTATTCTGCTACGCGCCGCGGAAGGCGCTGATCGCGCGGACGATGAAGCGCGAGGGCATCGGCGCCGAGGAAGCCGCGCGGCTCGTCGATGAGACCAACAAGCAGCGCGACCAGTGGGTGCGGCTGCATTGGGAGCGCGACCGCCGCGCGCTCGAGAACTATGATCTAAGCGTGAACACTGAGCGATTGGGGATCGAGGGGTCCGCTCAACTGATCGTGAGCGCGGCGAAGAGTCGGTTCAAGCTTTAGAAACGAACTGAACGGGATCCGAGATCTCAGAAGCATAGATCTGAGGGCATAGGCACCGCGCTCGGACCTCACGAGGTGCCCTTCCTACTGTATACGGTAGGCTCACCGCATCGAACGGTCGAAGCGCAGTGACTATCTACTGACATCTGCGCCTCTCAGATCTCGGATCCCGTTNNAACAAAGCCGCGATCCTCGGTCTCCAGCATGCTCACGATGAGGCGACCGATGTCCGCCGCGTGCAGCTTGGTCGGATTTTCTGCGGTCGTGTGCGTCGACTCGGCCTCGCCGAAGCTGGTCTGAACCTCGCTTGGATTCACCTGCATGACGCGAATGTTGTGCTGTCGAAGCTCCGCCCTCCAGCATTCGGTCATCGCGTGCACCGCGAATTTGCTCGAGCAGTACGCCGTGCCGTTGGCGAATCCGCGCTGCCNNTCGAGGAGATATTCACGATATTTCCGTAACTCCGGCCGACGAAATGCTTCGCCGATTCGCGCGCAACGAGCATTGCTCCCAGCACGTTCGTCTCCCACACGCGAAAGAATTCGTCTCCGGTGAGCTCCAGGAGAGGGGCGAATGAGCCAAAACCGGCGTTGTTAATGAGCACGTTGTAATCGCTGTACTCCTTGAGCACCGTGGAGATCATTCGCAGCACGTCGTCTTCCTTGCTTACGTCTGCGACTATCGGCAGCGCGTCGATCTCCTTCGCCGCGGCTTCGAGTATATCCTGGTGCCGGGCGCAGATCGCCACTCGCGCGCCGCGCGCTCGGAGGAGGCGCGCCGTCTCGAGGCCTATTCCACAACTCCCACCGGTGACTAGCACCGCAGCGTTTTTCAGATCCATTATTTCCCCCTGGCGCCGATCGCATCGCGGACAAGACCGGCAAAGTCGGCGACATCGGCCTCGGCCGTGTCGAACGAAGTGATCAGGCGCGCTTCGGAATTGGCCTCGTTCCAGACATGAAACGGCCACTGCTCCTGCAGCTTCGGGATTATCTCCTTCGGCATCGTCGCGAACACTTCGTTCGCCTGCACCTGCTGGGTGATCGTGACACCTTTGATGCCGGCGAGCTCTCCCGCCAGCAGCTGCGCCATCCGGTTAGCGTGGGTAGCGCTTCTCTTCCAGAGATCGTTGGTCAGGAGCGCGCTGAACTGCGCCGCGATGAACCGCATCTTCGATGAGAGCTGCATCCCCTGCATGCGCTTGAACTCGAAGTCGTCCGCCAGCGCGAGCTTGAAGAAGACCACGGCCTCTCCCGCAACCAAGCCGTTCTTCGTACCGCCGAACGAGAGCGCGTCGACGCCGGCGCCACTCGTGATCGCTTTCAGCGGAACGTTGAGGCTCACCGCGGCATTGAAGATTCTTGCGCCATCCATGTGCAGGAGCAGCGAATTCGCGTGCGCGAAATCCGCGATCGCCCGGATCTCCTGCGGCGTATACACCGTGCCGTACTCCGTCGCCTGCGTAATCGAGATCACGCGCGGCTGCGCGTGGTGTTCGTTCCCGATGTCATGCAGATACTCCCGGATTCCCGGCACGGTGATCTTGCCGTGCGGTGAAGGCACCGTGAGCAGCTTGCATCCGATGTGCTTTTCGGCGGCACCGCACTCCGAAGTGTGGACGTGCGCCGTCTCGGCGCAGATTACCGCCTGGTGCGACTGCGCCATGCTCTGGAGACAGAGCACGTTCGCGGCGGTGCCGCTGAACACCAGAAATACCTGGGCATCCCCGCCGAGCTCGTCGCCGATTCTGGCGACGGCGTCGCGCGTGTAGGGATCGCCGCCGTAGGAGGGAACGTGTCCGACGTTCGCGGCTGCCATCGCCGCCAGAACCTCGGGATGCACGCCGGCCCAATTGTCGCTCGCGAAGGCGCGTCCCGACTGCTGCTTGTGCGGCATGCGCCTACGATAACGTCTTGCTCGCTCCAGCGGCAAGGCGACCGCGGCCGGCGCTGGCCGTCGTTGCCGTGCGCTTTTAGTGAAAGTCGCGAGAGGCGTGGACGATCTGCTTCACCTTCAATTCCTGGAAATTTAGCCCGATGACGTTCCGCACTCTTCCATCGCGCTCGAACCTTCCCTTCACCGCCACGAAGGTCGAGAACTTCACCACCTCGGAATACTTCTCGACCATCTTCTTGGAGACGATCACGTTGATGAACCCGAACTCGTCCTCCATAAGCAGGAACACCGTGCCTTTGGCACTTTGCGGCTGCTGCCGAATGGTGACGAGGCCAGCCGTGACGATCGACTCTCCTCCCTGGAGCTTCTCGAGCTGGCGTGAGTCGAGCACTCCCGCGATCTGCAGCTTCTCGCGTAGATGCTCCATTGGATGGCCGTTGACGCAGATGCCGACCGAGAAATAATCGAGGAAGATCAGCTCGTCCCGCGTGAGAGGACGCGGGTTGTATGGTGTCACACGCGCCGGAGCGAGGGGGAGACTGTCTCCCACGGCGCGCATCGCGACCCATGCGGCGCGGCGGCGATCCGGCTCCCAGGCGCCAAATGCTCCGGCGCGCGCGAGCTGCAGCGCGTCGGAGCGCTGCAGCTTTGCCCGCTGCACCACATCGTCGATCGATGCGAAGCGGTCCCAGCCCCTCGCTGCTTTCAGCGCGTCGAGAGATTTCTCGCCCAGCCCCCGGATGTGCCGCCAGCCGATTCTGAGCGCCGGCCTGTCCGGATTTTCCGTCGGCTCGGTGGTGCACTCCCAATCGCCGTCGCGCATGCAGGGCGGAAGACTCTTGAGCCCGTGCCGCCTCGCATCATGAATGAGTGTCGACGGCGGATAGAACCCCATCGGGTACGAATTCAACAAGCCGGCGTAGAACTCCGCCGTGTAGTGCGCCTTGAGATACCCGGTCGCGTACGCGATGAGGGCGAAGCTCCACGCGTGCGACTCAGGGAATCCATAGTTGGCAAAGCTTTTGAGATCTTCGGCGATTTTCACCGCAACGTGCTCCTCGACCCCGCGCTCCACCATGCGCGCGCGCAGTTGCTCGAGCACACGATGCAACTTTTCCACTTTACGGATATGTCCCATAGTTCGCCGCAGCTCATCTGCCTGCGCCGCCGAGTAGCCTCCGAGCTTCATGGCGATCGCCATCGCCTGTTCCTGGAAGATCGGGATTCCCTGCGTACGCTTGAGAATCGGCTCCAGATCGGGATGCAGGTACGTCACGGGCTCGAGCCCTCGCCGCCTGGCCGTGTAGGGATGCACGAAATTCGCCTGGATCGGACCCGGACGTATGAGCGCCACCTGCACCACGATGTCATAGAGGCGCTCAGGCTTTGTATGAAGCACCGACGCGATCTGAGCGCGGCTCTCGATCTGGAAGGTGCCAATCGTCTCGCCGTGCGCGATCAGGTCGTACGTCTTCTCATCGTCGGGAGGCAGCTTGTACATCTCCGGTCTCGTTCCGGTGCGCGCCTCGATCATGTCGAACGCGCGTCTCACAAGCGAGAGGGCGCCGAGCCCGAGGAAATCGAACTTTGGCACGCCGACGGCATCGAGATCGTCCTTGTCGAATTGGATGATCGTGCGCCCCATAGTGGTGTGCTCGACCGGCATGTAGTCGCCGAGGGGAGCCGACGATAGCACGAATCCACCGACGTGCGTGGAGCGAAGACGGGGCACTCCCTCGAACGCCGCCATCGCCGCGAGAGTCGCCTTGCCTCGCGGGTTGTCGAGATCGAGACCGAACTTGGGAGCGAGAGTCTCCTCGATGTACTTCGCTCCCTCGGCTGGATCACTCCAATGAAGCCTCTTGGAGAAATTCGTCGCCATCTCGACCGGATACCCGAATGCGCGCATCGAATCGAGAATCGCGTTGGGCCCGCGATACATCTGGATGATGCAGGTGATCGCCGCGTTCGCCCGGTTGTACTTGTCGTAGACGTAGTCGAGCACCTCCTCACGCCGATCGTGCTCGATGTCCACGTCGATGTCGGGAGCCTCTGTCTGCCCATCGACGCNNTGCCGCGCCCCTGGCAGAGGATCCCCTTTTGCCTGGCGAAGTTCACCGCGTCCCACATTACCAGAAAAAATCCGGCGAAGCCGAGTTTCCCGATGACTCTCAGCTCGTGCTCCAGCTGCGAGGCCTGCTTGTCATCGATCTCTCCCCACCTCTCGCGCGCGCCCGCGAAAACCTTCTCGCGCAGAAACGTGTCGTCGTTGTGGCCGGCGGGGACCGAAAACTTCGGCAGCGGCGGCCTCACCCAGGCGAGGCTGAAGTCGCATTCGGATGCGATGCGCTCGCTCTCCTCCAGCCCCGTTTCGCGTCCCTTCCACCGCTTCGCCATTTCCTCCGGAGAAGCGAGACGCCACTCGCCATTCGGATGCAGCAGCCCGCGCGCGAGCGCCTCATCTATGGTGATGTCGTATCGCAAGGCGGTGAGCACGTCGTGAACGAGCCGGCTGTCGTTGTCGATGTAGCGGGGCTCGTGGCAGATCACCCACGGCACTTTGTGCCGCTCGGCCAGCTCGATCAGGGCGGAGGCGAGCGCCGATTCGTTGCCGCTCGTGTGGTGCAGCTGCACTTCGACCGCGAGCCTGTCGCCGAAGACGTCGCGCCACTGACAGAGTGTGCGCTCCGCTCCCCTGTAATCACTGGCGCNNGGATGCGATCGGCCCGGACGCCGGACCGGTCAGCACCTGCAGTCCTTCACTCCGCTCCGCTACCTGTTGCCAGGAGATGCGCGGGCGTCCACGCGTCTTTTTTCCATCTCCCTTCTTCCACGTCGAGAGGTCACCCACGCGCGACCTGGTGACGAGGGCAGCGAGATTGTTGAATCCTTCCTTGCTCCTCGCCAGAAAAGCGGCGGGACATCCTTCGATGTTGAGCTCGACGCCGACAATGGGTCTCAGATTCTGCCGGCGTGCCTCGAGTCCGAAGCGGACGATCCCGCCCAGGTCGGCGGTGTCGGTGATCCCGAGCGCGTTGTAGCCGAGTGATGCCGCGCGGGCGGCGAGTGCTTCCGGGGAGGCGCTGCCGTCGCCGAATGAAAAGGCGGTACGTGCTCTAAGCTCGACAAACCCCATGGTTCATAATACCCGAACAAATGCCGAAAGCAAGGGGGAGACTGGCTGCTTAGAACTGGCTACTGCGAATGGCTGATACCTCCAACTGAACAGGCGGGAGGCG
>PKVB01000141.1 GCA_003131365.1 Gemmatimonadota bacterium | reverse complement strand
AGATGCTCATGCGGATGTACATCCGGTGGGCCGAACGGCGCGGCTTCGAAGTCAGCGTCCTGGACGAGAGCGAGGGCGAAGAAGCGGGGATCAAGGGTGCAGTGCTCGAGATCCGCGGATCGTACGCATACGGATTCCTGCGGCCAGAGACGGGAGTGCACCGTCTCGTTCGAATCTCACCCTTCGATGCCAATGCGCGACGCCACACGAGCTTCGCGTCGGTGTTCGTCTANNGGCCGCATCCACACCTCGGCCGCGACCGTCGCCGTGCTGCCCGAGGCGGAGGAGGTCGAGGTCAACATCGACCCGAACGATCTGCGCATCGACACCTACCGCTCGAGCGGCGCAGGCGGCCAGCACGTGAACAAGACGAGCTCCGCGGTCCGCATCACGCACCTCCCGACGGGGACAGTCGCGGGCTCCCAGGCGGAGCGCTCGCAATTCAAGAACAAGGCAACCGCGATGAAGATGCTGAAGAACAAGCTCTATCAGGCCGAGGTCGAGAAGCGCGAGGCGCACAAGGCGGAGCTGGACGCGACGAAATCCGACGTCAGCTTCGGCAGCCAGATCAGGAGCTACGTTTTCCAGCCGTACACGATGGTGAACGACCATCGCACCGAGCTCAAGATTCCCGACGTCCAGAAAGTGATGGATGGAGGGATCGATCCATTCATCGAGGCATACCTGAAGCAGGGCGGCGCCTCGACCACGGCGGCTGCGTGAGCGACGAGCTGAACTTCGTTTTGCAGGCGCGACGGGAAAAACTCGAAGCGCTCGAGGCGGCGGGCGTACCGCCATACGCCTACGGATTCGATCGCCAGCACTCCGCCAGCGATGCACAGTCGCTCCTCGGCGCCGCCGAGGAGGGTCCGGCTGTGAGCCTGGCGGGCAGGATCGTAGCCTGGCGCTCGCACGGCAAGACGACCTTTGCGCACCTCACCGATTCCACCGGGAAGATTCAGCTCTATTTCAAGAAGGACCAGCTGGGCGAGAAAATATACTCGCTGCTCGCGCACTTCGATCTCGGCGACATCATCGGCGTGCACGGCCCACTCTTCCGCACTCGCACCGGCGAAGTCACGGTGCGAGTCGACCGCGTCGAGATTCTGGCGAAATCGCTTCGGCCGTTGCCATTCGGCAAGGAAGAAGAGGTCAACGGCCAGATCGTTCGCCACTCAGGATTCGCCGATCCGGAGCAGCGTTATCGGCAGCGCTACGCGGATCTGGCGGTGCATCCCGAGGTTCGCGCTCTGTTCATCGCCCGGTCCCGCATGACGCGCGCGATCCGCTCCTTTCTCGACCAGCGGGATTTTCTCGAGGTCGAGACGCCGATCCTCCAGCCGCTCTATGGGGGAGCCGCGGCGCGTCCGTTCACGACGCTTCACAACGCGCTCAACATGCCGCTCTATCTGCGCATCGCCGACGAGCTCTATCTGAAGAGGCTCGTCGTCGGCGGGCTGGAGCGCGTGTACGAGATCGGCCACGACTTCAGGAACGAGGGAATCGATCGCACGCACAATCCCGAGTTCACGATGCTGGAGTTCTACCAGGCATACGCTGACTACACTGCGATGATGGATTTGGTCGAACAACTGCTCGAAAAAACGGCGGAGGCGGTCCGGTCGGTGCCGGAGCTCGCCGCGAACGTTCCCACTTTTCGGCGGCCGTTTCCGCGCGTCGAGTGGATTCCTTCGCTCAACGCCGCGGCCGGCGTGGACGTGACGGCGCTCGACGATGCGTCGCTGCGCGCACTTGCGAACCGCATCGGTGTAGAAAAGACGGAAGGCCTGAGTCGCCCGAAGCTGCTGGACGAAATGTTCCAGGCGCTCGTCGAATCGACGCTAGTGGAGCCGACGTTCGTCGTGGATTACCCCGTGGAGCTGTCGCCTCTGGCGAAGCCCAAGCGCGGAAACCCCAAGCTCACGGAGCGGTTCGAGCTGTTCGCGAACGGGAAGGAGATGGCCAACGCGTTCAGCGAGTTGAACGACCCGCTGGACCAACGCCGGCGCTTCGAGGCGCAGGCGAAACTCCTCGCCGCGGGCGATGAAGAGGCTTCCGGGGTAGATGAGGATTATCTGCGCGCTATGGAATACGGAATGCCTCCCATGGGTGGTGTGGGAATCGGCATAGACCGATTGTTCATGTACCTGTCCGGCGCGACAAATATTCGCGATGTGATTCTTTTTCCGACGATGAGACCAGAGTGACCAAGCTCGAGCTACAGATTGCGTGGAGATACCTGCGGAGCCGTCGAGGATCCAAACTGCTCTCGCTGATCAGCATCATCGCCATCGGCGGAGTGCTGGTGGGCGTGAGCGCGCTGATCGTGATCATAGGAGTGATGAACGGACTGCAGCACGACCTTCGTGAGAAGATCCTGGTCGGAAGTCCCGACATCCGAGTTCTCAGCTACGGCGAAGATCTCAAGATCACCGACTGGCCGCAGGTGCTGGACAAGGTGCGGAAGCAACCCGGCGTGGTGACTGCGGCGCCGTTCGTGCTAACCGAGGCACTGATGACCGCCGGTCACGACTACGCGGGTGGTGTGTACGTGGTAGGTCTGCAGCCCCAGGCTCGTGGCGTGTCCGATGTGACGACCATACGCTCTCACGCCACACAGGGGGATTTCCGTTTCGCCAGCACCGACGGACAACATCGCGGTGTCGTGCTCGGAAAGCTCCTGGCCTTGAGGTTCAACAAGTGGGCTGGAGATAGCATCAATCTTCTCTCGGCCGGCCGCGGCAAGATGAACCCAGTCACCGGCGGCTTCGTTCCAAGGATCGAGACGTTCGAGGTGACAGGAATCGTCTCGACGGGAATGTACGAGTACGACAACTCGTACGCGTTCGTCGCGCTCGACAAGGCTCAGAGCCTCGCGGACCTCGGGGATGCAGTGACCGGCATCGAAGTGAAGACCGCCGACCGCTGGCAGGCGGCGGGCGTTGCATCGCGGCTCGTCGCCGCGCTCGGGTGGCCGTACCGAACTGTGGACTGGGAGGAGCAGAATCATTCTCTCTTTCAAGCCCTCAAGCTGGAAAAGCTCGGGATGGGAGTGATCCTGCTGCTGATCGTGCTCGTCGCGGCATTCAACATCGTGAGCACTCTCACGATGGTCGTCGCCGACAAGACGAAGGAGATCGGAATCCTGAAGGCGATGGGCATGCCGGCCAAGTCGATCCGCCGGATATTTTTCCTGCAGGGGTTGGTGATCGGGGTGGTGGGGACGGGTCTTGGGCTCGTCCTTGGATTCGGCGCCGCGCTTGCCCTCGACAAGTACCAGTTCATCAAGCTCGACGCGCAGGTCTATTTCATCGACCATCTGCCGGTGTCGACGCAGCCGATGGACGTGATGTGGATCGTGATCGCCAGCATTGCGATCGCCGCGATCGCCACGGTGTATCCATCGGTGCAGGCATCGAGACTCTTTCCGATCGAGGCGATCAGGCACGAATGACGATGACCGTACTCGAGGCGCACGACGTCTACAAGACGTACATCGGCGGGGACGGGAACGTCCTCCACGTTCTGAACGGTGTCAATCTCTCCGTTCAGCGCGGTGAGATGATCGCGATCGTCGGCGCCAGCGGCGCCGGCAAGAGCACCCTCATGCACGTGCTCGGGGCGCTCGACAAGCCAACGCGCGNNCGTGGTGATCGGCGGCGAACCCGTTCACGGACGCGACGAGACGGAGCTGGGCCAGCTCCGGAATCGCACCGTCGGGTTCGTGTTCCAGTTCCACCACCTGCTGCGCGAATTCTCGGCGCTCGAGAACGTGATGATGCCACTCCGGATCGCGGGCCGCCCTGAGGAGGCGGCGCGAAGCAGAGCGGCAGAGCTCCTGGCGCGAGTGGGGTTGAGCGCCCGGATGACTCACCGGCCCGGGCAGCTGTCGGGGGGAGAGCAGCAGCGGACGGCAGTCGCCCGCGCCCTGGCCATGGATCCGCAGATCCTTCTGGCCGATGAGCCGTCGGGCAACCTCGATCGGATGAACGCCGAGATGCTGCATGAATTGTTGACTGAGGTCGTCAATGACCTAGAGATCGGGATGGTCGTCGTTACTCATAGCCGCTCTCTCTCCGCGCGCGCCAACAGGGTGCTGCTGCTGGAGGGTGGCCAGCTCAGTAATAGCGAAGCAAACGAGGTCGTCGTATAAATGGTTTGCGATCTGTGCAAAGAGGGCGAAGCTGTTATCCAGCTCACTGAAATCGAGGGGAGCGGGGTGAGACAGCTGCATCTGTGCGAGAAGTGCGCGGCGGAGCGCGGCGTCGAGACGACGCTCACCGCCGCCAAGCCACAGATCAACAACTTCCTCCAGACCATTCACGAGCAGATGCCGGCCGCCAAGGGCGAGCCCGCGCAATGCTCGTTCTGCCAGGGAACGCTGGCCGATTTCCGCGCGACGGGCCGACTTGGTTGCGCGCACTGCTACGAGACGTTCGAGTCGAGCCTGCGCGATCTGCTGCGCAGAGTGCACGGCAACTCCCGCCACATCGGGCGGCGGTACGTGGCGCCCCTTCCTACCGAGCTGCCGCACGTGTCCAACGCGACCGAGCTCCGCGACCGGCTCAAGAGAGCGATCGAGTCCGAGCAGTTCGAGCTTGCCGCTGACATCCGCGACAAGCTGCGGGGAATCGAGTAATGCTCGATCTCTCTCTGCTCCCGGACGGCGGCGCGAGCTGGCTCGACGCATCGGGCGAGCACGCCGACATCGTCATCTCGACCAGGATCCGCCTGGCGCGAAACCTGGAGGGTTACGCGTTCACGCCGAGAGCCCGCGACGGCGAGCGGCTGCGGATTCTTACGCAGGTGCGGGAGGCGTTTGCCAGCCTGCGGTCGATCGAGGACGGCGTACTCGTCCGCGTCGACGAGCTGGCGCCCGAGGACCGGCTGCTGCTGCACGAGCGTCATCTCGTCAGCAAGGAGCTGGCGGGGCTCAACGACCAGCCGGTGCGCACCGGTGCCGCGGTGTACCTGTCGCGCGGCGTCGGCATCATGGTCAACGAGGAAGATCATCTGCGACTGCAGGCGCTGCACTCGGGATTCCACATTCCCGACGCGTTCGGAGTGATCGAGCGTCTGGACGCCGAGCTGGGGAACAAGGTGCCGTACGCCTTTCACAACGAGTTCGGCTACCTCACTGCGTGTCCCACCAATGTGGGAACCGGACTCAGAGCGTCGGTGCTGATCCATCTTCCAGGGCTGGTCCTGACGAAGGAGATAGGGAAGGTACTGGCTGGCCTCCAGCAGGTCGGTCTCACATATCGGGGGATGTACGGCGAGGGGAGCGAAGTAGTCGGAAATTTTTTCCAGATCTCGAATCAGACGACGCTTGGCAGATCGGAGGGCGAGTTACTTGATTACCTCGTGCGCGTCGTAAGACATGTAATAGAGCGCGAAGAAGAAGCGCGGCGAGTTCTGTTGCGCGATGCGGGTTATATTATAGAAGACAAGCTATGGCGTGCCTTTGGCACGCTGCGATATGCACGCAGCTTGAGCTTCGAAGAAGCGATGAATTATTTGAGCGGCGTGCGACTGGCTGTCGGGTTGAAACTGATAAGCGGTCTCAGTGTATATACTCTCAACAAGCTCCTGATATTTAGTCAGTTGGCGCACCTCGGCCATACCGAGGGAAGAGCGCTGACGGAAAGCGAAGCGAATGTCGCACGCGCTCGATACGTGCGGGAGACGCTGGCTACAGAGTCGGAGTAAGGGGTAGCGGGTAATCACGCGCGCCGCAGTGATCCACACTGTCTCGCACGCGAAGAAACCAGCTGCCGCACTGAGGAATCGCTGAAATGAACGGGTACAACTTCACTGAGCGAGTACGAAAAGTTCTCGCCATGGCACGTGAGGAGGCAGCAAGACTCCATCACGAATACGTAGGCACCGAGCACATCCTGCTCGGTCTGATCCGCGAAGGCGAAGGTGTCGCCGCAGCGGTCCTCCAAAACCTAAGCGTCGACCTCGACGAGATTCAGCAGAAGATCGAGGAGACCGTGAAGAAGGGTAAGGCCGCAGCCGCGACCGGACCCGATCTCCCCTATACGTCGCGCGCCAAGAAAGTACTCGAGCTCGCCATGGGCGAAGCCCGTGATCTGAGCCACGGTTACGTCGGCACCGAGCACCTGCTGCTCGGATTGCTGCGCGAAGAGAAGGGAATTGCGGCGCAGGTTCTGACCGATGCCGGCGTGAACCTCGACGCGGCGAAGGCGGAGACGCTACGCCTGCTCGGCACCGAGATGCCGCAGGGCGGCACTCCATCCGCGACGCAGGGAACACCGGGCACTACGCAGACGCAGACGGGCAAGGGAGAAAAGAAGTCGAAGACTCCCGCGCTCGATCACTTCTGCAGAGACCTGACCCAGCTCGCCGCCGACAACCAGCTCGATCCGACGATCGGCCGCGCCAAGGAAATCGAGCGCGTGATGGAAATCCTCACGCGCCGCAAGAAGAACAACCCGGTGCTCATCGGTGAGCCAGGCGTCGGCAAGACGGCCATCGTCGAAGGACTCGCCCAGCTCATCGCCAACGGCGAGTGCCCCGATTCATTGCGCGACAATCGCGTGCTGTCGCTCGACATGGCGGCGGTGATCGCTGGCACCAAGTATCGTGGTCAGTTCGAGGAGCGCCTGAAGGCGGTCATGAACGAGATCGCGCAGAACAAGAACGTCATCCTGTTCATCGACGAGCTGCATACGCTTGTGGGCGCCGGCGCGGCCGAGGGGGCCATCGACGCCGCCAACCTGCTCAAACCGGCTCTGGCGCGTGGTGAGCTGCGCGCCATCGGCGCCACCACGCTCGACGAGTACCGCAAGTACATCGAGAAGGATGGCGCTCTTGAGCGCCGCTTCCAGACCGTGATCGTGGAGCCGCCTTCGGTCGACGAGACCGTGGAGATCCTCAAGGGGCTTCGCAAGAAGTACGAGGAGCACCACAAGGTTACGATTCCCGATGCGACGCTGGAATCCGCGGCGAAGCTGTCGGAGCGCTACATCACCGACAGATTCCTGCCCGACAAGGCAATTGACGTGATCGATGAGGCTGGAGCGAGAGCGCGCCTTGCGACGCAGTCTCCGCCGCCGGCCGTGGCCGAGCTCAAGGGACAGCTGGACGCCGTGAACATCGACAAGGAAGCAGCTGTCCGCGATCAGAATTTCGAGCGCGCTGCCTCGCTCCGTGATCGTGAGCGCGAGCTGCAGGGGGAAATCCGGCGCAAGCAGGAGGAATGGGAAAAGCACCGGCAGTCGCATCGACCGGTGCTGGGCGAGGAGGAAGTCTCGTTCATCGTGAGCCGGTGGACCGGCATCCCGGTGATGCGTCTCCAGGAAGCGGAGACCGCCAGACTGTTGCGCATGGAAGAGGAGATGCACGTCTCCGTGGTCGCGCAGGAAGAGGCGATCAAGGCTCTAGCGCGCTCGATCCGTCGCAGCCGCGCCGGGCTCAAGGATCCGAATCGTCCGATCGGCTCGTTCATATTCTCTGGCCCGACCGGTGTTGGAAAGACCGAAGTCGCGCGCGCCCTGGCGAAGTTCCTGTTCGCCGATCCCGCTGCCCTCATTCGCGTCGACATGAGCGAGTACATGGAAAAGTTCTCGGTGTCCCGCCTCATTGGCGCGCCTCCGGGGTACGTGGGCTACGAGGATTCGGGAACGCTGACCAAGGCCGTGCGGCGCAAGCCGTACAGCGTGGTGCTGCTCGACGAGATCGAGAAGGCGCATCCCGATGTCTTCAACATCCTGCTGCAGGTTCTCGACGAAGGCCACCTCACCGACAACTATGGGCGCGTGATCGACTTCAAGAACACGGTCGTGATCATGACCTCGAACGTCGGAGCCCGCGACATCACCAAGGGTCGCGGCCTGGGCTTCCACGCGCCCGACGCCAAATCGAACTTCGAGCGGATCGCGGAGAAGGTGAAGGAAGAGATGCAGCACGTCTTCAACCCCGAGTTCCTCAACAGGCTCGACGATGTGATCGTCTTCCA